>DASZFS010000299.1:0-14198 GCA_035939575.1 Vicinamibacterales bacterium | reverse complement strand
ACCTCGCGACCGTCATCGACTGGCCAGCTCGGACCACGTGAACGATCGATCACGGGATCGATCACGGCACACGGATGTCAGGGGCGATCCGCACCGCTGACGGATCGCGAGAGCATGGTGTGCCTGATGCGGTTGAACACATGTGAGGACTTGACAACCGACTCCACATAGGAGGCAACTGCACGCGGCCATGAGTCTTCAGCCCCTGCAGAGATGGCCTGTAGGCTAAGGCTAGAGCCAGCCGGTAATCGAAAACAGGTGGAGCTCGGACGCCAGCGTCAGCTCGCGCCCCTCCTTTGCCGCCTCCGCCATCCCGTCGCGAATCCGCGCGACGCCGGCGTCGAATTCGTCGTCAGAGAGCACCGCCAGCTGCGAGCTGAAGTGGCGTGACACCAGACCGCGATCGAGCGCATCCGCGGCGGAGACAACGTCCTCGAACACCCCGACCTCGCACGACTCCGACCACGAGAACCCGGCCCGCACGAGCTCGCCTCGGAGCGTCCGCACCGCCGGGTAGCGTGCGAGATCGATGCTCCGGGTCTCCGGAAAGTAGTCGTAGACCCACCACGTGTCGCGATCGGCATGCGAGTCGAGGCCGACAGAGAGCAGTCCGCCGCCGGGCGTGAGCACGCGCCTGGCCTCGGCGAAGAACGCGTCGCGGTCGGTGAAATGGTGAAGCGCGTTGACGCACACCAGGCGGTCGAACACCTGGCCGGCCCAGGGCAGCGCCTCGGCTCGTGCGCGGACGAGCGTGGCGCCGCTCCCGATCGCCCGCCCGATCATCTCGGCCGAGAGATCGATGCCGGCCACCCGCCCCGCGCGGCCGGCCATCGCCCGCAGCCAATGGCCGGTGCCGCAGCCGACTTCGAGAATGGCGGGCAGCGGGGCCGCGCCCAGGAACGCCGACAGGGCGTCTCGAATCGCCTGGTAGTCGTAGTGGCAATAGCGGAGGTCGTACCGGGCGGCCACGGCATCGTAGTCGGTGACGCGCCTCACGACTCTGGCTGCCTCAGACCTTGATGACGTCGACGAGCTCTTTCACGGCGGCCGCAGACTTCTTGAAGGCGGCGTCTTCGTCAGGCGTCAGCTTGATCTCGATGATCTTCTCCAGTCCGCGCGCGCCAAGCTTGCACGGCACGCCGACGAACAGATCGCGCACGCCGTATTCGCCCCGAAGAAACACAGAGCACGGCACGATCTTGTGCTTGTCGAGGAGGATCGCTTCAACCATCTCGACCACCGATGCGCCGGGCGCGTACCAGGCGCTGGTGCCCACGAGCTGAGTGATCTCGGCGCCGCCGCCCGCCGTTCGGGCCACGATCCGCTCGATCGTGGCCGTGTCCAGAAGGTCCGTAATCGGAATGCCCGCCACGGTCGAATAGCGCGGCAGCGGCACCATCGTGTCACCGTGCCCGCCAAGAACGAACGCGTGCACGTTCTCGACTGACACGTCGAGCTCCCGGGCGATGAACGCGCGCATGCGCGCGGAATCGAGCACGCCGGCCATGCCGATGACGCGCTCGCGGGGGAACTTCGACAACTTGTAAACCGCCTGCGCCATGGCGTCGAGCGGGTTCGAGACCGGAACGATGATGCAGTTGGGGGAGTGCTTCACGACCTGCTCGGTCACCTGCTGCATGATCTTGTAGTTGACGTTCAACAGGTCATCGCGGCTCATCCCGGGCTTGCGCGGCATCCCGGACGTGATGACCACCACGTCGGAATTCGCGCTCTCAGCGTAGTCGCCGGTCCCGAGCACGCGGGCGTCCGATCCCCACACCGGGCACGCCTCGAGCATGTCGAGCGCGACGCCGGCCGCCTTCTGGTCCGCGATGTCGATCACGACGACGTCGGCGAGCTGCTTGTCCGCCACGCCCCGGGCCACTGTCGCGCCCACGTTGCCCGCGCCACCCACGACTGTCACTTTTCTATTCATCGAACGCTCCTGATCGCTCGGCTGACGCCGCGTGCTCACTCCGGGGGCCCCTCCCCCCGGTCTACGCCCGCGCGCCGCCCGACATGTGTGTGATGATGGCGTCGCCGAACTCGGACGTCTTCAGCTCGGTCGCCCCGTCCATCAAGCGCGCAAAATCGTACGTGACGCGCTTGGCGGCGATCGCGCCGTCCATCCCCTTGACGACGAGGTCGGCCGCCTCGGTCCATCCAAGGTGGCGGAGCATCATCTCCCCGGATAGGACGACCGATCCCGGGTTGACCTTGTCCTGGTCCGCATACTTCGGCGCCGTCCCGTGCGTCGCCTCGAACACCGCGTGGCCGGTCACGTAGTTGATGTTCCCGCCGGGCGCAATCCCGATTCCACCCACCTGCGCCGCCAGCGCGTCGGACAGGTAGTCGCCGTTGAGATTCGGCGTGGCAATCACGTCGAACTCGTCGGGGCGCGTCAGCACCTGCTGGAGCGTGATGTCCGCGATGGCGTCCTTGATGACGAGGCCTGCGCCCGGCTTGCCGTCCGGGATCCGGCACCAGGGGCCACCGTCGATCTCGACGGCACCGAAGAAGTCCTTCGCGACCTGGTATCCCCAGTCCCGGAAGGCACCCTCGGTGAACTTCATGATGTTGCCCTTGTGCACGAGCGTGACGCTCTTGCGTCCGGACTGCGCGGCGTAGGCAATCGCGCTGTGCACCAGGCGCTCGGTGCCGAGCCGGCTGATGGGCTTCAGACCGACGCCGACCTCAACGCCGACATCCCGTTTGGGCGCGCCGATGGCCTCGAGCTGCGCCTGCCACTGTCGCGCGGCGTCGGCGGCGCCGAAGCGGATCTTCCTGAATTCTTTCGGAAACTCCTTCGCGAAGAAATCCAGCAATCTCTGAGCGTCGGCGGTCCCGGCCGCGTACTCGATCCCGGCGTAGATGTCCTCCGTGTTCTCCCGGAAGATCACCATGTCCACTTTTTCCGGGTGCCTCACGGGCGACGGGACGCCTTTGTACCAGCGGACCGGCCGAAGACAGACATAAAGATCCAGCAATTGACGCAAGGCGACATTCAGCGACCGAATGCCGCCCCCAACCGGCGTCGTCAACGGCCCCTTGATGCCGACGTAGTACGTTCGAAACGCTTCGACCGTGGCGTCCGGCAGCCAGTTATTGAACTGCTTGAAGCTCTTTTCGCCCGCGTACACTTCCTTCCAGGCAATCTTCCGCTTGCCGCTGTAGGCACGCTCGACGGCGGCGTCGAGGACGCGGACGCTCGCGCGCCAGATGTCGGGGCCGGTGCCGTCGCCTTCGATGAACGGAATGATCGGATCGCTCGGCACGTCGAGCCGACCGTTCTTGAGAGTGATCGCATTCGGCATAGATTTTTAGGTCAGGTCACCTGTTCGCGGCGTGAAGTTTTCCGCGAATACTGTGGAAAACTCTGTGGAAAAGCTTCAATGTTTACGCCGCCGTCACGTGGAGTTTCGAACGTTTTAGCGGTTTGCACCACGGCAGGGCGAGTCATCAGGGAGTGCCCGGCGGCCGCCAGTGCCGCAGCCAGAACCGACGGATTATACTGTAGGCACGGCTTAGACAAGGAGCGTGACATCAATGTGGTACACCGTGCTCGCACTCGCCGGCTCGATGCTGCTGACGCAGGCGCAACATCCAGCCGATGCCGGCGCCCATCACCATCCGGAAGCGGCAAAGGTGAAGAACCCCGTCACCGCCGACGCCACGTCGATTGCTGCGGGCAAGCAGGTCTACGAGAAGAACTGCACGAGCTGTCATGGCGTCACCGGCCTGGGCGACGGCAAGATGGGCACCGAGCTCAACCCGAAGCCTTCAAACCTGGCCGACAGCGAATGGAAGCATGGCTCGTCAGACGGCGAGATCTTTGCTGTCATCAAGGAAGGCGTGAAGGGCACCGGCATGAAGTCCTTCAACAGCAAGCTGACGGAGCACCAGATCTGGGACGTCATCAACTACGTGCGCACGCTGGCTCCAGCAAAGAGCCATTGACGCACGACGCCGCCCGGGGCTAGGAGTCGGGGTCCGCGCCTTTCATCGATGAAAATTGTTGTTGCCGACGACCTCCCCGCCTCGGCGCTCGGTTTACTCCGCGCTGAGGCCGGGTGGGAGGTCGACGCCCGCTCGGGCCGGGCGCCCGCCGCGCTGGCCGCCGATCTCGCTGACGCCGACGCGCTGATGGTCCGTAGCGCCACGAAGGTGACCGCAGCGCTCCTCGCTGCCGCGCCGCGGCTTCGAATCGTGGCGCGTGCCGGGACCGGCGTCGACAACGTTGACGTCCCGGCCGCCAGTGGCCGCGGCATCCTCGTTGTCAACGCGCCGGGCGCCAACAGCATCAGCGTGGCCGAGCACACCTGCGCCCTCATGCTCGCGCTCGCTCGCTCCGTTCCTGCGGCCGACCGCGCCATGAAAGCGGGCACATGGGATAAGAAGCGATTCGTGGGCAACGAGTTGCGTGGGAAAACACTCGGCGTTGCCGGGCTCGGGCGGATCGGACAGGAGGTGGCGCACCGTGCCCGGGCGTTCGGCATGACCGTTGTCGCACACGATCCGTTCATCGCGCGTGACGTGGCGGCCTCCCTTGACGTCCAGCTGATGTCGCTGGACGAGCTGTGCGCCTGCGCTGACTACCTCACGCTGCATCTCCCGTCGACGCCCGAAACCTGCCATGTGTTCGACGCCGCGCGGTTTGCGCGCTGCAAGCCCGGCGTTCGGCTGATCAACACGGCTCGCGGAGACCTCATCGACGAAGCCGCGCTGCAGCGGGCGATCGAAACCGGAGTCGTAGCGGCCGCGGCGCTCGATGTGTTCGAATCCGAGCCGCCGGGCGATTGGTCGCTTGCGCAATTGCCGCAGGTCATCGCGACACCGCACATCGCTGCGTCGACCGAGGAAGCCCAGGAGCTGGTCGGGGTCGACACCGCCGCGACGGTGCGTGACTTTCTGCTGCACGGCATCGTCAGGAACGCCGTCAACTTTCCCGCAGTGCCTCCCGACGAGTTGCGGCGCCTGCAGCCGTGGATTCGCCTCGCGGACCGGCTGGCCGGACTTGCTTCGCAGATCGGCGCCGCGCGCATCGAGGCGCTCGGCGTCCGCTACTACGGAGCGCTGCTGGAGAGTCGGGGCGTCGATGTGCTCGCGGCCAGCGCCGCGGCTGGTGCGCTGCGGCCCATTCTGTCGGGCGGCGTCTCCATCGTGAACGCGCGCAGCGCCGCGCGCGAGCGGGGCATCGACATCGTGGAGTCACGCAGCTCGCGGGCGCGGCACTTCACGAGCCTGCTGTCGATCAAGCTCCACACCGACGCGGGCGAGCGATGGGTCGAGGGGACGGTCTTCGAGCCCGACAGCCTGCGCCTTGTCTCCGTGGGCGGCATCGACGTCGAAGCGCCGCTCGGTGGCGCCATGCTGATCGTGCGAAACGACGATCAGCCGGGCGTGATCGGAGAAGTGGGCACCATTCTCGGCCGTCACGGCGTGAACATCGCGAGTTTCGCGCTCGGACGCGGCGAGGACGGCGCGATCGGCGTTGTCAACGTCGACGAAGAAACCGGATCGACGGCGCTGGACGCCGCGGTCGCCGAAATCCGGCGGGTTGCGGCGATCAAAGAGGCGTGGGTGGTGCGTCTCGCCTAATGGTCCTGACCGGGCGCTACCGCGCCGCCACGAGCAGCGCGCCCGGATGCACCCGCACCTTGAGGCTCGTGCCGCCCTGAACCGGTTCCCCGTCCACGTGGAACGGCATCGGATCGTCTGATTCGATCGTCGCCCGCCGAATCCGCGTGGTCCGATATCCCGGCACCCGCGCCGCCTGGCCGTTGAACAGCTTCGGCACGTGCCGGAGCGTCTCCCATCGCGATCGCTCTTCGACCACCACCAGATCCAGCAACCCGTCGTCGACCCGCGCGTCGGGCGCGATGCGGGCGTTGTTGCCGTACTGCGCCCCGTTGGCGATGGTGACGACGACGGCTCGGGTGTCGAAGCGTGCGTGGTCGCTGGCGATCCGATAGGCCTGCGGCGCGTAGGAGAACAGAGCCCGGCCGGTGATGCGGGCATAGCCAATCAAGCCACGCCGGAGATTGCCGCCGCCGTTGAACTGCGCCGCTACGTACGCGTCGATGCCGATCCCGGCGACGTTGACGAACAGGCGGCCGTCGAGCTCACCGAGATCGATCGCCCGCGGCGCCGCGGCGAGCGCCGCCGCGATCGCCCGATCCGGACGGCGGCTGATCCCGAGCTCCCTCGCGAGCCCGTTGCCGGACCCCGACGGGATGATGCCGAGCGGGACGCTGTCGAAGGCGAGCGCCGACGCGATCTCGTTGACGGTCCCGTCGCCGCCCCAGGCGAGCACGAGCCGGACACCGCGTCGGGCCGCGGCCTTCGCGAGCGCGCGCGCGTGGCCAGGCCGCTCGGTGACGAACACTTCGGCGCGATCGCCGTGGCGGTCCACGGCCGACAGCGCGATCTGCGCACGCACGCGCGCCGCGCCCGGACGAGCGCCGCCCGAAATCGGATTGATGATGATCGCAACTGACATGACCGGATTTGACCGGATATCTCCGCGCGCGAGCGGTCGTCGTTCCGCGCCGCGCGCCGTTCAGACGGCGCGGGTGGGCGCCTGGCGTGTTATCTCATCACCAGGCGACGACTTGATCCGTCGATGAGATCGGTGAGCTCGACGCCGTCGGAGGTGATCTTGACCACACGATAGCGCGGCGTGACCGTCTCGCCCTCTTTGACCATGAACAGCTGCCCGCCACCCGCGATGAACGCGAGCCGGAGCGGGCCGTCAGCGCCGGGGTCCTCGCTGACGCCTGCGAGCTTGAGCGGGGGCAGCGCTGGTCCGGGCGGAGCGAGCGGGATCTCGGTGATGGCGGCGGGCGGCGCCGGCGCGGCGGGCCGCGCGGCGGCGGCGGCGCGGAACGTGAAGAGGTTGCGCCCCGGCGTGTGCGGCATCGCCGCGGGTCGCAGCCGCTCGTGGAGTTTCGCGATCTCGCCGGCGAGCGCGACGCCGCGCGCATCGATGGGCAGGGCGCGAGGCGCAACGGGATCGGGAATCGCGCGATTCGACGTCGCCGCGCCCGCCAGCCACGCGGCCAGTGCGCCGCCGACCAGGACGATCGTCGCCGTGCGTTTCACGTTCATCTCGTCAGCTGCGATCGTAGCACGCCGGTTTTACGGGTGTGCTATTATTCGTCGTGCACCCTGCATCGACTGCTTCGAGAGTCGATTCGGTTCCTCCGCTCAAGATCATCGCCATCATCCCCGCCCGATACGCTTCGACCCGTCTCCCCGGCAAGGTCCTCGCGGATCTCGACGGCCGGCCGATGATCGAGCATGTGTACCGGCGCACTGCGCTCTCGCCCGTCGTGTCCGACACTATCGTGGCCACCGACGACCTCCGGATCGCGACGCGCGTGAACGGCTTCGGCGGCAAGGTCCGTCTGACGAAAGCGCACGAAACCGGCACTGACCGGCTCGCCGAGGTCGCCGCGACGCTCGAGTGCGACGTCGTCGTCAACGTGCAGGGAGACGAGCCGCTCGTCGATCCGAACGCGATCGGCGAACTGGTGGCGCCCTTCGCCGGCGATTCGGGTCTGCAGATGACGACGCTCTTCCGCCGCATTCACAACCAGGCCGAACTGTCCAACCCGAACATCACCAAAGTGGTGGTCGATCGCGGGGGCTTCGCCATGTACTTCTCGCGGGCGCCCATTCCCCACCTGCGCGACCCGCGGGGCGGATGGCCGCCCATGTACAGACATATCGGTCTGTACGCCTATCGCCGCAGTGCCCTGCTGGTGCTGGCCTCTCTCGAACCGACGCCCCTCGAGCGCGCCGAATCGCTCGAGCAGCTGCGGGCGCTCGAGCACGGCATCCGAATCAAAGCGATCGAGACCCAATACGAGTCGTTCGGCGTCGACACGCAGGAAGACCTGGAACAGGTGCGCCGCCTCCTGTCGGCGCCCACGTCGAGTTGAGGAGCTCAATGGACGGACGGACCACCAAGTACATCTTCGTCACCGGCGGCGTCGTGTCATCGCTCGGCAAGGGGCTCGCCGCGGCCTCGATCGGCTGCCTCCTCGAGGGCCACGGGTACAAGGTGACGATGCAGAAGTTCGATCCGTACATCAACGTCGATCCCGGCACGATGAGCCCGTACCAGCACGGCGAGGTCTACGTCACCGACGATGGGGCCGAGACCGACCTGGATCTCGGGCACTACGAGCGCTTCACCAACACGATTACGACCAAGAATTCCAACTGGACGACCGGCAAGATCTACCAGAGCGTCATCCAGAAGGAACGGCGCGGCGACTACCTGGGACGGACCGTGCAGGTGATTCCGCACATCACCAACGAGATCAAGGATGCCATCCGCGTGGTATCCCAGGACGTGGACGTCGTGCTCGTCGAAATCGGCGGCACTGTCGGCGACATCGAGAGCCTCCCCTTCCTCGAGGCCATCCGGCAGTTCCGCCAGGAAGTCGGGCGGGACAACTCGCTCTACATTCATTTGACATTAGTGCCGTTCATCGGCGCCGCGGGCGAGCTGAAGACCAAGCCGACGCAGCACAGCGTGCGCGACCTCCGGTCCATCGGCATCCAGCCCGACATCCTGCTGTGCCGCACCGATCGCTTCCTCGACGGCGACATCAAGCGCAAGATCGCGCTCTTCTGCGACGTGGACGAGGAAGCGGTGATCACCGCGAAGGACGTGGCCACGATCTACGAGGTGCCGGTCGTGCTCGCAGCCGAGGGGCTCGATCGAATCGTGTTGAAGTACCTGCACCTGCCGCAGACCGAGCGCCGGATGCAGCCCTGGGAGGATCTGGTCGCCCGCATCAAGAATCCGGTCGACGAGATCACGATTCATGTCGTCGGGAAATATGTCGGCTACGAGGACTCGTACAAGAGCCTCAACGAGGCGCTGTACCACGGCGGCTTCTCGAATCGCCTCAAGGTCAACATCAAATGGATTGAGGCCGAGGCGCTGGAAGAGCCGGGGGGCATCGCGCTGCTCGACGGCGCCGACGGCATCCTCGTGCCGGGTGGCTTCGGCAACCGCGGGACGCGCGGGATGATGACGGCTGCGCAGGTCGCGCGCGAGGGCCTGGTCCCCTACTTCGGCATCTGCTACGGCTTCCAGTGGGCGACGGTCGAGTACGCGCGGAACGTCGCCGGGCTGGCGGACGCGGATTCGACCGAGTGCAGCCCCGACACGCCGACAAAAGTGATTTACAAGCTGCGCGATCTGCTCGGCATCGACGATCTGGGAGGCACCATGCGCCTGGGATCGTACGCGTGCGAGATCGCTCCCGGGTCGCTCGCCCAGAAGGTCTACGGCGCCAGCCTCATTCACGAGCGCCACCGTCACAGATACGAGTTCAACTGCCTGTACGAGAAGACGCTCCATGAGCACGGCCTGCGGATCTCGGGCCGCTCACCGGACGGCAAGTTCGTCGAGATCGCCGAAATGCCGAGTCATCCCTGGTATCTCGCGGTGCAGTTCCACCCCGAGTTCAAGTCGAAGCCGACCCAGCCGCATCCACTGTTTGCCGCGTTTGTGCGCGCGGCCTACCAGCACAAGACCGAGCACGCGCTCGTGGGTCAGCTGGGGAAGATGCGCCAGGTGGGTTGACCCACCCGACCGCTATAATCAGCGTGTGAATCCGGTCATTCTTGGCGATGTGGGCGACGGTACCCACGGGGCCCCTGGGGCCGGCGTCACGCGCGTCGTCATCGGGGGCGGCGGCCCGCTTGTTCTCATCGCGGGCCCCTGCGTCATCGAGAGCGAGCGACACGCGCGCGATCTGGCGGGACGGATCGTCGACGTCGCGCGGCGGGTCGGCATGCCGGTCATCTTCAAGGCGTCGTACGACAAGGCCAATCGCACGTCCATCCGATCATTTCGCGGGCCCGGGCTCGAGGAGGGGTTGCGCGTGCTCGCGGCCATCAAGGCGTCCTGCGGCGTTCCCGTCCTGACCGACATCCATGAGACGTCGGACGCGCGCGCCGCCGCCGACGTCGCGGACGTGCTCCAGATCCCCGCGTTTCTCTGCCGCCAGACAGACCTTCTCGTGGCGGCCGCGAAGACGGGCCGCGTGGTGAACATCAAAAAAGGCCAGTTCCTCGCGCCCGACGACATGGTGCACGCCGTGAACAAGGTCAGCGAGGCCGGCAACGACCGCATTCTCGTGACCGAGCGCGGAACCAGCTTCGGTTATCACAATCTGGTCGTGGACATGAGGGCGCTCCCGATGATGCGCGCGCAAGGACGGCCGGTCGTGTTCGACGTGACACACAGCCTTCAGCTCCCAGGCGGCGGCAACGGCGTGACGGCCGGCCAGGCCGAGTTCATCGAGCCGCTTGCGAGCGCGGGTGTGGCGGCCGGCGTGGACGCGGTCTTTCTCGAAGTCCATGAGGAGCCGGCGCGCGCGAAGAGCGACGCGCAGAACGCCCTGCGCCTCGATCGACTGGAGCCGCTGCTCCACCGCCTGGTGGCAATCGACCGCATCGTGAAGCAGGCCGCGGTGGCCTCCCGTGGCTGATCGGTCGCTGGCGCGGAAGGTGCTCGAGACCGAGGCGGCGGCGATTCTCGGGCTGGTCGGCCGCCTTGACGAGCGGTTCGACTGCGCCGTGCAGATGCTGCGCCAGTGCACGGGCCGCGTCATCCTCGCCGGCATGGGAAAGTCGGGCATCATCTGCCGCAAGATCGCGGCGACCCTGTCCAGCACGGGAACGCCCGCATTCTTCCTCCATCCGGCCGAGGCCATCCACGGTGACCTCGGCGTCATCCGCAGTGAAGACGTCGTCATCGCGCTCTCGTACAGCGGAGAGACCGACGAGCTGCTGCGTCTCCTGGAGACGATTCGGCGCCTCGGCGCGCGGCTCATCGCGATTACCGGCGGCCCCAAGTCGACGCTGGCGCAGGCGGCTGACGTCGCGCTTGACTGCAGCGTCGCAGAGGAAGCGTGCCCGATGAACCTCGTGCCGACCGCAAGCACGACGGCGGCGCTGGCCCTCGGCGACGCGATTGCCATGACGCTGCTGGTCGAAAAGGGATTCCGGGAAGAGGATTTCGCGAACCTGCACCCTGGCGGGAAGCTCGGCAAGCGTCTCATGCGCGCGGAAGCGCTGATGCACGGCGGCGATCGCTGCCCCGTCGTCGGTCCCGACACGGCGATGCGGGACGTCATCTACGAGATGTCGCGCAAGGGCCTGGGCATGACGTGCGTGGTCGACGGGGACGGGGCGCTGCTCGGTATCATCACGGATGGTGACCTGCGGCGTCAGATGGAACGCGCAGTGGACATCCTGACAATGACCGCCGGCGACGTGATGACCCGCGACCCGATCTCGGTGTCGCGGACGACGTTGGCGGCGGAGACCTTGAACGTCATGGAGCGCCACAAAATCACGGCGGTTGTCGTGGCGGACGGCGATCGACCCAGACGGGTCGCCGGCGTCGTGCATCTGCACGACCTGTGGCGGATGGAGCTCTTCTAACTGGTTGCTGGTGGCTGGTTGCTGGTGGCTGGTGGCTGGTGGCTGGTTACTGGTGGCTGATCCGCCTTTGCGTTTCACGCTTCGGCGCGGCTCGCCGTGTCGGTTGACCGACCGGAGGCGGATGGCTGGTGGAGGCGGATGACTGATCGCGACGTGGAGCGCCGGGCGGCGCTCATCAAGCTGGTGTTGTTCGACGTCGACGGCGTGCTTACCGACGGCAAGATCCTGATGCACGCCGACGGGACCGAGAGCAAGCAGTTCGACATCAAGGACGGCACCGCGATCGTGTGGGCGATGCGCATGGGCCTGACGGTCGGCTTCCTGTCGGCGCGGTCCGCCGCTACGACGGCGCAGCGAGCGGCGCAACTCGGCGTCACGCTGGTCCATCAGGGCGTCGCCAGCAAGCGCGACACGTACGACGAGATCGTCGACGAGCTCCTCATGGGGCACGACCAGGTGGCGTACATGGGGGACGACGTGCTCGACCTGCCGGTACTGGAGCGGGTCGGCCTCGCCGCGGCGCCTGCCGACGCCGTGGCGGAGGTGCGCGGGCGGGTTGACTGGGTCAGCCCGTCGCGCGGCGGTGACGGCGCGGCGCGCGATCTCATCCAGCTGATTCTGCGCGCGCAGAACAAATGGGATGCGCTCGTCGGCGGCTATCTCGTGGGGCGGCAGGAGGGCGCATGAGCACGTATGCGCCGCTGCTCGCCGTGCTCGTCGGTCTGCTCGCGGGCCTCGCGATCGGCAAGGCCTGGGAGCGGTACAAACTCCGCGACGGCAAGTGGCTGGATCGGCGGCGCGCCCGCGAGTCGCCCCATTACATCCTCGGACTCAATTTCCTCGTCGCGAACCAGATTGACCTGGCGATCGAGGAGCTGAGCCGCGCGGCCAGCGTCGACCCCGACGCCCTCGAAGTGCACATGATCCTCGGCAACCTGTACCGCGAGAAAGGCCAGGTGGGCAAGGCGATCACGGTGCACCAGTCGCTGCTTCAGCGGCCGCGCCTGACCAAGCTCGAGCACGCCTACGTGTTGCTCTGCCTGGGGCTCGACTACAAGCGCGGCGGCTTCGTCGACCGCGCGCTCGAGGCGTTCAACGAGGTGCTGCGCCTCGACTCGAAGAACGAGTACGCGCTCGTGAACCTGCAGAAGCTGCACGAAGAGCAGCATCAATGGACCGAGGCGTACGACACCCGCGAGCGTCTGTCACAGCTTGCGGCCACGGATTCGCGGCCGCAGAGCCAGGCGATTCTCGCGTTCCTGGAGAACGAGATCGGGCTCGAGGCGCTGCGCCGCAAGGACCATGTCGAGGCCGTCAGGCGGTTCGACGCCGCGATCGATCTCGACGCCCGCGCGGTGCCCGCCTACCTCAACCTCGGCGACGTGCGTGTCGCCGAGGGCGACGAGCGAGGGGCGGCGGAAGTGTGGGAGAAGCTCGTCGACGTCGCCCCCGATCGGGCCTACCTGGCATTCGAGCGGCTCGAAGCGCTCGCGCGGCGCACGAGCCATCCCGAGCGGTTCACCCGGCTGTGCCGCCGGATCATTGACGAGAACCCGCAGGACTGGCGCGCGCGCCTGGCGCTGTCCCGCCACCTCGCGGCCGGCGACCAGCCGCACGAGGCGCTGGATCTGCTGTTCTCTGCGCTGGTGCAGAACCCGCACGCGCTCAGCATCCATCAGGCGATCTGGCGCGCGCTCGGACAGCTGCACCACCCGTCCGCGCTCGTCGACCGTTATCGCGAGCTGACGCGGCACGCGGTCTTCTATCTGGATCCGCACGTCTGCATGCGCTGCCGCTACCGCAGCACCGAGCTGCTGTGGCAGTGCCCGCACTGTCACGACTGGAACACCTTCGTCGAAGAACGGATCGCCCCCGCGCAGGACGCGAGCGAGGTGGAAGTATAGGAAGGGGCTCGAGACAATCTTGATCTGGGGTCGAGGCAACTGCCCGCGGCCATGAGTCTTCAGCCCACTTCCGGGTTTTCAGCCCGCCTCAGAGAGATCCTCACTTCCTCAGATCCTCAAGTCCTCAGATTCTCCGAGAGGTTGCTGAGCGCCCTGCCGATCTGGTGATCGGTGTCGTCGAAGGAACCGTCCGTGTTGATGACGAAATCGGCGCGCGCGGCCTTGCTCTGCGCGGACATCTGCGCCGCGATCCGCTGACGCGCGGCGTCCTCGGCGAGGCCGCGTTCGACGAGCCGCTTCAGCTGCAGCGCCGGCGCACAGACGGTCGCGATGACCCGATGGTAGTCGGCTTGATGTCCGGTCTCGTACAGGAGCGGGATAGCCGCCACCGCGAACGGGTGTCCTCCGAGGAGCTCGAACGCCCGCAATCCGGCGGCTATCGCCCGGTACACTGCCGGATGGACGATGGCCTCGAGGTCCCGGCGCGCCGCATCATCCGCAAACACGATCGATCCGAGCTTCGCGCGGTCGACCGAGCCATCGGCGGCCAGGACTCCGTCGCCGAACCGGGCGGCGATGGCGGACGTCGCTTCGGTGCCCGCCGCGGTCACGCCGTGCGTGATCTCGTCCGCATCGACGCACGGTATTCCGCGCGCGCGCAGGCGATCCAGCACGTAGCTCTTGCCCGTCGCGATTCCACCCGTGAGCGCGATGCGCAACATGTTTACTCCGGGGGCCCCGGCCCCCCGGTCACACGTCGCGGGGACCCCGACAGCCCCGCTCCGTGTACTCCGGGCGCCCCGGCCGGCCCCCGGTCACACT
>DASZFS010000298.1:0-1773 GCA_035939575.1 Vicinamibacterales bacterium | reverse complement strand
TGAGGCGCGGCTCGACATCCAGCAGAAACAGGGCCACACGCCGTTCGGGATCGAGATGAAGATCACCGACGATTCCGATCGCGAACTGGCGTGGGACGGCAAGACCTTCGGGCGCCTCAAGGTGCGCGGACCGGCGGTGGCGAAAGCCTACTTCAAGGGAGAGGGCGGCGAGATCCTCGATGGCGACGGCTTTTTCGACACCGGCGACGTGGCGACCATCGACCGGTACGGCTACATGCAGATCACCGACCGCTCGAAGGACGTGATCAAGTCCGGCGGCGAATGGATTTCCTCGATCGACATCGAGAACCTCGCGGTCGGCCATCCCAAGGTGGCGGAAGCCGCCGTGATCGGGATCCGCCACCCGAAGTGGGACGAGCGGCCGCTGCTTGTGATCGTGCTTAAGAAAGACCAAACGGCGACCAAGGAGGAGCTGCTCGGGTTCCTGCAGGGCAAGATCGCCAAGTGGTGGATGCCCGACGACGTGGCCGTCGTCGACGAGATCCCCCACACAGCTACCGGCAAGATCCAGAAGATCACGCTGCGCGAGCGCTTCAGGGATTACGTATTGCCGACGGCCACGGCGGCGGAGTAATTTTGTCACAAGTTCGTCGCGCTGGCGCCCGGATTCCTCCACCGTCAGCGCCCGGCGAGCATTGTCCGCCGCGGACGCCATACTTCAGCCGAGCTTTGTCTGAAGAGTGTCCGAATCGAGTGGGGGACGGACGAATGGCAACCATCGCCTTAGTGGACGATGATCGCGACATTCTCGCGCTCATCGCGACGACGCTTGAATCGGAAGGCTACAACGTTGTGGCTTACCCGGACGGGCCGGCTGCGCTCAACGGGTTCAAGACGGTGCAGCCCGATCTCGCCATCCTGGACATCCGGATGCCGCAGATGGACGGGGTCGAGTTGCTGCGGCGACTGCGGCAAAAATCCGACGTGCCGGTCATCTTCCTGACCGGACGCCAGGAGGAGACGGACGAGCTGCTTGGCCTGCGGATCGGCGCCGACGACTTCATCCGCAAGCCGTTCTCGCAGCGCGTGCTGGTCGAGCGGGTGCGCACGCTGCTGCGCCGGTTCCGCGCGATCGAAACGGCGGGCGAGCGCGACACCAGCGACAGCGTGATGGAACGCGGGAACCTGTGCCTGGACCGGGAGCGCCACACCTGCACCTGGAAGGGCAACAAGGTCATACTGACGGTGACCGAGTTCCGGCTGCTTGAGACGCTCGCGACCCGGCCCGGCGTGATCAAGAGCCGCGACGCGCTGATGGATGCGGCCTACGAGGACCAGGTGTACGTCGACGACCGCACCATCGACAGCCACATCAAGCGGTTGCGCAAGAAGTTCCGGGGAGCGGATGAGACGTTCGACATGATCGAGACGCTCTACGGCGTGGGCTACCGTTTCCGCGAAGCCTGATCGGCCCTCTCGCGCCGCGTTGACGGCGGTTCCACCGGCGCGTATCCAGCCGCCGGAACCCGCACGTCAATTTTCCCTCGGCTCCGCTGCCCGCGGCGAGGGCTCACGAGGGCGTTGATGCTCTACGTCGCGCGCCGCCGCGTCGCGGAAGAGCCGGTATCGAAGCTCGCCATGTGGTCGCGTCGGCTCGCGCTGTTCGCGGTTGCCGTCGTCCTGCTCGTCATCGTCATCGTCAACCTCGGCTTCCTCGAGCCGGTGCCCGCGATCGCCACTTTGGCGGGATCGCTGTTCTTCGCCCTGGTCGCGATGGTGGTGGCGTTCGGTGCCTTCGTGGTGATCTGGCGC
>DASZFS010000297.1:0-12038 GCA_035939575.1 Vicinamibacterales bacterium | reverse complement strand
GGCCGGAGACCGGCGGCATCGCGCACGCGACGTCCGAGCCGGCATCGATCGCCGGGCTTCCGGCCAGCAGCGGCATGGTCGCCGTCGGGCCACCGTGCGGCGCCAGCGGGGCGAGCAGCGGATCGACACGCAGGTCCCCGGTCTGACCGAACCCGCACGTCGTTCCAGGAAACTCGAGATTGCGGCCAAGATCGGTGATCGGGATCAGGAGCCCGCAATTCATCGTCGACCCTCCGCCGGGGTTGTTCGCGACAATCGTGTTGCTCACGGTGAGCGATGGTGGAAGGGCCCCAGTCGCGCGCTCAGCAATCGCGCCACCGCCACTGATCGAGGCATTCTGGGCGATTGTGACATTGACGAGGGTGACGGCGGTGGTGCTGTGAAGAGGTCCACTCGCGTCAAGCAGGATCCCGCTGGCGAACCCTGTGTTTTGAGCGATCGTCGAGTTGGCGATGGTCAGGGACGTGGCGGCGCTGTCGGTGCTCGTGACGTAGACGCCGCCGGCGATATGCCCAAAGTTGCCGGCAATCGTCGAACGGACGATCGTGGCCGACGTGCCGGGACCGATGGACACGCCGCCGCCGAGCGTGCCAGAGGTGCCGGGGAGGCTCCCTGTGATCGTCGTGTCGACGATGGTCAGGGTCAGGCTTCCCTGCGGGGTGGTTTGAATAGCCCCTCCCGCTCCCTGGCACAGTTGGAGGACCACACGGTTCAGCGTGAGCCCCCCGGAGGTGGCGATGCAACCGGCGGACCCGTTCTGCACCGTGACGCCGACCAGCGTCAACCCGCCAGATGCCACGTCAACGGCAAAGGCGCCACCAATCCCGTTCGCGTCGATGATCGTCGTCGCCGGGCCGGTGCCGGTGATCGTGATCTGCGTGTTGGCCCCGACGTTCAGGTCGCCCACGCCGGCTCCCCCCGAACCCGGGATGGTCAGCGTGTAGTAACCCGCCGGAAGGCTGATCGCTTGCGCACCGGTCAACGCATTCGACTCCTGGACCGCCGCACGCAGCGAGCACCGGCCGTCGATCGTCGCGCACACGCCGTCACCCGGCACCGCGTCCACCGCATCGACCGTAGTGTTGACGAGGAACGTCGCCGCTGACGCTCCGGTCGGCCACGCCATCATCGCTGCGACGATCAGCCACCGCTTCATCCCGCCCTCACGATCACGTGTCTCGGCGAGCCACCGCAATGGCGCCGGCGTGATTATAGGTCGGCGCCTGAAGGAAGTGAGTGAGCCGCGCTATGTGAGGACGTTCTTCTCGGGCACACCGTAGTTGGGGGCTTTCGGCACGCAGGTATCGACGGATTGCAAGACCAGGTTGGCGATGGCCAGGTCACTCGGCACGCAAGGCCGTCGAGGGATCGACCTTCGTGATCCGGAACGCTGGAACCGCTGCCGCGACCAGGCAGACGAAACCGAGTGAGGCGGTCACGCCCGTCCACAGCATCAGAGAGGGCGACGACACGCCCAGCAGCACTCGAGCGAGGACGCGCATGGTCACCGCAGCCCCAAGCCATCCAGCGGCCATGCCGAGTGCGACGCTGACCAAGGCCTCCATCGTGACTCGCCCCCACAGCGCCAGCGGGGCGGCGCCCAGCGCGATTCGCACGCCCATTTCCCGCGTTCGCTCCGACACAGATCGGGATGTCAAGCCAAGCAGGCCCACCATGACGAGCAGCACCCCGGCCACCGCGAAGACGATCAGCAATGCCGTACGAAACCGATCTGGAGCGAGCGACGCGTCGACGAAGGTGGTCAGAGGCATGAACCGGTCGACGACCTGTGTCGCGTCCACCGAGGCCACCGCCGCACGCACGTCCCGGATGAGCGCGGATGGTTCGCTCCGCGTCCGCACCACAAGCGCGATCGGCTGGCCCGGCGGAAGGTTTTGCTTTTGCGACACATACAATGTCGGATCGGGGCCTTCTGTCAGGCTCACGTCCTTCACGTCGGCGACGACCCCGACGACGGTCATCCACCCGGTCCCCGGTTCCTTGCGTTTCACTCGGTGGCCAATCGGATTCTGATTCGGCCACACTTGAGTGGCGAGGGACTCGCTCACCACCGCGACCCATGGCGCCGTTCGCGTATCGGCCTCCGCGATATCGCGGCCCGATCGCAGTGGAATCCGCATCGCTTTGAAGTACCCGGGCGAGACACGACGGAAGTTCGCAGGCCGCATCTGGCCATCCACCGTCGGCTGATTCTCGGCGTCGAACAATGTGGAGTACGTGAGGCCCGGGACCCACGCGCTGTTCACGGACGCGACCGACACCACGCCAGGCCGGTCGCGCAGGGCGTCCAAGATCTGATCCATGAATTGGATCCGCTGCTCGTGGGTTGCGTATTTGGCCGAGAGCCGCACTTGCGCCGTGAGTACGTGGGCGGGTTCGAATCCGGGCGTCTTGGTTGAGAGGCGGACATAGGCGTCGACGAGTGCGGCTCCCACCACCAGGACCACCAACGCGATCGCGGTCTGTACCAGCACGAGTGACGCTTGGAACCGTCGGGTCCGCCGCGAATGAGTCGCCCGCGTCCGGGTCTCCACGACACCCGGACCCAGACGGCGCAACGCCGCCGTCGCCGGCCACACACCGGAGACGCCGGCCAAGACAAACGCACCAATGAACCCGGCCAGTTCCACGCGCCAATCCAGTGCGATCGGGCCCAGTGCGCGTGCCGTATCGGGATCGAGCGACAGGATGAGCGGTAAGCCGACACGCGCCAACAGAAGTCCCCCGAAGGCCCCAGCACCGTAGATGAGCAGCGCCTCGAGGCATACGAGTCTCAGCATGTCGCCGAACGCAGCACCGAGATTGGCGCGGAGATCGAACTCACTTCGTCGTCCAGCGGTGCGAGCGAGCGTCACGTTCGCGATGTTGCTGCCGGCCACCACAATCAAGAGCACGGCCATCGCCAGCAGGACCAGCAGCGCGGGACGCCGCTCGCCAAATTGGTAGTCGCGCAGCGTCACTACGCCGGCGGTCCAGCCGCGGCGATTGGGAGCGTCTTTCCCGAGATCCCTCATCAGCTGGCTGAACTCCTGCTGCGCTTCCGGTAAAGAGCGGTCCACTGCCAGCCGCCCGACGCTCACCAGGTATGTCGACGTCGGCAACGGCATGTTGCCGTTGTCCACGCCGAGCGGCGTCCAGAGCTCACTCTCTCGATACATCGGCTGAAAGTCAGCCGACATGACGCCGATCACCGTGTGCGGCTCCCCGTCGAGGCTCAGCGTCCGGCCCACAACAGTCGGGTCGCCGCCGAACACGCGTTGCCACATCCCAAAGCCAATGACGGCAACGCCAGCGCTGGGGACATCCTCGCTTTTCGTAAAAGTGCGGCCGAGCACAGTTTTTCCACCCAAGAGCTCAAAGAACCCCGCGGACACGCTGCCAGTTTTCACAATGACGGGATCGCCAGCACCCACCAATCCCCGTTCGCGCGGCCACATGACCTCGAGTCGGTCGAGCGTGCGCGTCCTCTCGCCAAGGCGGACGAAATCGACGGACGCCAGCGGATTGCGCATCCGCACCTCGCTCGCGCCTGGCGGGAGCGTGAATACGCGAACGAGCCGCGCTTCCTCAGGGAAGGGCAACGGCCGCAGCATCGTTCCGTTTACGACGGCAAACACGGCCGCACCTACACCCATCACGAGAGCGACGGTGACCGCCGGCAACAGAAAGTCGCCCGGCCGGCGCAACAGCCGCCGTCGAATGCTCGACAGGTCGTGCCGCACTGCTTGTGAACGCAAGAACGCCCCTCCGCTACTCATTGGTTCCCTCGAGTTCACGCGCCGCGCACAGCAGACGACGAACGACGTGTGCTTTGGATCACTCTGTGGGATCTGACGTACGGTTTCGAGAGGCGCAAATGCCAATATGCGTCAATATCCTGCCAGGCGCCGGAAACACGGCCGCGAGCGCCGTCGCAAGGAAGGGCGTAGGCTCGGGAGTCAGAGAATGCGGACGATGCGAGGAAGCTGGGCCGACGCGGCCGGTCCGCGGCTACTCGCGTGACGACTGCTCGGCGGGCTCAACGGGATCATCCGAGCTCCCCGACTTTCCGAAGACCCAGGCAATCCCGATGCTGAGAAGATACAACGCCACCATGGGAGCGGCGAAAATCGTCTGCGTCACCATGTCCCCCGTCGGCGTCACTACTGCGGCGACGATGAAGATGACCAGGAACGCGTACTTGAAGCTGCGCCAGAGGAAGCGCGCGCTCACGAGCCCAGCTTTAGCGAGGAAGAACACGACCGCCGGCATCTGGAAGACCGCGCCCATCCCGAGCATCATCTTCGAGTACAGGTCGAACACATCCTCGAGCTTCGGCATGAACCGCAGATCGGGCGTGTTGAAGCTGGCGAAGAAGGCCATCATGTAGGGAAACGCGACCCAGTGGTTGAACGCCGCGCCCGCCAGGAACCCTACCGTCGTCATCAGGACGAACGGAATCGTGAACGAGCGGGCGGCGGGCGGCACCAGTGGCGCGATGAACTGCCAGACCTGGTACATGAGATACGGCATCGCCAGGACGATGCCGACGATGAGGGCGATCCAGACGTAGAGGCCGAACGCTTCACCCGGCTGCGTGTAGATGAGGCGCGCGCCTTCGGGCAACGCGCGCCGGGTCGGCGCGAGCAGGGCGTTCACGACGCGATCGATGAAGGCAAATCCGAGAAGGATGCCGACGGCGATCGCCACGGCGGAGCGGACAAGCCTCCGCCTGAGATCGTCGAGGCGATCCAGGACCGGCACGTCGCCGAGCAATCCCTGGAGCACGGACTGCTCGCGTGAGTGTTTCGATCGTGAATGCGCGAAAGGGAGCAATGGCAATTGACTGGCCGGCGTCCGGTGACCCAATTGTACAGCCTCGAGGGATTTCGAACCTGCGTAATGAGCTGAAGACCCTCCGCCCGGATCAAGTTTGTCTAGTGTTGTAACGGGTCGTCAGAGAATCGAGGGCACGGGCCACTGCAGACGGTGGATTCCTATGATCGTGCTCGTGTTGTTCGGCGCAGCTATACTGCAGACGACCTCATCCGGGGTGATCCTCAGCCCGATGAAGGACTCCTCGCGTACTCCATTGGCGGCAAAGCGGCGATTCACGAACGCACTCCGGCGTCGCGCATGCGTCAAGGCTCCCTAACCGTTCCTGGGTTCCCTCCAGGAACCTTGACCGCAATAGTAAGCGGCCGACGCTCCAACGGCATGACTACATGAGCCCGTTCAGAACTTGATGTCAACCAGTTGTCGCAATTGCCTGGGGTCATAAGCGATTCCCCGCCGGATCGTGAGGTATACACGACGCACATTGCTGATGTTCTCCAACGGGTTTGCGTCGAGGACCACCAAGTCGGCGCGCATGCCGGCCTCGATCGCGCCTCCATCCCTGACACCAAGAATCCTGGCCGGAACACTTGTTGCGCAACGGAGCGCTTGGAGTGGGCTCAAGCCCGCCCGCACCAACAATTCCAATTCGCGCTGCAAGCTGAAGCCTGGGACGACTTGATCGCTTCCGGCAAGAATCGGGATCCCGGCGTCGTGAAGCAACTTCGTCACGTCCAACGCGCTTTGAAATCCGGCCGTCGTGCGAGCTTCACGGTCCTCCGTCACGCCAGCGTTGTTCAAGATGATCGCCAACTCCGGTGGCAGCGACGTGACAGTCGGCTCGAACTCGCCGAATGACAGCCGTCGTGGATGCGCATTGAATTCGCCGCGCGCCAGGGTGGGCTCAACAACAGTATGGCGTTCGAGCAGCAACCGAATTGCGGTCTGCGCCGCCTGAGAACCGGCTTCGACAGCGTTCGCGCCCTCGGGCCGCATCACGCGGGTCACGAAGCCGATGTGATTGATCTGGTCCATTCCGGCGCGCACCGCGGATAAGGCATCCGTTCCTGTTGGAACGTGGCCCGTCACCTGCATCCCGAGCCGATGCGCCTCAGCCGCGACGACCGGGATCAGGTCCGGCCTGAGAGACTGGTAAATCTTGATTTCCTCATAGCCGAGCTCCTTATAGCGCCGGACGATGGCACGCGCCGTGTCCGCGTCCTCCGCGTGTTCGCTTGTCAGCGAGCCAGGATCGGAATCGATCAGTCCGGCGGCGTACATCTGCGGGCCCAGGCCGTGTCCGGAATTCAATGAGTGCCGGAGCGGAACCAGGAACTCGATCTCGTTCCCGACATCGCGCACCGTTGTGACACCGCTGGCGAGGTAGGCTGGCCCCCACTCCCACTGTTCAAAATGGGCGTGTGTATCCCAGAGCCCCGGCAAGACGAACTTGCCTGCCACATCGATCACGTTCACGACGTGCGTCAAGTCGACCTGCGGCCCGATCGCCGCGACCTGGCCGTCACGGACAAGCACCGTCACGTCGGGTCGAAGCGGAATGCCATCGTTGACATTGATGACATTCGCATGGGTCAGCGCGAACGTTCCCGACGCGACCGGCTTGACGTTGCGAGAGGATGTCTCCAGGTCCGCAACCGCATCCGACGCTGCCTGCGTCACGAAGTTCTTCAATGCGGATTGATACTGAGGCCTGACGACCTCGATGCGATCTTCTTCAGCGTCGGTCCCGACCACAGCGGCGATCTCGCCCCGCTCGTTCAACCAGACGGTTTCGTCTCCCCACGTCACGCCGTGGACGGAATAGCGGGTGAGCCTTTCCCCATTCCAGTTAGCTGGCGCACCCCGTGGGCGGACGCGCACCTCGCCCGAGGGCAAGAGGGCGATGCGTTGGGGTTTGTGATGAGCCCGCCAGTAGGCGAAGAGCAGTTCTTGGGCGACGAACGGGGCGTCTTGCTGCAGCGTAAAATAACGTTCGGGTGTCGAGACAGTTCGTGTGTGACCGTTCTCGCGAATGGTTGTGCGGTGGTCTTCGGCGGCGATGTCGACGTCAATAAACGATCGAGTTGAATTCTGGCCGTGTGCCCGATAGGAAATCGGCCGGGAGGCGGCATCCGTTCGGATCACCGCATCCAGCGAAATCGATGAGCCGGTGAAATCGAGTTGAAAATGGGCGATGCATTCCGTCGCCGTGCGCGTGCGGTTGCATGCGTCGAATTCCTTACCGACCGGATGCTGATACTTGAAGATCAGGAACGTCGGGTTCGATGTCTCGATGGGTCCCTGCTGCGGCGCCTCTCGGACTTGTCGCCACGCCGCCCCTTTCGCAGCCGCATTGTGCGCAGCCGCGGACAGGCCTGCTGCCAGCACGAGCCAGGCGAGCCGAGCGGGACGCGCCGCGGCGCGAGTCGAGAGCCGGGTGGGACGGCATCTTCGGGCCGAGACCACATTACATCTCTGGGTGGGTGAGTGAGCGCCGTAACGTTCTAAGTGGTGATAGAATATTACACGCACAGCGTTGGACATGGCAAGAAATGGTCTCGGCCGACCGGAGTTGATGGAACGGCCGGCGGCTACGGTCAACTTGATCGGGGGCCGTCTGTGCCTGGACTTTGTCAATTCGGTCGGCGCGCGCAGAACCAACAGGCGCGGAGAGCCGGTCATTCGCGACGAAAAACTGAACGACTGCTTTGACCTGATCGCCTGGGCACAGCACGCGGGAGCCATTGCGCCACGACGCGAGGCCCTCGTCCTCTGGAAGGTCGCCTGTGAGCGGCCGGGCGAGGCCAGGCGGATCTTTCGCGCTGCGTTGAAGCTGCGCGAAGCGCTCCATCGGATTCTCAGGTCCTCCCTGGCTCGACGGAAGCTGGATCGCGACGATCTTGCGACGTTGAATGAATGGCTCCGGAAGGCGCGTTCCGCGAGGCGGATCACTCGCGAGCACGAACGATTCGGCTGGACGTGGAACACGCCATCCGTGTCGCTCGAGCGGATCCTCTGGTTGATCAGCGAATCGGCAGCCGAGTTGCTGACAACGGGCGACCTGTCCAGGCTCCGCCGATGTGGCGGCGATGACTGCGGCTGGATCTTCGAGGACAACACCCGCAACCGCAGTCGCCATTGGTGCGACTCGCGCGATTGCGGCAACCGTGATCGTGTGCGCCGGTTCCGCCTCCATCGAAGCGCTCCAGGTCATTCCCGCTGAACGTTCGGAGGTCTGACTCGTTGCAGGACATACGCTACGCGCTCCGCATGATGCGGCGGTCGCCGCTGTTCAGCGCGGCCGTGATTGTGACGATCGCCCTGGCGATCGCCGCCAACACCACAATTTTCAGTGTCGTCAACGCGGTGCTGCTGCGGCCCTTGCCCTTTGCCGATGCGGACCGCCTCGTGCAGGTCGCTGAGAAGAACGACCGGCTCAACCTTCCGACGTTCAGCGCTTCGGTGCCCAACTTCGTCTCCTGGCGCGAACAGGCTCGGTCGTTCGAGGAGTTTGCCGCCATCGGGTTCAACAACTACACGCTTACCGGCAGCGGCGAGCCCGAGCAGCTGTCCGGTAATCGGATCAGCCCGGCGGTGATGCGCGTTCTGGGCCTGGCCCCCGTCATCGGGCGCGCGTTCGCGGACGATGAGGAAAAACCGGCCGCTGCGCCGGTGGCGATGATCGGAGAAGGCTTGTGGAGACGCCGCTTCGGAGCTGACCGCGCCGTGGTCGGTCAGACCATCATCCTCAACGACGTGCCGGCGACCGTCGTTGGTGTGGCGCCCGCGGCGCTGAACCTGCTCTCGGGCGGCGACGTGTATACGCCCCTGACGATCAACCTCGCCAACGAGCTCCGACTCAATCACCTCATCCTTGTCGTGGGACGGGTGAAGCGTGGTGTGTCCCTCGGTCAGGCGCAGGCCGACATGGACGGGGTGGCCAGGCGCGTGGGCGCGCAGTTTCCCGAGGTCCGCGATTGGGGCATCCACCTCGTCTCGCTGTTCGATACGTTCGTCAGCGCACAACTGAAGACCGAACTGCTGGTCCTCTGGTTCGCCGTGGGCCTGGTGCTGTTGATTGCGTGTGCCAACGTGGCCAACCTGCTCCTGGCTCGCGCCGTCGCTCGCAGCTCCGAAATGGCCGTTCGCGCCGCCATGGGCGCTCAGCGGACACGTCTGCTGCGTCAGCTGCTGGTGGAGAGCGTCATGCTGTCCGCCGTTGGGGGGACGATCGGATTGATGGGCGCTGTCGCGGCGGTCGGGATTCTCAACCACGCGCTGCCCCAAAACACGCTGCCTGTGCCGACCGTGCCGGTGGACCCGACGGTGTTGTGGTTTGCTGCCGGTTTGACGATCTTCACGGGACTGGCCTTTGGCCTCGCGCCAGCGTGGCGGGTCTCGCGGCTCGACATCAACGACGTCCTGAAACAGGCGGGCCGGGGGGCATCTGCGGCGGCGGGAGGCCGATTGCGTAAGGTGCTGGCCGCCGGCGAACTGGCGCTGGCGACGGTCCTGCTGATCGGCGCGGCGCTGCTCCTGCAGAGCGTCGCGAATCTCGAACGCGTGCACCTGGGATTCGAACCTCGCGGCCTGCTCACGTTCCAGTTGTCGCCGCCGACGGCCAGGTATCCGCTGAACGGTGGCGCGTCGGCGATGTACCGAGACCTGCTCGACTCGCTGCGATCGATTCCGGGCGTCACCGGCGCAGCCGTGTCCAGCGGCATCCCGTTCGGCGTTGGAAGTTACACGACGCATCCGATGTTGACCACCGGACAATCGGTCGTGCCACATGACACGCTCGTGCCGATCGACTGGCGCATTGTCAGCCCGGGTTATTTCGGCGCCATGAACATCCCGCTCCTGAGCGGTCGGGATTTTACGGACGCCGATAACGCCAACGCTCTGCCCGTCGTCGTGGTGAGCCAGGCCACCGCGAAGAAGTTCTGGGGCGATCTCGATCCGCTGGGCCGGACGCTGACCCGCTCGGGAGACCGGCGCGTCGCGTTCACAGTGGTCGGCGTGGTCGGCGATGTCCGCAGCACGGCGCTGAGCCAGGAGTCGCCCGCTCTGTACTATCCCGTCGGCTGGCGCACGTGGCCGCTGATGGACGTGATCGTCAAAACCAGCGGGGCGCCGCAAGCGTTGCTCCCGGCCGTCCGTCAGAAGGTTCGCGAACGCGACGCCAACTTCGCGCTGGCCAACGTGAGGACGCTGGAGCAGTGGGTGTCCGCGAGCGCGTCGCAGCCGCGGCTCAGTTCCGCGCTTCTCGGTCTGTTTGCGTTCTTCGCGCTCCTGACGGCGACGCTCGGCATCTACGGCGTCCTGGCCTACTCGGTCAGCCAGCGTGTGAGGGAGATCGGATTGCGCATGGCGCTGGGCGCGACGCCCGGAACGGTGATCCGGCTGATCGCCGGCGAGGGCATGAGGGTCGCCCTGACCGGGGTCGTGGCTGGGATTGGCGGCGGCCTCGCGCTTGGACGGTGGTTGTCGTCTCTCGTGTATGGCGTCACGATCGACGACCCGTCGATCTTTGCCGGTGTGAGTATCAGTCTGTCGCTCATCGCGGTCGTCGCCTGCGTGGTTCCCGCGCGCCGCGCCTCCCGCGTCGATCCGATGCTCGCGCTTCGAACTGAATAGGGCATCCGTGGGTCCTAGATCGGCAACAGGCCGTTGCGCAGAAACTCCAGCTCGGTCTCCGGCCGCTTCTCGTGCTGCTCCCAGCCGGGGAACCCACCCCAGCGGAACGCGATCCGGAGGGCCGCCGAACATCATCCCGAGAGGTCGGTCGGGCCGACCCTGGTTCCCGTTCCAGAACGTGTAGCCGATCTGATCAAGCCGGCGGACAAGCAGCTCCACGTTCTGGGCGGGCCCGACGCATGGTCTCGCGCGCAACCGCGGAGGCATCGTCCAGGTAAGGCAGGAATATTTCGGCTCGAATCGATCGCCGCTGCACCCTGCCTCGATGACACCCTCACCCGCACCGATCCTCGCGCTCACACTTTGACACTTTGCCATTCGACGATGTAGCATGGCAGCGTTGTGGGAGCGACTGCGGTCTCGATCAGCCGCCTACAGATTCAGCAGGTGTACGAGGTCATCGGGCCATACCTCCGTCTGACGCCAACACTCGATGCCACCGGCGCCGATTTCGGGCTCGGCCCGGTGCGCCTCACGTTCAAGCTCGAACAGCTGCAGTACGCCGGGTCGTTCAAGACGCGTGGCGCATTTGCGCATCTGCTCACCCGCAAGATCCCGGGGGCCGGCGTGGTGGCCGCGTCCGGCGGCAGCCACGGCGTCGCCGTCGCCGACGCCGCGCGCCGGCTGGGCGTGCGCGCGAAGATATTCGTCCCGCGCGTCGCTTCACCGGCCAAGGTCGACCGCATTCGGGCGAGCGGCGCCGATCTGGAGATCGTCGGCGAGCGCTACGCCGACGCGCTGGCCGCCAGCGAAGCCTGGGCGCAGTCGTCCGGCGCGCTCGTCATTCATGCGTTCGATCAGATCGAGACGCTTCTCGGGCAGGGGACGATCGGGCTCGAGCTGAACGATCAGGCGCCGGCTCTCGACACCGTGCTCGTCCCGGTTGGAGGCGGTGGGCTGATCGCCGGCGTGTCCACGTGGTATGCCGGGAGCGCCCAGGTCGTGGGCGTCGAGCCCGAAGAGGCGCCCACATTGACGCGGGCTCTGGCTGCAGGGCGGCCGGTCGATGCGCCAGCGGGCGGCATAGCCGCGGAGTCACTTGCTCCACAGCGCGTCGGGGAGCTGGTCTTTCCCATCGTCCGCGCGCATGTGAGCAAGGTGACCCTGGTCACCGACGCCGCCATCCGCCGCGCCCAACACGCGCTATGGGACCAACTTCGCGTTGTCGCTGAGCCCGGCGGGGCGACCGCGTTTGCCGCTCTTCTATCGCGTGCCTATGTCCCGCGACCCGATGAGCGGGTCGGGGTGCTCGTCAGCGGCGGGAATACTGCCGACGTCATGCTGAGCCCGGTTGCATAACGCCATGCCTCGCCATATCGGCATTGTTGCGTGCTCTGCAGAGGGCGCGGCGCTTTGCTATCGCACGATCTGCGCAGAAGGCGCGCACCTGCTCGGCGCGCACGATCACCCCGAGATCTCGATGCATTCGCACTCGCTCGCGCAGTACGTGGCATGTCTCTCCCGCGGCGACTGGCCGGGTATCGGTGAGCTGATGCTCTCCTCGG
>DASZFS010000296.1:0-4302 GCA_035939575.1 Vicinamibacterales bacterium | reverse complement strand
TCGATTCTACCGCCTCCGTCCTGCGTTGCTCGATGCGCCTTGTAAAGAGACCATGGTGGGCATATCATCTTTCCGGCCGCCGCAGCTCGCTGCGCGCGGCCGTTTCTATTGCAGGAGGCAAGAACATGGCGATTCGATTAGGCGACGAAGTGCCGAATTTCTCGGCGGACACTACCGAGGGACGGATTGATTTCTACCAGTGGAAGGCTGGAAAGTGGGCAGTGCTGTTCTCGCATCCGCGCGACTTCACGCCGGTGTGCACGACGGAGCTGGGAGCGGTCGCGAAGCTGAAGCCGGAGTTCGACAAGCGGAACACGAGGGTGATCGGCTTGAGCGTCGATCCGCTTGACTCGCACGCGCGCTGGTCGCAGGACATCAAGGACGTGACCGGAGAGACGCTGAACTTTCCGCTCATCGGCGACCCGGACAAGAGCGTGGCCAACGCGTACGACATGATTCACCCGAACGCGAGCGACACCGCAACCGTGCGATCGGTGTTCATCATCGGACCGGATAACAAGCTGAAGCTGACGTTGACGTACCCGGCGAGCACCGGGCGCAATTTCATGGAGATCCTGCGCGTCATCGATTCCCTGCAGCTGACCGCGAAGCACGCCGTGGCGACGCCGGCGGACTGGAAGGCGGGCGAGGACGTCATCATCGTGCCGGCCGTGTCGGACGAAGATGCGAGAAAGCGGTTTCCGGACTTCGTCGCGAAGAAGCCGTACCTGCGCGTCACGCGACAGCCGGATATTTGACCCTCTTGCGCTCGATGTGCTACAAGGTCAGCATGGGTGGTTCGTTCATGTGCGCGTGTTGTCGTGGCGGGAGGCTCCCGACCTTGGCGGCGCCGCGTGTTCGGACACTCGACATTGACGTGATGTAGAGCGAGACACGAGAACAATCAGCGCCAGACCAGGCCCGGGAGGCTCACGCTTCCCGGGCTTTTTGTTTTTTCCGCTCTGTGAGGTTCGCATGATGCTCGCACCGGGGGGGAGGGACCCCAGGAGTTTTCCCCTTCGGATGTCCCGAGACTGGTGGGCGGTCGCCGTCGCCGTGGCGGCGGCGTTTCTCGTCAAACTCGGATGGCTCCCACGCATCCCGTGGTGACCCCATCATGACTGCACCGACAGCATCGACAATACCCGCACCGGCGCCGCCAAGCCTGTCGGCGGGCCGGCGTCGCGCGCGCCTCGCGTCACCGAGCGCCGTCAACCTGGTTCCTGGCGTGCTGCTGCTCGGGGCGATCGGCTACGCCGCGAAGCTGACAGAGCAATGGATCGCTCTGTATGGCCGCACCCATCACGTCACGCTGCCGAACATCGAGTACGTCCTGTGGGCGATCGTCTTCGGCCTCATCGTGTCGAATACGGTGCGGGTCCCGGCCATCTGCGAAGCCGGCGTCGACACGTACGACTTCTGGCTCAAGGCCGGCATTGTCCTGCTCGGCGTCCGCTTCGTCCTGGGTGACGTCGTCCGGCTCGGTGGCGTCAGCCTGGCGTGTGTCATCGCGGAGCTAGCCGTCTCAATCGCGATCATGACGGCGCTCGGACGCGCCTTCGGGCTCGGGCCCAAGCTGATCAGCCTGCTCTCAATCGGCGCCTCGGTGTGCGGCGTGTCGGCAATCATTGCGGCGAAGGGCGCCATCGACGCGGATGACGAAGACGCGTCGTACGCGATTGCCGCCATCCTCGCCCTCGGCGCCGTCAGCCTGTTCGTGTTTCCGCTCGTCGGGCACGCGCTCGGCATGAGCGACAACGCGTACGGCCTCTGGGTCGGTCTTGCGGTCGACAACACGGCGGAAGCGACCGCCGCGGGCGCGCTGTACTCGGACGCGGCTGGGAAATTCGCCGTCCTGGCGAAGACGGCGCGGAATGCAACGATCGGCTTCGTCGTGCTTGGCTACGCGTTGTATTGGGTGCGGCGAGGCGGGGCAGCCGGCGTCGGGAACAAAGCTGCATTCCTCTGGGAGAAATTCCCGAAGTTCGTCCTCGGCTTCCTCCTGATCTCGGGGCTGGCCACCGCGGGCGTCTTCACCAGGACCGCATCCACCGATCTCGCGAACCTCTCGCGGTGGGCGTTCCTTTTCACGTTCGCCGGCGTTGGCCTTCGCACCAACGTGCGCTCGCTCTCGAGCCAGGGATGGCGCCCGCTCGTCGTCGGGGTCGCCGGAGAGTGCGCGATAGCGGTGCTGACCCTGGGTATGGTGCTGGCTGCCAGCCGCTTGATCTAGGCGCCCTTCGCTGGGGCGATCCGCCGCCAGAGGTCGCTCGTCAGGGTCCCGTCCGGATCCAGGCGATCTTTGATTGCAAGAAACCGGTCGAGCCGCTCGCGGCCGTACGACCGCTCGACGTCTGCCGGCTTCAGAACAGCGTCCTTGGCGAAGTAGAAGCGCCCGCCCGCGGCCACGACCTGCTCGGTCAACTCGCCGGTGAGACGCCAGAGATCGTCTCGAGAGCGGCCCACCGGAAAGTCGAGCGCCAGCGACCAGCCATCGACGGCGTGGGAGAGCACGAAGTCGTCAGGACGGTGGCGCTTCAGCACGCACAGGAACGGCGGGAGACCGCGCGCCTGGCAGTGGGTCAGAACGCCGCCGAGCGTCCGCTCGGCTGCTGCCGCCGGGACGAAGACCTGGTACTGGATGAAGCCGGCGGGCCCGTACGCGAGCCGCCAGTCCGGCACGTAGTCGAGCAGAAACGCGAAGGCCACGTGCGACTGCAGGTAGGATCGCCGCCCCTCGACGCGGGCCATGCGGTACTTCGCCGCGTTCACGAGCTTGACGGCCGCCCGGTTCATCATCGGTCGCATCAGGCGCCACAGATGCTGCGCGGGCACGCCGATCACACGTCCGGGCAGATCCTGATGCTCCGGCCGGAGCGATGCGCTCGCGTCAGGAACCTCACTGGCGGCGACGTACCGCGCCCGATGGATGAGACCGCGGCCGAGCGACCGGCCGCCCGAGAGGCCGTCGATCCACGCGACCGAGTAGTCACTGGCCGTCAGGCCGCTCTCGAATTCCGCCAGCATCTCGCCCAGCGAGCTGCACGGGACCGGCATGACGTGCAGATCGCCGGTCTCGACATGCTTGAGGCGTATCCGGACGCGCGTGATGGCGCCGAGCAGTCCCAGGCCACCGACCGCGGCGTGGAAGACGTCCTCGTTTTCGCACCGGCTGCACCTCAGGCGAGCGCCGGACGGCGTGACGAGGTCGAAGTCGAGCACGTGCTCGCCGAAGGTGCCCGCCCGATAGTTGTTCTTGCCGTGGATGTTCATTGACAGGCAGCCGCCCAGGGTAGGAAACATCGTGCCCGGAACGACCGCTGGCCAGAAGCCATCGGGCAGCGTTCGCCGCCAGACGTCCTCGAGCGTGACACCCGGCTCGGCGTCCAGCGTGCCGGTCGTCGGATCCCAGCTGTGCACGCCCGCCAGCCGCCTGATGTCGACGACGAGGCCGGACTGGTTGAGCGCGGCATCGCCGTAGCTGCGGCCGGCGCCGCGCCAGGTAACGGTCAGCCGTTCCCGCCGAGCCTCCAGCAGCAACTCGACGAGCTCGTCGACCGATCCGGGTTCCGCGTAGCGGGATGCGGAGCGAACGGAGCCACCGAAGCCCTCGAGTACCCGCCACGGCGCCTGCGAGCGGAGCGGAGAGGCCGGCGCGTCCATCAGAAATTCAGACGCCGGAACACGACGGAGGGGAGCAGGCGCATCACGAGCGCGACAGCGGACCAGCGCGGCGGCACGAACCCCGACGCGCTGCGCCCACGCGCCGCCAGCGCCAGAATCTGGGCCGCCGCGTCGTCAGCCGAGATCAGCCAGAAGAGTCCCGGCAATCCCCGCGTCATGTCGGTGTCGACGAAGCCGGGTTTGGCGGTGACCACGTTGACGCCGTATCTGGAGCAGCGGTTGCGCAGTGCCTCGAGATACGTCGACAACCCGGCCTTGGTGGCGGCATAGCCGGGATTCTTCCGACGGCCGCGCTCGCCGGCGACGCTCGAGATGCCGACAATGGTGCCTGCGCGCGCGGCCTCGAAGCGCGCGGCGGCGAGGTTCATCCAGGCCATCGGCGCGAGCAGGTTCACTTCCACCATGGATCGATCTTTCCCGAACGCATATTCGCCTTCGACGGTCGACGCCATGACGCCCGCAGCGTAGATCAACGCATCGAGGCCGCCCAGATCCTCCACGATCCGCTCGAACAGCGCCGGCACGTCGTCTACGCGCGTCGTGTCGAACGCATACCGCCGAACGAGACTCGACCCCGCCGCCAGCGCGGCCAGCCGGTCGGCGCGGCGGCCGATCGCC
>DASZFS010000295.1:0-6749 GCA_035939575.1 Vicinamibacterales bacterium | reverse complement strand
TCCATCCAAGCTCCTCAACGTCGGCGACACCGTCGATGCCATGGTGCTCGGCGTCGATCCGACGGCGCGGCGCATTTCCCTCGGCCTCAAGCAGGTCGAGAGCAACCCCTGGCATGACCTGGCCGACAAGTATCCGGTCGGATCGAAGATCCAGGGCAAGGTGCGCAACCTCACCGAGTTCGGCGCGTTCGTGGAAGTCGAGGAAGAGATCGACGGTCTCATCCACATCTCCGACATGTCGTGGAGCAAGAAGGTCAAGCACCCGTCCGAGATCCTGAAGAAGGGCGATGTCGTGGACGCGATGGTGCTCAACATCGACGCCGAAAACCAGCGGCTGTCGCTCGGCCTGAAGCAGCTTGCCACCGACATCTGGGATGACTTCTTCACCCGGCACCACGTCGGCGACACGATCGAAGGCAAGGTCATGCGGATGACCAACTTTGGCGCGTTCGTCGAGCTCGATGAAGGCATCGAAGGGCTCATCCATGTTTCCGAGTTCGATGACGCCGCGGGCAAGGACAAAGTGGAGCTGACGGTGGGCGAGACCTATCCGATGAAGATCATCAAGCTCGCGCCCGCGGAACGGAAGATCGGGCTGTCCATCCGCGCGCTCAAGTCCGATGAGTTCCGGTCGGATTGGGAGCAGTACCAGGAAAGCGCCGGCGACGGCACCGCGACGCTGGGGGATCACTTCAGAAACCGGTAATGGCTGGATGGCCTGGCCGTCAGCCATGACGAGGTTTTTCATGACCAATGGCAGCATGACGAAGGCGGAGCTGGTCGAAGAGGTGTCGCGCGTCTCTGATCTGACGAAGAAGCACTCCGAAGTGATCGTCGACACCGTGTTCCGCAGCATCATCGAGGCGCTGCACCGGGGTGAGAAGATCGAGCTGCGCGGGTTCGGGAGCTTCCGTCTTCGCAAGCGGGAGCCGCGCAAAGGTCGCAATCCGAAGACCGGCGACAAGGTCGACGTGCCGCCGAAGAAGGTCCCGTACTTCAAGCCAGGCAAGGAGCTCAAGGAGCTCATCAACAAGGAGCCCGCTCCCGGCGCGCCGAGCGGGAGCGTTCCTCCGCCCGACGCCATGGCGGTCTGAATTTCTCAGGTGGCTGGTAGCTGGTAGCTGGTGGCTGGCTTGGACGCGACGGTCAAGCAACCAGCAACCAGTAACCAGCAACCAGGTTGAGTCCCGACCACCGTGGAGCGCCTCTGGTCCCCCTGGAGACTCGCTTACGTGACAGGCACCAGCGTTGGAGATCCCGCCTGCGTGTTCTGCAACACGATTGATGGCGGCAGCGACGAGCTGATCCTTGTCCGCGGCCGCGTGTCGTACGTTGTCTTGAACCTCTACCCCTACAATAGCGGTCACCTGATGGTCGTGCCCAACCGGCACGTGGCGAGCCTGGAGGCGACGACGCGCGAGGAGCGCGACGAAGTCATGCGGTTCACGCGTCACGCCGAAATGGCCCTGACAGAGGCTTATCGGCCTCAGGGCATCAACGTGGGGATCAATCTGGGACGTCCGGCCGGGGCCGGCGTCCTGGATCATCTGCACGTGCATCTCGTCCCTCGGTGGACCGGCGACACGAACTTCATGTCGGTCATCGGCGAGACGCGGGTCCTGCCGGAAGACCTCGCGCAAACGCAGAAACGCCTGCGGCCCATTTTTGAGCGCCTCACAGGGGAGAACAGCTAGCCACGACGCGGCCTGAGGCCGCTTCGGGTGTCATGGCCGTCTTGAGCCTATGAATTTCGAGCTGACGAACGAGCAACGCGCCTTCCAGGCATCCGTCGAACGGTTTGCCCGGGAGGTCGTGGCGCCCCGCGCGGCGTCCATCGATAAGGTCGGCGAGTATCCCGCCGATGTCGTCCACGCGGCCGCGGGCGAGGGACTGCTCGGCATCACGATCCCCAAGGCCTGGGGTGGCGCCGGGCGCGACTACGTCAGCTACGCGCTGGCGATGGAGGCGATCGCCCGCGCGAGCGCGACAGTGGCCGTCGCGCTGTCGGTGACCAACTCGCTCGTTGCGGAAGTGGTGGCGCACGCCGGCCGGGAGCATCAACGTGAGCAGTGGCTTCGACCGCTCGCGGCGGGGGATGCGATCGGCGCGTTCGCGCTGTCGGAGCCGGAGGCGGGTACCGACGCGGCCAACCAGCAGACGGTCGCGGCGCGCACCGGGTCGGGGTATCACCTGCGGGGCCGCAAGGTATGGGTCGCCAACGCCGAAGAGGCGGCGGTCGTCATCGTGTTCGCGTGCACGCGCCCCGGTCTGCGCGGCCAGGGCGTGACCGCGTTCCTCGTCCCGATGAATGCGCCCGGCATCACGCGAACGGCGCGGGCCGACTCGCTCGGCGTGCGCGGGCTCGGCTGCATGGATCTGGACTTCGACGTGGACGTGGCGGACGAGCAGGTGCTCGGCCACGTCGACCAGGGGTTCCGCCTCGCCATGTGGGCGCTGCAAGGTGGCCGCATTGCCATCGCGGCGCAGGCGCTCGGCATCGGCGAAGCCGCGATTGCGGAAGCCATCGCGCACGCGAAGCAGCGCGAGCAATTCGGCCAGCCGATCGCGAACTACCAGGCCATTCAATGGATGCTCGCCGACATGGCGACCGAACTGGACGCCGCGCGGATGCTGACGCTGAAGGCGGCGGTCGCAAAGGACCGGCAGGAGAAGTCAACGCTCGAAGCATCGATGGCGAAGCTGGCAGCGTCCGAGGCGGCGCACAAGGCCGCGGACAAGGCGATGCAGATTCTGGCGTCGGCCGGCTACCGCCGGGGATCGGTCGTCGAGCGCCTCTTTCGCGATGTGCGGGCGACGGAAATCTATCAGGGGACGTCGGAGGCGCAGCGCATGATCATCGCCGCCAGCGTCCTCGCCAACGCATAATAGGGAGGTCCCATGAAGTTGAATCGCCGTCAGTTCGTGCGCACCTCGGCCGCCGCGGGCGTCGCAGCCGGCGTCGCGGCCGCGGCTTCGACCGAGCCCCTGGGGACACTGTCGACATTGTCGACATCGCCCTCGGCAGGCCCGGCGCAGGCCCCTGTCATGGTGACGCCGAAGAGCGTCAAGCCGGTCGTGGTGTCCTCCTCAAACGGCAACAAGTTCAAGAACGGCGGGACGAAAACCTGCGTCGAGACGGCGTTCTCGATGATCGTCAGCGGGCGCGACGTGCTCGACGCTCTCATCGCCGGAGTCAATATCGTCGAGCTCGATCCGCTGGACGACAGCGTCGGGTACGGTGGCCTGCCGAACGCCGAAGGTGTCGTCCAGCTGGACTCGTGCTGCATGCACGGGCCGAAGCGGCGCGCGGGCGGCGTGGCTGAGATCGAGGGCGTACGCACGCCGTCGACCGTCGCGCAGATGGTGATGGATCTGACGGATCACCACCTGATCGTCGGCAAGGGCGCGCAGGATTTCGCACGGAACATGGGCATGACGATCGAGAGCGACCTCAACACCGAGAACTCGCGGAAGAAGTGGCTTGAATGGAAGCGTCGGACCGATCCGCTGCACTACCTGGCGCCGAAGGATCGCGAGCAGGCGTACCGTCAGGTTGCAAGGGACATGATCGCGGAGGGCCTGATCGACCGCGAGCACTACTACGGCACGATCAATTGCGACGGGATCAACGCGAAGGGGGAGATCTGCGGCGTGACGACGACAAGCGGGCTGGCGTGGAAGATCCCGGGCCGCGCCGGCGACTCACCGATTCTGGGCGCGGGCCTGTACGTGGACGGTGAGGTCGGCGCGGCGGGCTCGACCGGCCGCGGCGAAGCCAACCTGTTCAACCTGTGCTCCTTCATGATCGTCGACGAGATGCGCCGCGGCGCCCATCCGAAGGACGCCGCGCTGAAGGCCCTGACGCGCGTCGCGAAGAACACGATCGAGAAGCGGCTGCTGAACAGCAAACGCCAGCCGAATTTCGGGCTGAACTTCTACTGCCTGAACGCGAAGGGGGAGCACGCCGGCGTCTCGATGTACGAATCGACCTACGCCGTCTGCACCGAGAACGGCGCGCAGACGGTCAAGACCGACGCGCTGTACGAGGGGAAACCGACGGACTAGTGCGAACCTGCCGAACCTCGAGCAACTCGCGAACCCTGCGAACCTCGCGAACCATGGTTCGCTACTCGATCCGGTCAACCCGGCCGTGCGTGACGCGGTAGCGTGCGACGGCGTCTCCCATCCACGGTTGCTCGCGCGAGGTGACGCGGCCTTCGTGCGGGAGGTTGGTGACGACCCGCACGGCGACGGTCGCCAGCGAGCCGAGCGCGTGGTCGAACGTCGCGTATGGCTCCGGCTCGTCCTCGAACACCACGATCCCGGGCGTTTGCGCGACGGGGGGTTGTTCGGTCAGCTCCTGCACGACGCGGGCCGACAGCCGCGCCGGCTCCACCCATCGAGCGTTGCGGTGGGAATAGACAGGGACGAGCAGCAGGCACGACGCAAGCGCTGCCCCGAGCCTTGCGTCGCGGTGCCCGCGCTCACGATCAGGGACCCGCATCGCGTCCACCACAGCCGCACACAGCAGCGCGCTGCCCACCGACGGGAAGACCGCGTAGAGGCTCGACCGCACCGGCAGCCAGACCGTGATGGCGTATCCGCCCACGAACCACGCGATCCCCGCTGCCAGCTGCCGGCGGGGAGTGGCCGGAACGCCCGCGCCGCCGTAGACGAGGCGCGCGGCCGCCGCAATCGCCAGAAAGATCGTCCCGCCGCGATCGACGTATTCGAGCACGTTGCCGGCAAGCACATGCACGTCGGTCGTCGGCCGGTAGAAGAGGGGCGCGCTCGCGAACGTCAGCGCAGACGTCGAGTTGCGGAGGGCGAAGTACGCTGCGAGCGGCGCGATCAACGCGACGGCGTCACGCCAGCGCAGACGGGGGTCTTCGCGCCGCAGCGCAACGATCCAGACCCCGAGCACGAAGGGGAGCACCGTCGCTTCTTCTTTTGACAGGAGCGCGGCAAACAGCGCCGCCGCAGCCATGACGCGTTGGCCGCGCAGGAAGGCCGCGGCGCTCGAGACCGCGAACAGCGTGAGCATCAGCGACGTTCGGCCACTGATCCACACGAGCGCCATGTTGATGCCATGCGGGTTGAGGGCCCATGCGAACGTGCCCACGCAGGCCGCCGGGCCGCCGACGCCTGACTCGCGCAGCAGCCGCCAGATGCCGGCGATGCACGCGAGATAGAGGACGAAGTTCGTGAACCCGTACGCCCGCGGATCGATGCCGAAGAGCGTGTAGTCGGCGGCGAAGCTCGCCGTCACGAGAGGCCTGAAGAAATTCGGCGCATCGGGCCGGATCACTCGCGCCGGCTCCGACAGCACGACCCTGGCGTCGGCGAGCCACCGGAAATCGTCCTTGACGAAGCCACGCCCGAGATCCGGCAGATACACCGCCGCCGCGAACAGGATGCCAACCATCGCCGTGAGCGTGATGAAGCGCGACTCGCTCACCGATGCCCTCCCAGGAGGCTGGTTTTCTGACGCTAGCCCAGCAGCTGCTTGGCGATCGTCTCGAGCTGAAGGTTCGACGTGCCCTCGTAGATCTGGCCGATCTTGGCGTCGCGGTAGAGCTTCTCGACCGGGTATTCCTTGACGAAGCCGTTGCCGCCGTGCAGGTTGACGCAGAGCGACGTGACGCGTTCGGCGACCTCGGACGTGAAGATCTTGCACATGGCCGCCTCGGTCAGAAACGGCAGACCGGCGTCGCGCAGGCGCGCGGCGTTGTAGACGAGGAGGCGCGCTGCCTCGAGGTCGGTCGCGGCGCGCGCGAGCTGGTGCTTCACCGCCTGGAATTCAGCGATCGCCTTGCCGAACTGCTTGCGGTCCCTGGTGTACCTGATCGTGTGATCGAGCGCGCCCTGCGCCAGACCGATCATCTGCGCGCCGATGCCGATACGCCCTTCGTTCAGCGTCTCGATGGCGACCTTGTACCCCTTGCCGACCTCGCCGAGCACGTTCACGCCGGGCACGCGGCAGTCCTCGAGCAGCAGCTCGCAGGTGCTGCTCGCGCGGATGCCGAGCTTGTCTTCTTTCTTGCCCACGGAAAATCCGGCCGTCCCGCGCTCGACGAGAAAGGCCGTGATGCCTCGATAGCCAGCCGCCGGGTTCACGTTCGCGAAGACGACGAAGAGGTCGGCCTCGTTGCCGTTGGTGATCCAGAGCTTGCGCCCGGTCACCGACCAGTCACCGCCGTGCTCGGACGCACGCGTCCCCATTGCGAACGCGTCGCTGCCCGACCCGGCTTCCGACAGCGCGTACGCACCGATGGTCGCCGACGCCATCTTCGGCAGATACCTCCGCTGGATGTCGTCACTGCCCCAGCGGAGCAGGGCGTTGATGACGAGCGTGTTCTGCACGTCGACGAGCACGCCGATGGACGGATCCACGCGCGACAGCGCTTCCACGGCGAGGACGGAATGAAAGAAGCTGGCGCCGGCCCCTCCGTAGACTTCGGGGACCTCGATGCCCATGACGCCGAGCTCAAAGAGCTTGTCGATCAGGGATCGCGGGATCTTGGCGTGCTCGTCCATGTCGCGGACGTGCGGGCGGATCTCACGATCGGCGAACTCGTAGACGCTGTCCCGGAACAGGCGTTCGTCTTCGGACAGTACCGTCAAGGCGGCAAGCGGCTGTGATTGCGTCGTCACGTTGGCTCCGGCGCTGATGGTATCATTTGATGACACGCCAGAGCCGCGTTCCGGCTCCCGCTTGGCCGTAAGATCGGATATGGTGAGGCTTGTGA
>DASZFS010000294.1:0-5058 GCA_035939575.1 Vicinamibacterales bacterium | reverse complement strand
CGCCCGCGACCATGAGTCTCCAGGCCCGTTTCTCCGCTAGCCGACGCTCCCGACGAAGATGACCTGGGTGGGCCCCGGCGTGATGCACATCGACCACGCGAGGCCGTCCAGGTCCCACTCCTGCTTGAATGTGCCGTCTGTATCGAACACCTGCACCCGGCTGTTCTGACGATCGGCCACATAGAAAACTGCCATTAATCCTGTTGACACCAGGATGACTGGTCCTATGATGCCCGATAGCCGTCACCAGGCATCATCTCGATTCGTCGAATCATCCGTCGTCTCGGTCTCACGCAGATAGTCGGCTGAGGAGGGACAGTCATGAGAAGCGATCGACTGGTCGTCGTGCGGATCATCGTCGGTGGGTTGTGTCTGCTGTTGCTTCCGGCGGTGGCGAGGGCACAGAGCGCCATTGCAGGGTCGGTCAAGGACACGACGGGTGCCCTCTTGCCCGGTGTCACCGTCGAAGCCTCCAGCCCGGTGCTCATCGAGAAGTCACGCACCGTCGTGACCGACGAGCACGGGCAGTACAAGATCGTCGATCTTCGGCCAGGTACCTACAGCGTCATTTTCTCTCTGCAGGGATTCAACACGGTCAAACGGGAAGGCATCGAGCTGCCCGCAAACTTCACTGCGCCCGTGAGCGCAGAAATGCGGGTGGGCGCCATCGAGGAGACGGTGCTGGTCACGGCGGAGTCGCCGACCGTTGACGTCCAGACGGCGGTGAGCCAGCAGGTGCTGCCGCAGAAGCTGCTCGATGCCGTCCCGACGGGCGGTCGAAACATCCAGTCGGTCGGCGCGACGCTGGTCGGCGTTACGCAGTCGCAGCCCGATGTCGGCGGCGCGCAGGGGATGCAGCAGACCTATCTCGCGGCGCATGGCAGCGATCCGAAAGACAACTACATCATGATCGACGGCATCCGCCTGAACGGCATTGAAGGCGACGGCGCGATCCAGCAGTACTTCAACGAGGGGATGTTCTCGGAGATGAGCTACCAGACTGGCGGCATCTCTGCCGAGACTTCCGGCGGCGGCGTGCGGCTCAACATGATCCCCAAGGACGGGGGCAACCGTCTGAAGGGGGACGTGTTCTTCTCGGCGACGGGATCGGGATTGCAGTCCAACCCGCTGACGCCCGATCTGATTGCGCAAGGGCTCCAGGCGGGAAACGCGCTCAGCCGCATTCACGACCTGAACATCTCCGCCGGCGGCCCGATCAAGCCGAACCAGGTGTGGTTCTTCGGGTCGTTCCGCCATTGGGGCGTCAACCAGACACTGGCAAATTCGTTCTACTCCGCCACGCCGTTTGCGCCGAACGACACGACGTTCCATCCGGACTTGGGCAATCAGGCGGTGGACGACAACCGGATCAAGAGCTTCATGACGCGGTTCACGTGGCAGGTCAGCCCGAAGAACAAGGTGAGCTTCTATCTGGATCGGATCATCAAGTTCCGCGGCCACGAACAGAACAGCGTCGCGGGGGTGAGCGCGATCTGGTCGGAGGACACCTTCAGCACGCGCGAGCCCAAGCAGTACTACACGACGGAGGCCAAATGGACCGGCGTGTGGACGAGCAAGCTGCTGTTCGAAGCGGGTCTGGGCATCAACAACGAGTCGTACACGACCGGCGAGCTGCAGCCGGGGCTCGAGCAGTGCCTCGGTGGCGGAACGTGCAATCCGATCCCGAAGGTGAATACAACAAACGGTCAGACGTGGGGCGCGCCGGACACGCCATTCTACGTGCACATTCCCGTCCGTGAAACGGGCATCGCCACGCTCTCGTACGTGACCGGCTCGCACGCCATCAAGGGCGGCATGGAGCTGTCGCACGGCAAGAGCATTCTCCAGCGCAACTTCCAGAACTCGGGCATCAACTTCTACCAGCGGTACCACAACGTCAACGGCGTACCGGTGCCCTACCAGGTGACGCTCTTCAACACGCCGGCCGACGAATACGACAAGCTCAACGCCGATCTCGGGCTGTTCCTCCAGGACACGTGGACGCTGAAGAAGCTGACGCTGACGCCGGGAGTCCGTTGGGAGTATTTCAACGCCGGTTACCCCGACGAAGGCGTATCGGCGGCGTCGCAGGCCCTGATGATCGCGGAAGGATATGCGGCGCGGCCCCTTTTCCCGGCCACCACCATGCCGACGTTCAAGAATTGGGCGCCGCGTTTTGGCGCGTCCTACGACCTGTTCGGCAATGGAAAAACGGCGCTCAAGGCGAGCGTCGCGCGGTACAACTCGGCGTTCTCAACCGTGACCTTCCCGCAGGTCTACAACCCGATGGTCGTGTCGACCGATACCCGCAACTGGCTGAACCCGGCGGCGACGAACGGGATTTTCGTGCCAGGCGTGAGCCAGCTCGGCCCGTCGACGAACTCGCTCTTCGGTCAAATCTTCCGGACGCCAGACCCGAACATCACGCGGCCGTACAACATCGAGCTGACGGCGAGCATCCAGAGAGAAGTGCGCCCCGGCGTCTCGGTCAGCTTTGGCTACTACCATCGCCACTACTACAACCTGCTCTATTCGGACAACACGCTGCTCGATCAACCGGGGGCATTCACACCGACGACGATCGCGAATCCGTGCACCACGGGCGCCGTCACGTGCAGTGGAGACCAGCCATCGACTCTCACGATTTACAAGATCAACCCGTCGCTCATCGGCAAGGGCGCGCTGACCGATAAGAACTCGCCGAACAACTACCGTGTCTACAACGGCTTCGAGGGCTCGTTCATGGCCCGCATCAAGGGCGGCGCGCAGGTCTTTGGCGGATTCCTCGTGGCGCGGCAGATCTCGAACCTGTGCGATTCGTCAGACGGCGCTGCGACCATCTCGTTCGCGCAGGCATCCGACCCGAACTACACCATCTATTGCAATCAGTCGCAATACAGCGTCCCGTTCCGCACGCAGATCAAGCTCGGTGGAACCTATCCGCTGCCGTACGCGCTCAATGTCAGCGGGACGTTCCAGAGCTACCCGGGCACCCGGAACTACGGATCCGGCGTCACGAACCTCGACTTCGTCCAGCAGACCTACCTCGTGCCGGGTGCACTCCTGACGCCGGGACAGGCGACCGAGACGATCAACCTGAATACGCCTGGCAGCCTCTATCTCCCGCGGTTGAACCAGCTGGACGTGCGCGTGGCGCGCCAGTTCAAACTGCCGCGCAACATGGGGACCTGGCAGGTCCAGGGGGACATCTTCAACCTGCTCAACTCGCACGCTGTTGTCGCGGTGGCGACCAACTACGGATCGGCGCTCGGTCAGGCCACGGCAGCCCTGCAGCCGCGCATCCTGACGCTCGGCGCGCAGCTGCATTTCTGACAGGAAGCGTGCCGCCGGCAGGGGGGCCGGCGGCACCCTTCACGCGACCATGAGTCTTCAGCCCCGCGTCTAGCGATCCTGGCCGGCGCTCGAGGTGGCGAGCCTCGTCTTGCGGGCCTCGACCAGTCGCTGGAATTCCGCGTCGTCCAGGTAGACGATGTCGAGCCAGACCTGGAGCATGTCGTCAACGCTGCGCTCGCCGAAACCCACCCACAGGTTCGGGTCCGGATTCCGGCGGTTGGCGGAGGTGTTGTCGTGCACGCCGATCATGTGGAGCACCGTGCCCGCCGGAAGGAGCGGCGCTTCGTCATCCGCGTAGACGTAGTTGATGTGCCAGTTGAAATCGAAGTGATCCACTGAGCTGAGGATCCGGGTCCGGTTCGTCTCCGGGTCGATGGCCTCGAGCGTCATGCCGCGCCCGCGCATGTGCATGTGCGGTTGAAACGAGTCGATGCGCGCCGGCCGCGGCAGCCGGAAGTAGCCGTCGGTCCGCATGACGGTGTTGGGCGGGACCTCGAGCTCATCGTTCGGGATGTTCCGAATGGCGTACGAACGCACCTGATATTTGGGAACGACGCCCTTCGGATAGAAGCTGAACGCGATCGTCGTCTTGTTGTGCTGCTCGGAGCCGATTGCGAAATAGTGCATGTCGAATCGCAGCCGGGTGCCCTTCTTCAGGAGCCGCCCCGTGTTCTCGCCGAAGATGTCGCCATACTTGCCAACGGCGTACTCGTGCAGCTGGATACCGGTCTCCGGGGTGCCCTCGGGCGCGTCCGGCTCCATCGCATAGACCACGACGTGGTGGACCACTTTCGGGTTGCTCGGTTTGATCTCCATCGCCTTGATCCAGCGGTCCTCGGTCAGGGTCGTCTCCGCAAACTGATCGATCCACCAGTCCGGCCCGTTCGCATACATCGCGAAGTCGTTAGTCGTCACCTTCAGGTCGGGTTCGCCAATGAACCACTCCGCGTCGGAGCGGAACGTGAGCGGCGGAGGCATGTCGGCCGGATTGCCCCGCGGCGCGCCGGCGTCCACCCAGCGTAGAACCGCATCGATCTCGTCGTCGCGGAGCGATCGATCGTTCTTGTACTGTCGAATGCCGACTGTCTTGTCGAGATGCCACGGCGGCATGTCGCGGTTCGCGACGCGCTCGCGGATCGAGCGCACCCAGGGCCGAACCTCGTCATACGTGACCAGCGACATCGGGGCCGACGTACCCGGGTGGTGGCAGGTCTGACACTTCGCCTGAAAAATCGGCGCGATGTCCTTCGAGAACGTCACGGATCGCGGGGCCGCATCGCTCGCCCGCGGCCGGGACCGACCCTTGACGACGATCTTCAGCTGCGTGTTGGTCCAGCAGCAGTGGTACCCGAAGTTCGCCGCCGCCTCGCCCGATCCGTCGTCCACGACCGCTTGCAGGACGTACTCGCCCGGCTCGCTGAAGCTGGCCACGGTTCGCGCCTCGCCATTGACGACGCGCGTGTGAGCGTCGCCGAACGCCACGGTGCCCGGGCCGCGATACTTCGTCCAGAGAACCGTCATGCCGATCGTTTCACCGCGCCGCTTCGGCAACCCGTCGTCGGTGGCCGAGACCGTGAGTGTCGTGGTCCCGGGCGACGGCAGCGTCTCGACCGATGCCTTGAGCGAGGCTGTCGGGGGCAGGTTGGAGCTGATCTGCTCGCTGTTGCCGCCGCGCGTCGTCCGGAGACGATCGATCTGCCAGAC
>DASZFS010000293.1:0-3784 GCA_035939575.1 Vicinamibacterales bacterium | reverse complement strand
TGTGACCATGGGCGTAGGGATCGGCGCGAGCGCAGTCCTGTTCACGCTTGTCAGCAGCATTGTCCTGCGGCCACTGCCGTATCCTGAATCCGATCGGCTCGTCCGCATTTACGACACGAATCCCCAGGCCAATGTCAATCGCGCGGGAGTCGCAACCGGCAATATCACGGACTGGCGCCGCCGCGCCGAAGGGTTCGAGGGAATCGCCGGATATTACGTGATGGGCCGGACGGTCAGCTTCGGCACGGATGCCGATGTCCTCAACACCGCCCAGGTGAGCCAGGATTTCTTCGGGATCCTCCGTGTGCCGCCCGTAGTCGGTCACGCATTTACCGAGGAGGAAACGAGCCGGGCGTCCTTCAGCACCGCGAATGCGCCGACTGGACCCGATCCGGTGGTGATACTCGCGCACGGAGTGTGGATGCAGCGGTTCGGCGGCGACGCGAACGTGGTGGGGCGCACCCTCATGCTCGAACGCCGGCCCTTCCGGATTGTGGGCGTCATGCCCGCCGGGTTTGCGATGCCCGACGCCGGCGTGCAGCTTTGGATTCCCTGGCGCGTTGCTGACGGTGACCCTCGCGACCAGCATTACCTCGGCGGCGTCGCGCGACTGAAAGCCGGGGTCTCTGTCGCCCATGCAGAAGACGTGCTGAACGCGGCCGCTCGGCAACTCGCCGTCGAGTACCCAGCCACGAATCGCGGGTGGGGCGTCCAGCTTTCGCCGTTGGCGGCGGAGATTGTGGGCGACGCCACACCGGTGCTCTGGGTATTGTTGGCCGCGGTAGGGCTCGTCCTGCTCGTTACCTGCGCGAACGTGAGCTTGCTGTCTCTGATTCGTGGACTCGACCGTCGCGAAGAGACCGCCGTACGACTTGCGCTCGGCGCGTCGTCAACGCATCTGATCCGCGAGTTTCTCTGGGAATCGGCGCTGCTCGCGTTGATCGGCGGGATGATCGGCGCCGCCATTGCCGCTGTGGGCCTTCGCCTGCTGCCTGTTGTGACGCCGAATCTGCCGCGGCTGAACGAGGTCGCCTTTGATGGTCGCGCGCTGGTGTTCATCCTGGCCGCAACGGCGCTGTCCGCCATGCTCTCCGGACTCCCACAAGCGTGGCGCCGCACGCGAATGTCCCCGGGTAGCGAGCTCTCGTCAATCGCGCTTCGCGCGACCGAAAGCGTCGAGCGCCATCGTCTTCGAGATGGCATTGTCGTAATCCAGATCGCGACGGCCGCCGTCCTGATGACCGGCTCCGGCCTTCTCATCAGAAGCGTTCTTCAGCTGCGTGGGACTGATCCCGGCTTCGATCCGCACGCCGTGCTCGTGGCGCCGATTTTTCTCGACAGCCAAGCCTACGGCAGTGGCGACAAAGCGCGCGCGTACTACCGCACGCTGTTCGGACAGTTGTCCGCGCTCCCGAGTGTCGTCGCTGTCGGCGGCGCGACGACCGTACCCACGAGTCCGCTCGGGCCAGACTTCGAGCGGCCCGTCTGGCCGGCTGAATCAGCGGCCGACGCGGCGGCCCGAGTTCCTGCGTCCGTCCGCATCGTGACTCCGGGATATGTCAGCGCGATGGGCATTCGGGTCGTAGACGGCCGGCCGATCGACGATCGAGATTCACCGCAAGCGCCGCGTGTGTTGATGGTCAGCCAGACGCTGGCTCGACGCATGTGGCCGGGCCAGAGTCCCGTCGGCAGGCAGCTCATGGTCGACTACAGTACGGACGGCACCTATCCGTACCGGATTGTCGGCGTTGTCGGTGATGTGAGGTTCGGTGGTCCCCGCAGCGAACCGTCGGCGGAGATCTATGTGCCGCATGCGCAACGCTCGTACCTCATCTTGAACGTCGTCGTGAAGACAGCCGGAGACCCTCGCGCGCTCATGCCGGCAATCCGCGCGGCGTTGAAGGCGGTCGATTCCCAGAAACCTGCCCAGGGACTGTATCCGCTGGAGGACCTGATTGGTGCCACGTATGTGCGCGACCGTCAGGTGATGGTCACGCTGTTCGTCTTTGCTTCGGCCGCGATCTTCCTTGCGGTGCTGAGCGTGTACGGCGTGCTGTCGCAGCGTGTGCGCGAGCGGTCGCGAGAGATCGGCATTCGGATGGCGATGGGCGCCAACCCGTCGACTGTGATCCGCTGGGTTGCCGGCTCGGGGCTGCGGCTGATCGCGCTCGGCTTGTTGGGCGGCACAATTGCCGCGCGAATGCTGAGCCGGGGGCTTGATGGCCTGCTCTTTGGTGTGGCTGTGACCGACGGCATGACCACTATCATTGTCGTCACGACACTCGCGGGCGTCGGAGCCATTGCCGCTCTTGTCCCATCATGGCGCGCCGCACGGATCGATCCCGTGCGGGTCCTGAGACGCAGCTGAAGCTCTTCGCACTCATGGTCGCTGCCCCGCGCTGGCGCGAAATGAGCCTTGGCCCTGTGACCGACGAGAACAGTGGAAACGGTCGGTTCGTCTAAGCTGATGATCGTGACTACGCCGGACTCCGATCTTCTCAGTACGTTCGGACGGGATGCGCGGCAGCTTTGGGGCGAGGTGCGCCGAACCGGCCTCAAACGAACCATCAGCAAGACATTCCTCGACTTGCAGGAGTTTTATCTCGGGACCGTCAGCCGGGACCGTCTGCGCGGGATGCGGAAGATCCGTCGGGGGATCTATCTCGCTGCCTGGCTGCTGAAGAGTCTGTTCCTCAGGCTCACTCCGGCGCGGCGCGTGCTGCTCGCGCTCAGCTTTGTGTTGATGTGGGAGACGACATCTTTCGAGTCGCACGGCAATGGCCCGCAGATCAGCATTCACTTCCCGTTTCTCGGCATCCTCACCCTGTTGCTGATCCTGATGCTCGAGCTCAAGGATAAATTGCTGGCGCGGGAAGAGCTCGAAGCCGGACGCTCCGTACAGCGGGCGCTCATGCCGGAGACAAGTCCCGCGATACGAGGATGGGACGTGTGGTTGTTTACGCGATCCGCGAACGACGTCGGCGGAGACCTCGTGGATTACGTGCCCTTGGGCGACCGGCGATACGCCTTCGCGCTGGGAGATGTCGCGGGCAAGGGTCTGCCGGCTGCGCTCTTGATGGCGAAACTTCAATCAACGCTTCGCGCGCTGGCAGCCGATGAGCACTCGCTCGCGGAACTTGGGCGGAAGATGAACAGAATCCTGTGTCGCGATGGCCTTCCCAACAGGTTCGCGACGCTGGTGTATCTCGACGTGGGCGAGGAATCAGGGTGCGTACGCGTGATGAATGCAGGCCATCCACCGCCGCTCGTCCTGAGAGGGCCTGCGCTCGAGGAGCTGCCCAATGGCGCGATGGCGCTCGGCATGATGCCGGATGCGCTGTTCTCCGAACAGCGCGTAGACCTCGCGAACGGGGACGCGTTGATTGTCTTCTCGGATGGTCTCACGGAGGCCATGAACGGCGGCGAGGAGTTCTTCGGCGACGAACGCCTGCGCGCTCGCCTTCCCGCCCTGGCGGGAATGTCCGCCCGCGACATCGGATCGCGGGTGATTGCCGCGGTCGATGCCTTCGTGGGTGACGCGCGCCCGCATGACGATCTGTCGCTCGTCGTGCTTCGCCGGGCGATCTGAGCGCATCCCTCCCCCGACCAGATGACTCAGCATGGGGCCGAAGACTCATGGCCGCGTGCAGTTGCCTCCTCAGAACGGGGCTGAAGACTCATGGCCGCGTGCAGTTGCCTCGCCCCAAGAGCGATGAGTATGGGCTGAAGACTCATCGTCGCGTGCAGTTGCCTACGCCCTCGATTCCTAACGACATTGTACGGC
>DASZFS010000292.1:0-3781 GCA_035939575.1 Vicinamibacterales bacterium | reverse complement strand
ATCCTCGAACTCTCGATACGACTTCACGAGCATCACGCCGACGAAATACTCCCACCACGGGATCAACGAGTGCTGGCCTTCGAGCCACTTCTGCGACGAAGCCTGCAACGCGTCGTAGTAGCCCTCTTTGGTGTCCTCGATCGCGGTCTCAAGGGAAATGTACCGTCCGACCTGGTACCCACCCGGCCTGACGACCGCGGACATTGCGTGATGGCGGCAACGGGTTGCTCATCCTGCCACGAATCTACCGGGAACCGACACACCCTCGGGAAGAAGCGAGCGGCCCTTCGGCGCTCCTGGATGTTTTCACGTCACCAGTAGTAAGCCGCTTGAATCGTGTCGGTTTTCAAAACCTATGGACCCCGGCGTAACGACTTTTTCAAAACCTCTCCCCCTCTGAGCGGAGTTTTTCAAAACCTTTCCCCCCTCGTCTGACCGCGCGATAACGGTCTTCAGTCCCGGGCGTTGGCCCGTGGCGGGAGGCCCTGGATGTATCGCGAGGTCAGGATGGTTGAAATCACCGAAGTACTCCGCCTGTGGCGGGCGGGCGTGCCGAAGAAACGCATCGCCGCACGCCTCGGGCTCGATCCGAAGACGGTCCGCCGGTACGTCACGGTGGCGGAGGCCACCGGCCTGCGGGTAGGCGCGGACGCCATCAGCGAGACGCAGCTCCGGGACGTGCTGCTGGCGCTGCATCCCGGCGGCGGCCGGCCGCGGGGCGACGATTGGGACCGGTGTCGCGCGCAGCAGGACGCGATTCGCGGCTGGCTGAAGGACGGCCTCCGGCTGACCAAGATTCGCAAGCTGCTGAAGCGCCAGGGCACCGAGCTGCCGTATCCGACCCTGTATCGATTCGCGGTCGTCGAGCTCGGGTTTGGCCGTTCGGCGCCGACCATGCCGGTCGCCGACGGCGAGCCCGGCGAGGAAATCCAGGTCGATACAGGGTGGGTCGGATGGCTCACGCTGATCGGCCACAAGCGGCGCTTCCGCGCGTGGATCTTCACCGCCGTCCGCTCGCGGCACCGGTTCGTGTATCCGACGTTCGAGGAAACGACGGCGCGCGCGATCGAGGCCTGCGAGGCGGCGTGGGCGTTCTTCGGTGGGATCTTCAAGGTCCTGATTCCCGATAACACGTCGGCGATCATCACCGCAGCCGACCCGCTGGCGCCCCGCATCACGCTGGCGTTTCTCGAGTACGCGCAGGCGCGCGGGTTTCACATTGATCCGGCGCGCGTGCGACACCCGCGCGACAAAGGGCGCGTCGAGCGCGCCGTTCAGACCGTCCGCGACGACTGCTTTGCCGGCGAGATCCTCACGACCCTCGAGGACGCGCGCGCGCACGCGGGGCACTGGTGCCGCGAGGAGTACGGCCGCCGTCGGCACAGTCGCACGCAGCGCGCGCCGGGCGAGCATTTCGAGACGGAGGAGCAGCCGATCCTCCTGCCGGCCCCGACGACGATCTACGACATCCCGCTGTGGAGTGAGCCCAAAGTCGCCCGCGATCAGCACGTCCAGATCGCCAAAGCCCTCTACTCGGTGCCACGGCATTTCGTCGGCCGCACGCTGCGCGCCCGCGCCGATCAGCAGACGGTCCGCGTCTACGACGGCCTCACGCTCGTCAAAACGCATGCGCGCCAATCACCGGGCGGACGCGCGACCGATGCGACCGATTTTCCCATCGAGCGGAGCGTCTACGCCCTGCGCGATGTCGACGCGCTGCGCCGGCAGGCCGCGAGTCACGGCGAGGCGGTCGGGCGCTTCGCCGCCGCCGTCCTCGATAGCCCGTTGCCGTGGACGCGGATGCGACGCGTCTACGCGCTCCTCGGCCTCGCGCGCCGCTACGGCGCCGCCCGCGTCAATGACGCGTGCGCGATCGCCCTCGCGGCCGACATGCTCGACGTGCATCGCCTCAAACGCATGCTCGCGCTCGGTCAGGCGCCATCCGCCGGCACACCGGCGCGCGTGATCCCGCTCGGCCGCTTTCTCCGTCCCGCCAGTCAGTACGCGTTACCGCTGCCGGTCGCTGACCGGTCCACTTCCGAAGGAGAGTCCGAATGACGACCACCGAGATCATCGGCCCCGATCTGAAAACCGTCCTCCGCCGCTTAAAGCTCGGGCGCATGCTCGACACGCTTCCCGAGCGCGTCCTGCTCGCCCGTCAGCAGAAGCTGCCGCACCAGGATTTCCTGCTCCTCGTCCTGAGCGACGAGGCCACGCGGCGGGACAGTCTCGCCGTCGCCCTCCGCGTGCAGCGCGCACGACTCGATCCCGCTATGCACTGGGACGCGTGGGATCCGACGGCGAAGGTCACCTTCGATCGCGCGCTGCTGAACGAGCTGACGACGTTACGTTTTCTCGACGCCCATGCGCACGTCGCCCTCGTCGGTCCGGTCGGCGTCGGCAAGACCTTTCTCGCCCACGCGCTCGGACACATCGCGTGTCGGCGCGGCCGCAGCGTCCTCGCGGTCCGCACCGACCACCTGCTGAAGACCCTGAAGCACGCGCGTCTCGATCACAGCTATGAAGCTGAATTCCGGAAACTGCTCGCCGTCGACCTGCTGATCCTCGATGACTTTGCCCTCGACACGCTCGACCCGACCGAGAGTCGCGACCTGTACGAGATTCTGCTCGAACGCCATCGTGCCGGTTCGATTATCGTCACGTCGAATCGCGGGCCGGACGAGTGGCTCGTGACGTTCGCCGACCCGATTCGCGCACAGAGCGCCATCGATCGCTTCACGAGCAACGCGTACGACGTGGTCATCGACGGCGAGTCGTACCGCAGTCGACTCAAGCCGACGCTGGCGAAGGAGCGTCGACCAGCGTGAGCGGCCGTGGAAATGGCGCCGCCATGGAAACCCCAGAACGGTTTCCACCGCGGCTTGGAAATCTCGCACAGCACGCGAGATTTCCACATTTCCACCGCCGATCATCGGTATCAGACGGAAGACGAAAGCAAGGAGCACTGGACAGCTGCGACGGATTCGGGCACGCTCAGCGCGCGATCAGACGAGGGAACTCCGGGGGGATAGGTTTTGAAAACCCTGGGTCCATACCTTCTGCTAACCGACAACTGGCGGCATTTCTCGATGAAGGCCACAATGACCAGCTCACCGCGTTGCTCAAGACGATGGCGCGGTTCCACAAGTATTCTTGGCTATGTGATCCTCAACATAGCCAGGAGAATGTCTTCTGCCGGACTATGTGAAGTCGACGTCAAGGAGTGGAGTACGGTCTGCGGAGAGATCGTTGTCGACTGCACATAGTTAGGAAGGAACCCTACCAGTCGGCACCCCGGCTTCGATCTTGGGCTGTGTCGGTTGACGGATCGAAAAACTCAACGCGGCAGCCGGCAGCTCCGCGGTTTAGTGCGATGGTTTGTACGGAGTAAACCTCGGCACCCATCGCGGCACGTTCTTACAGTAGGTGCGATACTCCTCGCCGAATTGCTGCCGCAGCGTGGGCTCTTCATAGATCACTACGGCTGCAAACGTGAAGAGCCAAAAGAGCACGCCCCACGCGGCCACCCGTTCGTCGCCGAACACCAGCGCCTCGCCCAGTAGAATGATGACCAGCGCGACATATATTGGGTTACGCACGCGGCGGTAGAAGCCTGTCACCACGAGATTCGTAGGTGGTGCGATCGGCGCGGGTGTGCCAAGCCCCTCCCAGGCGAAACGCGCAAATGAACTGAGGAGTGGCAACAGCCCCAACACGATGAGCGCGGCGCCAACCCATCGCAAAGGCTCGATGCCGAAGAACGGCGGGCCGATGCGCCAGC
>DASZFS010000291.1:0-7128 GCA_035939575.1 Vicinamibacterales bacterium | reverse complement strand
CCGATCGGCGCGGTCGCACCTGACCACGTTCGTTTCGAACGTCGCGGCACGGCGGCGCGCGGGTTTCCGATCGAAGAAGTGTCCCAGACCAGCAGCGACGGCCGCACGATGACGGACAGGGTTGAATTGCTCGAGATTTCGGAAGCCGGCCTGGACACGTCGCTCTTCGGCGTTCCTCGGGGATATCAGCCCGCGCTGCCCCTGCTGACGGGCGGATTCGACCTGACCAAGCCCGACACGCTGACGAACCGGTTGCAGAACTATTGGGATGACCTGCGGTCGTGGGCGCAGTACATGTTCCGGTGAAGAGGCGGGCGTAGAATCCTCTTCACGATGAGCGGTTCCCTCGGGCGCGGTCACGTCCGGCTCGCACACATCGGCGCCACGCTGCTGATCCTCGCGGCGCTTACGCACGGTCTCGCGCTGACGCGCTCGAGCGACTGGCCCGATGGCCCGGACACCTTCCGTGACATCGGCGCGGCCGAGATGATTCGAGAAACTATCGGCTCCTCGCTGCGCCGGGGAACGCCGCTGCCGGACCTCTACTACCGCAACGAAGTCTTCTGGTACAGCCCGTTGATGCCCGCTTTTCTCGCGGCGTCCGCCGCTGTCGCGGACGCGCCGATGCACCTGGTCGCCACGCGCGCCCCCGTGTTCTGGAATCTGGGCGGTCCGATCGCCTTCTATGCATGCGCGGCTGTGCTCTTCGATCCCGTCGTTGCGTTTGTCGCGTTGGCGTCGTTTCTGTTCGTCGAGCCGTTTCCGGCGCGCGAAGCGGGCACATACGCGCCCGCGCTGATTACAAGCAGTTTTGCGCAGGGGCTCTTCTACCTGGCGCTGCTTGCGTGGACGTCTTTTCGCCGCAGTGCGGGCGTCTGGCCGGCTGTCGCGGCGGGATGCGTCCTTGGCGTGTCCTTCCTCGCACACGCCGCGGTCACCGCGATTCTCGCGGGCATTTTCGCCATCGAGACGCTGGCGTGGCTGTTCGCCTCGCGGCGCGCGCACGAGCGGGTCTACATCGCCGCCATGTGCGCGCTCGTCGCGGGCATCGGCGTGCTCGTTGCGGTACCGGCGATGGTTCCGCTGCTGCACTACCGCTTCCAGATCCGGGAGCTCGAGCCGGTTGTCTTTCTCGACCCGCTGATGGGCCCCACGCACGCGATGGATGTTCTCCGTGTCAATCTCTACACCGACCGTGTGTTCACGAGCGCCGCGGCGATCGGTCTCGCCGCGCTCATCGCTCAGCGCGCATCGCACGGGCGGCGGCTGGCACTCGTGTGGTTGGCGGTCGCGCTCGCCATGTTCGTCTGGGCGGCGTGGATCGTGCGGCTCGCCACATGGGGCTGGGTGGCCAGGGCGGCCATCGGCCCCGCGCACCACTTCCTGATCTACGTCCGAGCCGCCGAGAGCCTGCTGGCAGGCATCGGGATCACCGCGCTCATCCGACTCATCTCGCGCCGAACGCGATTCGCGGTCGAGTTGCCGCTGGTTGGCTGTGTGACCGCTGTTCTCGTCGGGCTGAGTGTTCCACGCTACCTCGGGCGGGACGCGCACATGGATCAGCCGCGATTCTCGGAGAACCAGAAAGCCGCAGTTGAATGGATCGTGAGCCGGACCGAGCCGTCAAGCGTCTTTCTCGCCCCAGAGAATACCGGTGTGTCGATGATCGGGATTGTCCGGCGGAAGACCGTGCTCGTGGAGCCGGTGTTTTCAAATCCCTACGTCGACTGGGAGCCCCGCTTCGACGCGTGGCAGGCGATGTGGGCCACACTCGAGGCGGGAAACTGCGGCGAGTTCGTCAAGCGCGCCGATCCGTTCGACGTGTCGCACGTGCTGCTGGTGGACGGTATGACGCCGCCCATTTCGGACGGCGCCTGCGGATTCCGGAAAGTCTTCGCTGCCGCGCCGTTTACGATCTTGAGCCGGGTGCCGGACGCGCCGGCGCGCACGGCCCTGGCGCGGCCGGTCTTCTGATTGGGAGTGCTGCAGACTAGGGCAGTCGTTGACGCGAGGCTGCGAGCGTCACGCCGTCCCGGACCACGCCGACTTCGAGCTCGGCATCGCGACCGATGGCCGGGCTCGAGTAATCGAGTTCATACCGTTCGGCCAGGCGTCGCTGATCCGCAGAGATCCGGCGCGCGATCGCATCCAGGTTCATCGGCAGGTCGGCGGCCGTTGACGACGCGAGCCGCAGGCCGCGTGTATTCCTGACGAGGTCGCTCGTGACGGTCGCGGTAAGGAGCCCGCGGTCCACGGAGAAGAGGACCGCGTAGACGGTCGCCTGGGTCTGCTGAAGCTCGCTGACGAACGCGTTGAACCCGGTCTGCTTCTGGCGGCTGATCTCCGCGTGATCGGCGGTCACGATCACGAACACCGGCCAATGGCTTCCCGGGCCGCGCGTAAATTGCCGGTGTGCTTGTAGAAGCGATTCGATGAGCGCCGTTCCGCTCCCGTAGTCGGCAGATACGGAAGCGGCGACCTGGCGCAGCCTGCGGCGATCTGTCGTTGGCGCCGTCCTGACCTCGATCTGGCGCCCGAACGTCAGGATTGCGATCTCGTCCTGGACGGGAGTGCCGTCAATGAATGCCTGCAGCCCGGTTCGAAGGGGTTTGAGCACGCCAACCGCTTCGTCACTGTTGTCAACGAGCAGGGCGATGCGAGCCGGTTCAGTCGCAAGGGCCGCTCGAATGACGTGGCAAGCCGTGCCCCCTTCCTTGATGTTGAAGTCCTCGGCGCGAAGGTCGAGCACTGGTGCGCCGGCGCGGTCCACAGCGGTCACGTAGAGGCGCCCGACGCCGATCGTTTCCGCAGGGTCCGTTGAGGTGGTGGGAGAGGGCTCCCGGCCATGGAGCGGGTCGAGCGTCACGAGCACGCTGATTACGGCCAACCCGACGTAGCGGGCCAGGATCATTTGGTGCGGAAGAGGGGATTCGAACCCCTACGATATTGCTATCGCCAGCCCCTCAAGCTGGTGCGTCTGCCAGTTCCGCCACTTCCGCGCAGGTGGGTAATTGACAGCATTCGAGTATATGGTAGAAGCCGCAGGGCGACAACAGGTCACTTGGCGCCTTTCAAGATGGCTTCCGCTCGTGAGCGTGCGTGGTTGGCACGCCGCTCGTCGCCGATGCACGCGAAGGACATCGCAAGATTGCCCCACACATCCGCGTTGTCGCGGAATTGAGATCCGTGTTCCTTCTCGAATATTCGCAGAGCTCTCTCAAGCAGCGGGATGGCTTCGCCGTGACGCTTCTGAGCGTTTCGGACCATCCCGAGGCCATTGAGTGCGATGGCTGTGTTGCTGCCTTGTCCTTCTGTCGACTCGAATCTCGCCAAGGCTCGCTCAAAGAGCGGCTCCGCGGCAATATGATCCTTCATCGCAATCAGCGCGCGCCCCTGGTTGTTGACTGCAAGCGCTACTAGAAGATGGTCGGGCCCCAATGAGGCGACCGCCGCGCGTTCAGATCGCTGAAAGGCAAAAAGGGCGTCGCGTTGTTTTCCCTGGCACTCGCACGCATGACCGAGGAGCAGGAGTTGCCTCGCGATATCGGCGTTTGGCGCGGATCCGCTCGCGTCCCATGCCGCAATCGACTCTGCGAACGCTGCCTCGCTGTCCCGAAACCGCTTTGCGTGAAAGCAGATCATCCCGAGCGCTGCAGACGAGAGGCGGCCACGACGAGGCTCAGACGACTCAGCGGAGGGCTCTGAGCCGCCAGTGAAAGTCATGTTCCCCTCGAGCGTGGCCGTCTTTCGGATCAGAGCCAACGTTGTCCGGATCTTGGACAGCGGATGTCGTACGGATCGATGGCCCACCCTTTGATTCGCCTCGGTCCGCCGGGCGACTCAGGCGGTTCGAATTCGAGCTCCCCGAGGTTGGCCATGACGGCTGTGGCGATTGCGTCACGCTGTCCAGTAATGCCGTGTTCGGAAGCGTCCATCTGAACGAGGTAATGGGGGGCCGCCAGTGGGAAGGTGAGGCGACCCACGTACGACGCGGCCAGGCCCGCCCGTGATTTCGTGATCACCTGCAGCCCGCCAATCGAGATGATGTGGACCGGATCCACCTGGACGATCGAGGCGTTCTCCCGCCACGCACGTTCGCGGCAGACCATCCGGAGTCGTTGGAGGTCCAGTGCGTCTCCGTCCGCGAAGGGGGGCGCCTGCTCGACGCGGAGCGTCAGAGTGTCGCCGTCGCCGTCCTTCCATTGCCAGCCGTTCGGGGCCACATCCGTGCGAGGCTCCTGACGCCAGCCGGGCACGTCGAATCGGAGAGGGCATCGGACCACTTGATTCACCCGAATCTTACATTCTCGTAACCATCTCTGGGGGAGAACCCTTCTCGTCAGGCGGATGATGGCGAATCACGGAGGCCACGCGTTTCGAAAGACTTCGAAAACTCGTGGACCGGGCGGGGTTACTTAGGCGGCGGTGTCTGCGATGGCGACTGGGCGGGCGCCGGCGTCGGCGCCGAAGTCGACGGGGTGCTGCCCGCTGGGGCGGCGGGGGCAGATGACACCGGCGCCGCTGGTGCCGAAGCGGGCACGGAGGCAGGTGCCGCGGGGGGCGGCGTCGGGGTGCCGCTCATGATTGACCCGGAGCTGCCGCGTTGACCGACAATTGCGAGCATGAGCGCGCCCAGCATGAACAGTCCGGCAAGGACCGCCGTGGCCTTCGACAAGAGCGTCGCCCCGCCTCGGGCGCCGAACGCGGACTGACTGCCCGCGCCGCCAAATGCGGCAGCCATATCGCCTTTGCCCTGCTGCAGAAGGATGACCATCAGCAGCAGGAAACAGATGACAACGTAAAGCGTCGAGAGTAGGTAGTAGAGCACCATGCTGTATTCCGGAGCCCCTGATTATACCGCGATCATAGTTCACGGGGGCGGCTGCCTGTCACAATCGCCGCAAAGCTCCGCGGGTCGAGGCTTGCGCCGCCGACCAGGGCGCCGTCCACATCGGGCTCCGCGATCAAGTCGCGGATATTGTCGGGTTTGACGCTCCCGCCGTACAGAATCCGGCAACGGTCCGCCGCGTCGGCGCCGAACCACTGGCGCAGACGGGTGCGGATATGCGCGTGGGCCTCGCCGGCCTGGGCTGCGGTTGCATTGCGACCGGTTCCGATTGCCCAGACAGGCTCGTAGGCGATCACCATCCCCGCGATCTGGCCGCCGGCCAGCCGATCGAGCCCGTCCTTGACCTGCCGGTCGAGGACGGCGAGCGTCTGGTCGCCCTCGCGCTCCTCGAGCGTCTCGCCGATGCACACAATCGGCGTCAGGCCCACGCCGAGCGCCGCGATCACCTTGCGGTTGACGCCGGCATCGGTCTCGCCGAACAGCCGCCGGCGCTCCGAGTGCCCGATGATCGCGAAGGCCGCGCCGGCTTCCTTCACCATGGCCGCCGAGATCTCACCGGTGAATGCGCCTTCCTTCTCCCAGTACAGATCCTGCGCGGCGACGCCGATGTTCGTGTCCCGCGCGGCCTGAGCCGCCGCGTGCAGCGCGGTGAACGGCGGCCCGACGACGATGTCGACGCCGGAGACGTCTCTGAGCGCCCCTTTCAGCGCGTCGATGAACACGACGGCTTCGTGCACCGTTTTGAACATCTTCCAGTTGCCTGCGATGAGCGGGATTCTCATAGGAGAAATCGACATGTGAGGATTGGAGGATTTGAGGATTTGGGGATCTGCTATGGCTTCTCGGTCAGCGCGGCGACTCCCGGCAGCGTCCGGCCGCCGAGGAATTCGAGCGATGCCCCACCGCCGGTCGAGATGTGCGTGATCCGATCGGCGATCCCTGCCTTCCTGACCGCCGATATCGAATCGCCGCCGCCGACGATCGTCGTGCCATGCACCGCCGCCACGGCACGCGCGACGGCGTTGGTGCCGTTCGCGAAGGCATCTATCTCGAACACGCCCATCGGTCCGTTCCACACGACGGTCTTCGCGTCGCGGATCGCGGAAGTGTAGGCGTCAATCGTCGCGGGTCCGATGTCGAGTCCCATCCGGTCACCGATCGCCGGCGAGTCGATTGGCAACACGGCCTCGTGCAGGGGGCTCGAGCCGGCGATACCGGCCTCCATGCGATCGGCCACGACGTGATCGATCGGCAACAGGAACGTCACGCCCTTCTGCCGGGCATCCGCCTCGATCGCGCGCGCGGCGTCGAGCTTGTCGTTCTCCACGAGCGATCGGCCGATCGGGATGCCGCGCGCCTTGAAGAACGTGTACGCCATCGCGCCGCCGATGAGGAGGCGGTCGGCACGGCGAAGCATATTCTCGATCACCTCGATCTTGTCAGACACTTTCGCGCCGCCGATGATCGTGACGAACGGCCGATCGGGAGATTCGAGGACGTGGCCAAGATACCGCAGCTCGTCTTCCATGAGCAGGCCCGCCGCAGCCTGAGGCAGGTGGTGCGTGATGCCTTCGATCGACGCGTGCGCCCGGTGCGCTGCGCCAAACGCGTCATCGACATAGAGGTCCGCGAGCGCCGCGAGCGCCGCGGCGAACTGCGGGTCGTTCTGTTCCTCCCCGGCGTGGAACCGGAGGTTCTCGAGCAGGATCGCTCCGCCGCCCGATGCATGTACCTGTGCGACAGTCTTTTGCGCTTCCTCGCCGACGCAGTCCGCAGCAAACGCGACCGGCCGGCCGACGAGCTCGGCCAACCGCGGCGCAACGGGACGGAGGCTCAGCTGCGGGTTGGGCTTGCCCTTGGGCCGGCCCAGGTGGCTTGCGATCACGGCGGTTGCGCCGTGCACCAGCGCATATTGGAGGGTCGGAATCGACGCGCGAATTCGGGTGTCGTCGCCGATGGCCCCGTCCTTCAGCGGCACGTTGAAGTCCACGCGGATGAACACGCGCTTCCTGCGAAGGTCGAGATCGTTGATGGTCAGTTTACTCATGAATTCTTCGCGCTCTTTTCGGTGCGACGCGCGCCGTCTAACGGGTTGCGGCTCTCAGTTTTAGAATTTTGACGCCAGCAACTTGATGAGGTCGCGGCAACGGCAGGAGTAGCCCCACTCATTGTCGTACCAGGCGAGAACTTTCACGCAACGATCCCCCACCACTTTTGTGTATCCGGCGTCCACAATCGAAGAGTTGGAATTGCCCTTGAAGTCCGCGGAAACAAGTTCT
>DASZFS010000290.1:0-30094 GCA_035939575.1 Vicinamibacterales bacterium | reverse complement strand
CCGACGACCGTGTCCACCCCTTGAGAACCCTGATCTTGGGGCGAGGCAACTGCACGCGGCCATGAGTCTTCGGCCCCGTTCTGAGGAGGCAACTGCACGCGACCACGAGTCTCCAGCCCATTCTGTGCAGCCAAGGCATGTTGGAGATAGCCTCTACTTATACTGATCGAGTGTCGCGGTCACGAGCCCCAGGACTTCTCCGGCGACATCATCCGGCGTTGACTCGTGCGCGAGCAGCTCACAGAGCGCCGGCAGATCGGCGATACGCGCGGCCATGAGCCACTCCCCGCGAAGATCCAGGCCACCATCCCGACAGCCGCGAGAGAAGAAGGGCTCGAACCGGGGCCGCGCCGCGCGCTCGTAACGAAGGAAGTTTCCGATATCGCAGTATACGGGCCCCGCGAACGCAAACTCCCAGTCCAGGATTGCCGCGACACGCCACTTTCCGTTCTGCTGGCTGACGAGAAGATTGCGCGAGTTGAAGTCGCCATGCACAAGCGTCGTCGGAACGTCCGGGGCCGCGGGGCCTTCGTCCCATTCGCGGCCGACGCGCAACAGCCGATCGAGAAGAGCGGAGTCTACCCGTCGCCGAAACGCCGGGGATTTCGCAAACAGCTCGATGAGACGAGTCGTGGTGATTGGATCCGGGAGGAAGGATGCGTCGACGGTGAGGGCCGGGGTCAGTAGCCCCGGAGATGGAAAACGATGGCTCTGGAGCCGCGCCAGCAGGCGTCCGGCGTCGTATGCTGCCTCCCCAATCGCGACGAGATCACTCGTCTTCTCGCCCGGCGTGTCCCCCGTCTTCTTGAGCTCCCGCAGCGACAGACCATCGACGAATTGAAGCACGGCAAACGGCGGGCCGCCGTCGCGCGCCCCCGGTTCGGCATAGAGAACCTCGGGCACCGGTACCGTGCGACGCAGCCGTTCGAGAACGGCGACTTCCCTTGCGCATGCTTCGCCAACGCGATCGTACAAGCGCAGGACCACGGACTGTGTCTCTCTGGGCTCACCGGGCTCACCCGGCTCACCGAGCCCACAGGGCGCAGGGTCGATACGCACACGGCAATTGCGATTCATGAGGCCGCCTGGCAGCAGCTGGACTTCACGCACGCGCCGTCCATCGAGCCACGACGAGAGCATCAGCTGCACCGCCTCCACGCTCGGCGCCGGCACGTTCGTGGTCTTCCACCAGCCAGATTTCTCGTCACCCCGGGTCTGCGACATGGTGTCAGCCCGGTATGATATCGAGTGTCATGGGGTGGTTCAGCGCTGTCGAAGACGTGTGGCGGGATCTCCGCCACAGCGTGCGCCTCCTGGCCAGGAATCCGGGGTTCTCGGCGGTGGCCGTGGCGATGCTCGCGCTGGGCATCGCCGTCAACGCCACGGTGTTCACGGTCACGAACGCCGTCCTCTTCAAGGGATTCCCGCTGGTTGAACGGAACGATCGGCTGCGCTACATCGGCTACAGAACGTCCGACTGCTGCGTCTCCTATCCCGATTTTCTCGACTGGCGCGCGCAGTCCAGATCGTTCTCGGGTATGGCCATCGTCCATGGCGTCGGACTGACGCTCAGCGATGCGAACGGTTTCGCGGAGAGCCTCAACGGCAACGAGAACAGCGCCGACACCTTCCGGCTGGTGGGGCAGAAACCGATCATCGGGCGCGATTTCACCGATGCCGATGAGTTGCCCGGCGCCGCGCCGGTCGCGATCCTGAACTACGGCTTCTGGGAGCGACGATACGGGAAGGACCCATCGGTCATCGGCCGCTCGGTCCGGATGAACGGCGTGCCGACGACCTTCGTCGGCGTGATGCCGCAAGGCTTCTCCTTTCCGCAGACGGTCGATGTGTGGGTGCCGCTCGTAGAGACGCCGCAGGTGCTCAAACGAGAAAACCGCAACACCTGGATGGTGGTCGCCCGCCTGGCGGAAGGCGCGACCGACGAGAGCGCCCGCGCCGAAATGGACATCATCGGCAGACGGCTTGCGGCTGCCTACCCGCAGACCAACCGCGCGCTGTCTCCACACATCCAGACGTTCACCGAGTTCTTCATCGGCCCGAACGGGACGCTGATCTACGGATCCATGTGGGGCGCGGTGGGATTCGTGCTGCTGATTGCCTGCGCGAATCTGGCCAATCTCCTTCTGGCGCGCGCGATCGGACGGTCCCGCGAGATGTCGGTCCGCATCGCGCTCGGCGCGGGACGCTGGCAGATCATGCGACAGCTGCTCATGGAGAGCGTGATGCTCTCGAGCGCCGGGGGATTCCTCGGCTGGTGGCTGGCCAAATGGGGTGTGCGCACTTACCAGATCGCGATGGCGCACAAGTCGTCGTGGCTGATCGTCGACTACACGATGGATCATCGCGTGCTCGGCTATCTGATCGCGATCTCGATCGGCACGGGACTGCTGTTCGGGCTGGCTCCGGCGCTGCGGCTCTCGAGGCTCGACGTCAACACCACGCTGAAAGACGGGGCGCGAGGCGCCACCAGCGGAGGACGCGGATCGCATCTGTCCGCCCTCCTGGTCACCGGCGAGATGGCCCTGGCGATTGTCCTCCTGGCGGGAGCCGGGGTGATGATGCGCAGCTTTCTCAAGATTCACGCGGCCGATATGGGCGTCAATACGGCCGATGTCCTCGCCGGATCCATCAGTCTGCCGGCGCTGACGTATCCCCGTGCCGAGCAGAGGGTCGCGTTCTTCGAGCAGCTCGCCGAACGCCTCCAGGCCATCCCGGGCGTGGAATCGGTCACAACGGCCTCCGCGCTTCCGTCGTGGAACACGTCGAAGCGACCGTACGAGTTGGCCGGCGCACCGACAGCGGGGGATCAGCCAGGCGAAGCCCCTCGCCCAACGCTGTCATCGATGACCGTCAGCCCTGCCTACTTCCGAACCATGCACGCCAGGCTGCTCTCGGGCCGCGATTTCAGTCGTGCCGATACCGCGGCGGAAACGCCCGTGGCGATCGTCAATCAGCTCTTCGCGACGAAGCTCTGGCCGGGTGAGGATCTTCTCGGGAAGCGGCTGCGGTTCTTCGACGGCAACACGCCCGAACCGTGGGTGACGGTGGTTGGCGTCGTGTCGAACATCATCCAGGACGACCAGACGCGGCAGACGTTCGATCCGCGGGTCTACATGCCCTTCCAACAGAAACCCGGCGGAGGCGCCTGGGTGTGCGTTCGAACGCGCGTCCCGCCAGAGCGCGTTGCCAATGCCTTCCGCCATGAGGTGCAGGCGCTGGATCCCGAGCTGCCAATCTATGGACCGTTCCCACTGACCGAGCGGCTGGAGATGTTCTGGGACACGCGCTTCTACGGCGTGCTGTTCCTGATCTTTGCGACGCTCGCGCTGCTGCTGGCGTCGGTCGGACTCTACAGCGTCATCGCGCACTCGGTGAGCCTGCGCACGCAGGAGATTGGCATTCGGATGGCGATTGGCGCGTCGGCTCGCGACGTGGTCGCGCTCGTGCTCGTCCAGGGGATGATTCCGCTTGGCGCCGGGTTGGCCGTTGGACTGGCGGCGTCATTGGCTGTGAATCGCGTCCTGCAATCGGTGCTCGTCCAGGTGTCGCCATCGGACCCGATCACGCTCGCCGGCGCATCGACGATCCTGCTGGTGTTCGCGACACTCGGTTGCCTGATTCCTGCGCGGCGCGCGTTGCGCGTCGACCCCGTTGTTGCGCTGCGCCACGATTAGGGACCACAAAGACACGAAGCACACGAAGGACACGACAACCCATCTCGTAAACGGGTTGGAGACTCCGAGGCGGGCTGAGGGTTCAGCCTGTTATGAGATATTCGCGTCAACACGTAGAGAGGGTCGCCATGTCGTCCTCGCCTGATCTCCGCGAAGCGATCCTCGCCGCCTGGAGGACCAACAATCGCGTTACCCTCTTCCTCTTCGAGCATTTGCCCACAAGCCTGTGGGCCGCCGCGGTTCCCGGAGCACCCCGGCGCACGATCCGGATGATCGCCGGGCACATTCACAACAGCCGTTGCATGTGGATCAAGACCCTCGGTCAGCCGCATGGGCTGGAAGTCCCATCAACCGTGAATCGGCACCGGGTGGGAGCCAGGCAACTGCTCCCCGCGCTACGGCGCAGTGGCGTCGGGATCGCGCGCTTGCTGGAGCTCGGTTGTCAGCACGGCGGAAGCATCCCTCCCACGCGGGCCTACGCATGGCGCAACCTTCCCCTGGATGTTGGGCACGTCCTCGGCTATTTCATCGCGCATGAGGGTCATCACCGCGGGCAAGTCGTGCTGGTCGCCCGGGCCCTCGGCCATCCACTGGCGGGAGAGGTCACCTCGGGCCTGTGGCAGTGGACGCGGCGCGCCGCCGAAGCGTCCGGGAGACCGCGATGAGATGGTTCCACACCGCGTTACTGACGGTGCTCGTCGCCGGATCGCCGGCGCAGCCGCCCGTGTTCAAGAGCGGCGTTGAATCGATCGAGGTCGACGTCGTCGTCACCGACCGTCAGGGACACATCGTCCGTGATCTGGCGAAGAACGACTTCCAGATCTCGGAGGACGGGAAGCGGCAGGAGGTGACGACCTTCGCGCTCGTCGACATCCCGCTCGAGGCGGCCGATCGTTCATCCGACCGCGGTCAAGCGATCGAGCCCGACGTCGTGACGAACGAGCACGTCATCGAAGGGCGCGCGTACGCGCTGCTGATCGACGACCTGAACATGGAATCGCTGGCGGTCGATCGGGCCAAAGCGGCGGCAAAGCAGTTCATCGAGCGGCTCGGCGCCAACGATCTCATGGCAGTGGTGCACACCGGCGGCGCGGACGCCGCCAGCCAGACATTCACGAGCAACCGACCTCGGCTGCTGGCCGCCGTTGACAGGACGACCGCGCAAGGGCTGCAAGCGGCGACGGCCGTGCGCAACGAGAATGCCCTCATGTCGGCTGGCCGCGACACCGGGGACACGTTCGATCTCGAACGCGCGGCAAATGCGCAGATCACGCTGCGGGTTCTGCGCGACGTGTCGAACTGGTTTGCCACCGTCCACGGCCGGCGGAAGGCGATTCTCTTCATGAGCCGCGGCATCGACTACCCGATGACCCTCGAGAATCGACCTGACCAGCCGAACCGGCCCACCGACGCCGTGCTCAACGCCGCGCAGGAGGCGATCGACGCCGCGATGCGCTCGAACGTCGGCATCTACGCGATCGATCCGGGCGGGCTCCGCAGCGATGACGACATCGCGAAAGAGGTGTTCGTGTCGCCGCGCGACCAGAACATGGGCACGCGGGGCGCCCAGCGCGAGTCCGAGATGAAACAGGACAGCCTCCGCAGGCTGTCGGAGGAAACCGGCGGCGCCGCCGCCGTCAGCCGCAACGATCTCGCGACCGCGTTCGACAAGATCGTCGCCGACAGCAGCACGTACTACGTGCTTGCCTACCCCGCACCGAACAACAAGCGAGATGGCAAGTTCCACAAGATCTCGGTGCAGGTGAATCGCCCCCGCGTCGCGATACGCGCGCGCAGCGGCTATCGCTCGCCAAGCGCCAAGGCGCCGGCGGCGCCCGCGCTCGATACGGCCGGCCCGTCGCGCGAGCTGCGCGACGCGCTGGCGAGCCCGATGCCCGTGGGCGGGCTGGCGATGCGGGTCTCGCTCGCGCCGTTCCGCGGCACGGCGCCGAATGCGTCAGTCCTCATGACCGAAGACCTGCGCGGCGGCGACCTGAAATTGATTGCAGCCGACACGCTCGAGTTGTCGTACGTCGCGGTCGACCCGACGGGAAAGGTGCGAGCAGGGAGCAACGACCGATTGCAATTGACTGCGCTGAAGCCGGAGACCCGGGCACAGATCGAGCGATCCGGGTTGCGCGTCTTCAACCGGCTGGCCCTGCCGCCGGGCCGCTACACCGTCCGGATCGGGGCGCACGAAATGGACGGCGGCACGGTCGGGTCGGTCGCCTACGAGCTTGACGTCCCCGATTTCTCGGCCGCACCGCTGACCCTTAGCGGCCTCGTGCTCACCTCCCTCGCAACCGGCAGGATGGAAGTGGCGAAGGCGGACGCGCAGATGAAGGACGTGCTGCCGGCGCCGCCGATCGCCGTGCGCACGTTCCCGCGGAGCGATCAGATCTGGCTCTTCGCCGAGATCTACGACAACGCCGGCGATACGCCGCACGCGGTCACGATCGGAACCACGGTCACGTCCACCACCGGAACTGTGGTTTATAAGACCAGCGCAGAGCACCCATCCAGCGAGTTCACCGGCACGCACGGCATCTTCAGATACCGGGCGCGTGTACCGCTGAACGATCTCGAACCAGCGGCGTACGTGCTAAGCGTGGAGGCTCGGACGCGGCTTGGCCCCCTGGGCCACGATGAGGCAGCGAGGCAGCAGGTACTAATCGAGGTGACTAAGTAAGCGGGCCGAAGAGTCATGGTCGCGTGCAGTTGCCTACGCCCTCGATTTCTGATGACCCTGTCCAACTCTTGAGAACCTTGATTTTGGGGCGAGGCAACGTTCAAAAGGCGGTAGTCTTCGCTCTCACCGTCACCTGGCGGCCTTCTCTCTCCAAGATGAGCACGCGAACGGTGCCGGCCTTTCCGTGCAATGCTGAGAATATGGCGCCACGCGTCGCGCCGGCCAGGCGAAGGTCGCCGACCTGAATCAATTTGTCCCCGATGCGAATCCCTTCCACGGTTTGCGCTCCATCTTTCTCGGCAATCCCGGCAATGAAATACCCTTCTTCTTTGTCGCGTCTCTCCAGCGTCACTCCCACCTGGTCGAGATCGTGCGGATCAAGGCTGCTCGCGCGCGCCCAGTAGGTCATGTGGCGCGGGAAGTCCACCATCACGCGAAAGCCCTTCAGCACGTTGCCGCCGAGCCAGCCGATGACGGGCTCGGGCGCCTTCTTCGAATACCAATCAAAGAAGCCTCCCTGCACCGCGGGTTCTCCGGGCACCGGAGGGAATGGAGGCGCCGCAGGGGCAATCCCAAGCGCTCCAATCTGCCGCAGCTGCAGCGACCCGAGTCTGATCTCGGGTATCCGCAGGATGGTCGCCCTGGCCTCCGCGCCATCGGGCCTGGTCTGCATGTTGGATTCACCAACAGCTCCCGTTCCCCGTTTCCAGTCCGCGCGAGTCTCCACCCATTGCCTCGCGACGTCCTCTCGAACCCATGAGTACGCCGATCCTGGATCCACCGCCATTGCGTAGGTCTGTCCCGCAATGACGGCGGACAAGGATACGAGACCTGTCCGCTCGTTCACACGACAGGGCACGGCGTCGCCCTCCGGCCTCAGAGTATCCGGCCGCGCAATGGTCAGGCTCCGTCTCCCGTAGTCGAAGATCACCTGATAGTCCGTGAGCGCGCTGCCTGGCAACACGGCTTCCACGGGAATCGTCGCCCTCCCGTTCGGGCCGGTCCTGGGGGACCCGGTCTCGGTCTCGACGGAAGACGATGGAACGCGGAGCTCCAGCGCTCCGATACGAAACGCCAGCGGCCTGCCTGGATCGATCAGCAGCTCTTTGCGGAGGCTCTCGTTGAGCACGAGCGCAGGCGTCCCGAGGTCCACAAACGCCAATGCCTTTCGCAGAGTCCCGTCAGGCCTGACGAACGCCAACTCCGCAAAGACGCGATTGTCGTCGAGGATGAAGGGCACGGTGCCGACCGACGGCAGTTCCCGACCAGGAGCCGGGGAACCGTGGGCGAGCAGGGCAAGGCACGTCAAGATCGCACGAAGCATATCAACCCAGCTCATGGACGGGCTGAAGGCTCGGAAGCGGGCTGAAGACTCATGGTCCGCGTGCAGTTGCCTACGCCCCAGACGCGATGAGGATGGGCCTGAAGACTCATGGCCGCGTGCAGTTGCCTCGCCCCAAGATCACGGTTCTCAAGAGCTGGACAGGATCGTCAGAAATCGAGGGCGTAGGCAACTGCACGCGACCATGAGTCCTCAGGCCACCTCACAACTGCACGCGACCATGAGTCTTCAGCCCCACCTCAGAGTCTTCAGCCCACCTCAGAGTCTTTAGCCCGCCTCATGGTCGCGCCGGCTGTGGCGACAGGATCACGTCGCGCAGGACGACGCGCGCGGGCTTCCCGTTCAAACTGGTAAGCGCCGCGTCGAGCTCGAGGAGCACACCGCGATTCAGCTCGAGCACGTGCTCATCGGGCTGGTATTTCGTGCCGCGCGGATAGTCCAGAAACGGCGTGCTCGTCTGCTCGATGTGCGTGCCGAGCACGTGCGCCACCGGCTTGTCTCTCGTGAACTCCACGAGGCGTCGATGGCTGGCCACAAACGCCGGGAACGCCGCGTCCGTCACATACAAGCGCCCGGGGTACACGCTGTCGCCTGTCAGCAAGATGCCTGTCTGGCGGTCGTACAGGGCGATTCCTGCGACGTCGTGGCCGGGAATCGGTATCAGATCGAGAACGCGCCCGCCAAGATCGATCGGCACGACGTCGGTCGGCCAGGTGCGGATCGCAAATGCTTTCTGCAGCGCGGCGACGGTGGCTGACACGACCTGTACATCAGGCAGGTCCTTGAAGCCGGGATCGCCCGCCGTATGGTCGCCGTGAGAATGGGAGTGCAACACGACCAGGGGCACGGGCCCTGTTCTCTTGTTCCGCGCACCCCATCTGGCGATCAGGTCCATGACGACCGGCGCAGTCTCGACGTTGCCCGCGCCCGTGTCCTCGAGCAGCGCTTTGTCCCGCCCGAAGATCAGATACAGAAACGGCTTTTCATAGTGGATGCAGCCCGACTCGCGGAGGATATAAAAGCTCGGGTTGTACTCGTGAATCTGCCACGCCGGCAGTTCCAGGCAGTTCGGGCCGCCTGTCGACCATCGTGCCGGCAACACGCCCGGTTCGACCGGGCTACCCGCCTGCGCCGGAGCCGCGGCAGTCGTGGAGCCGGGCGAGGCGGGCGGGGCCGGCGCTTGCGACAACGCAACGACCGAGAGCACCACCGACAACATCCGCGCGGTGAACATGAAAGGGGAACGATACCATCTCATGCCGTGCGTCAGAAGTGACCGGTTCTAGAGTTAGAACGGGCCTGCCTTGTAAGCCTTCATCAGGCAGGACGACGTCGATCGACTTCCGGTCGGCCACTGTGACGTATCTTGTACTTGCGGCATATCTACGAACGGAGACTCATTGTGAAAGCTAGCGTCAGTGCCAGCGCGCTCCTCATTCTCGCTCTCGGCATGTCGGCTGGATGCTCATCGACGCCCACAGCGCTGGCGCCAGCGGCAACCCTCTCGGGCATCGACCTCGCCGGCATGGACAAGTCTGTCGCGCCGGGAGACGACTTCAACGCTTACGCGAATGGCGCCTGGATCAAGGCGACGCCCATTCCGCCCGACAAATCGAGCTACGGGGCAGCCACCATCCTCGTCGATCACACGCGGCAACGAACGATCGCGCTCATTCAGGATCCCGCCAATGCCGGGCCCAGCGCCACGCCGGACACCCGCAAAATGGCGGACTTCTACGCGAGCTACATGGACGAGGGAGGAATCGAATCGAAGGGCATCGAGCCGGTCAAGCCGGAGCTCGATGCAATTGCCGCGATCGGCGACAAGCGCGCGCTTGCCCGGGCCATCGGCCGCACGCTCCGCACGGACGTCGATCCCTTGAACGCCACGAACTTTCAGACTGAACACCTGTTTGGCGTGTGGATCGCCCAGGGATTGAACGACCCCGATCACAACACGCCGTACCTGCTCCAGGGAGGGCTCGGATTGCCCGACCGCGACTACTACGTGTCGACCAGCCCGAAGATCGCCGAGCTGCGGACGGCGTATACGCGGCACGTCGCCGCGGTGCTCGCGCTCGCGGGATTCCCGGATTCACCCGCGCGAGCTCGGCGCATCGTCGACCTCGAGACAAAGATCGCCGCCGTGCACGCGACTCGTGTGCAGTCGGCCGACGTGCGCCTTCCACAAGCCTGGAGACGGGAGGCGCTCGCCGCGAACGCCCCGGGCCTCGATTGGCCGGCGCTCCTCGAGGCGGCCGGCTTGAAGGACGCCCAGACCTTCATCGCATGGCATCCGGCGGCTGTGACCGGATTGGCGGCGCTGGTGGCAAAGGCGCCGCTCGACGCCTGGAAGGACTGGCTTGCGTTCCACACGGTCAACCAGGCGACCGGCTTTCTGTCGAAAGCGTTCGTCGACGAGGGATTCGCCTTCTACGGAAAACTGCTCAACGGCACCCCCGAACAGCGGCCGCGGTGGGAGCGCGGTGTCGATTCGACGAACGCCGCGCTCGGGGATGTGGTCGGGAGGCTTTATGCGGCGCGGTACTTTTCGCCGGACGCGAAGGCGAAGGCGCGCGCGATGGTTGACGATCTCACGAAGGCGTTCGATCGCCGGATCGATGCGCTCCAGTGGATGACGCCGGAGACCAAGGCGAAGGCCAAAGCAAAAGTGAAGACGCTATACGTCGGCGTCGGATATCCCGACAAGTGGATCGACTACACGCCGCTGCAGATTGTCAAAGGCGACGCGCTCGGCAACCTTCAGCGCGCGGAGCTGTTCGAATACCGGCGCCAGCTCGCGAAGCTGCAGCAACCGGTGGATCGCCAGGAATGGTGGATGACGCCACAGACGGTGAACGCTGTGAACCTTCCGCTCCAGAACGCGCTCAACTTCCCCGCCGCGATCCTTCAGCCGCCCTATTTCGATCCGGCGCGGGCCGCCGCCGCGAATTTCGGAGCCATGGGCGCGACGATTGGCCACGAGATCAGCCACAGCTTCGACGATCAGGGCAGCCAGTTCGACGCGCAGGGGCGTCTTGCCAACTGGTGGACGCCGCAGGACCTGGATCATTTCAAGGCGGCAGGTGAAGCGCTCGCCGCGCAGTACGACACGTATCGGCCCTTCCCGGATCTCGCCATCAATGGGCACCAGGTCTTGAGCGAGAACATCGCGGATCTCGCCGGGCTGGCGGCTGCGTACGACGCGTATCACCTGTCGCTCAACGGGAGGCCCGCGGCCGATCAGGATTTCTTCGTGAGCTTTGCTCAGAGCTGGCGGAACAAGTTCCGCGAGGAGGCGCTCCGGCTCCAGGTCACGACCGACGGCCATTCTCCGGACGCGTACCGCGTGGCCACGGTCCGCAATCTCGACCCGTGGTACGCGGCCTTCTCCGTCACGCCAGGGCAGAGGGCCTATCTAGCGCCGGACATGCGGGTGCGCGTATGGTGATGTCGTCGGGCGGTTCGAGATGCGAGATCTCACCATGCGCGGCAAGGTAGGTAACCGGCCATCATGTCTACGCAACATGTCCTCGGCTGGCAGAACCGCCGGTGCCGAGCACTTGCTGTAGCCGCACCGCGGTCCGAATGACCCGGTCATCTTCGCCGTGACCCGCGGTCAATTGGAGGCCAAGCGGCAGCCCGTGCGCAACAGGCATGGGAATCGTGATGGCCGGCGTGCCCAAGGCGGTCCACGGGGAGTTCATGCGCGAATCGCCGGTCGACGCAAGACCCAACGGGGCCGGCCCTGTTGCCGCCGGCACCAGAATCACGGGCGTCGCCTTGTAGAGCTCAGCCACCTTCTCCCGGCACTCCGCGACATACTTCATGGCAGCGTCGTATTGCTGTACTGGGATCTGGAGACCCTCGCGAACCAGGTCCGCCATATCCGCGAGCCGGGCGCCGTACTCCTTGAACCGTTCCTGGTGAAACCGCGCACCCTCGTAGAACATGACGATCCGTTGAGCGTCGGCGAGCCTGGATAGCATGCCGGCGATATCGACCGACCGGACGGACACGCCGGCGCCGCGCAAACGTGAAAGCGCATCCTGAAACGCGGCGGCCATCGGTGCCTCGACATCGGGTGCGGGCTCCGGCGCTGCCAGCGAAAAATCTTCTGTGCGGCCCGTTGAGTGCCCCATCGCTTCCCAGAAGGCGAGCATATCCGCGGCTGTGTGCGTGAAAAACCCGAGCGTGTCGAGGCTCTTGGCGAATGGGAGCACGCCGTCCATCGGGAGCAGACCGTAGCTGGTCTTGAACCCGGTCACGCCGCAGAACGATGCGGGCCTCAGCACCGACCCGCCGGTCTGGGTGCCGAGCGCGAGAGGCACCATCCCCGCCGCGACCGCGGCGGCTGACCCGCTGGAGCTCCCCCCGGGCGTGTGCGCGACGTCGCGTGGGTTGCGCGTGGGAGCGGGTGTGCGGTAGGCGAACGCCGTCGTCTGAGTTTTTCCGAGCAGTACGCCGCCGCGTTGGCGCAAATCACGGACAATCGCGGCGTCGGCCGTGCCGATTCGTCCCTTGTAGATCGGTGAACCGTATTCCGTTGCAAGGCCCTTCGTCTCGATGATGTCCTTCACGCCGAAAGGGATCTGGGACAGCTTCCCGTTGCCGGCCGGCCTCTGCGGCAGCACCTGGACCCATGCCTGAATCGAGGGCTCAAGCGCCCGGATGCGGTCGAGGCATAGCGGTAACGCGCGCTCACGCGCCCTCCGGGACGCATTCAACCACTGGCTGAATGTTTCAAGACGCGGCGCAGCGACGCCCAGGGTCGTCGCGAAGCCGGCAAGAAGGAACGTTCGACGATCAATCGCGTGGTGTACGTCGCTGCTCAAGAGCGCCCTCCGTCTACCGCGGGAAGCCGGCGGAGGTCTTGAGCCTCTCGCTCTGCGCGCAGTGGCGGTCGCAATGCGACCCGATGAGGACGAGCCACTGACAGCCGTCAAGCCGGCCGAAGCGGAAATGAGGAGCCGAGCGGCGTCGCAGATCCTCACTCGCGGCAGCGGTAAACTCACGGGTCCGCTTACGCGTCGCCTCGAACTCCGGCCACAGCTCCGCAAGCGGCCATCGTCCCGTCGGCTTTAGCGCGTCTGGCGCCCGCAGTTTGTCCTTTCGCGACTCCGCAAGGGTGTTCCTCAGCCGCTCATCCTGATCACCGTAGGGGCCCGGGTCGCCGGGGGGCAGTGCATCAGGCGACCTGACCGAATCAGGAGCGTCCCGCAGAATCCTCTGAACCAGGCCGAGAATGAATTGCTCCGCCAGGATGACGTGTTCGACGTTCTCGGCAATCGACCAACGGTCCGGCGCCTCGCGGTACTCAAGCTGCTCGGGGGTCAGCCCCTGGATGATTATCCACAGGCGATCACGCGTGTGATCGAGCTCCTTCAGCAGTAACTCCCGCTCCGCTGGTGTCATGTATGAATAATATTGTATGGAATCCCGAGTGAGCGCCAGCCGGAAGCCTGCGGCTTTGTTTGCCGTCTCGAAGGACGGAGTGCGAGTTGCCTACGATGTAACCGGAGAAGGACCAGTCCTCGTGCTGTTGCCAGGCGGCGGGCAGAGCCGGCACGTGTGGCGTGAGTTGGGTTACGTCGATCGACTATCCAAGCACTTCACCGTGATTACTCAAGACATTCGCGGGAACGGAGAGAGCGACAAGCCGGCGGCCGTTGCGTCCTACGCCATCGAACGGCACATCGACGACGTGCTTTCGGTCGCGGACGCGGTCGGCGCACCGCGATTCTCGGTCTGGGGCTACTCTTACGGCGGAAACATCGGACGTTACCTGCCTGCGTACACAGATCGCGTGGCACGGCTGGTGATGATCGGCATCCCGTTCGGCGCCGCCGCGCAGGGAGCGTTTCGGGAATACGCCCTCGGCCTCAAGGCGAAGTGGACGCCCGTGATCGAAGCCCATCGGGCCGGGACGGTCGACGTCAACGCGCTGTCCGAAGCCGATCGACTGTTGTGGCAGAGGGGGATTGTCGAGTCGACAGTCGCGCAGTTGAGCGCGCTTTGCGATTGGCCTGGTCTGGAACCACGCGACTTGCGCTGCCCGACGCTGTGGGTGGTGGGCACGGCCAACGACAACGCGATGGCGAGCGTGAAGAACTATCAGCAACAATTGATCGGGACCACGGTGACGCTTCACCTGCTGGCCGGGCTTACTCATGAAGACGAGCTGGCGCGAATCGAAGACGTTCTCGCTCCCATGCGTGACTTCACGCTTTCGCTCGGGTGAAGGGGCTCGTGCCGTCTGCGCCAGAACGTGGAGTCCGGCCACCTCTGCTCCGCGGTGTAGTGATGGCGGCGTAGGCCGAGGTACTCCGCGAAGGTTCTCCTGATCCAGCGATCGTAGCTGACGTTGTTCGAAGGGCTGCCAGACGATCCGCCGCGGGACAGCACGTCCTCGATTGTCGTCGCCGCAATGGAGGCGCCCTCCAGCGCGCGATAGACACCCAGGCCGGACAACGGATCGAAGCTCATCGCGGCGTCGCCGACGGCAAGCCAGCCTTGATCGGTCGGCTTGCGGCACAGAATGCTGGCAGCGGACTGAATGCGGAGCGCCGCTCTGCTTTCGCGCGGCGCGAACCTGCGCCTGGTCATCGTCGTTTTGGCCAGCTGTTTGAACCAATAGTCCTGATATCGCGCGCACCCACGGCGATAAAGATCGCTGTCGGTCATGTAGACTATGGCGACGCGTCCATCAGGCATTGCGGCTGAATAGAACCACCCTTCGTCCACGGACTCGATGAGCGCGTGGGGCTCGTCGGCCGTGCAGCCGCCGAACCACGCGACGCCAATCAGACGGTCATACACGGTCTTCGGAGACAGCTGAGAGAGACCTGCGGTTCCCGAGCGCCCGGTGGCGTCGACGAGGAACGCGGCCTCGCATGAGGCGGTCCGTTGGGCGGTTTCAAACGTCACCGACCAGCCTGCACTCCGCGATCGGCCGCAGCTCACGACGCGCGCCAGACGGACCTCTGCGCCGGCGTCCGCCGCGCTGTCGGCCAGCATGCGGTCGAAGCGGGCGCGGTCGATGCGCCAGCCGTATCCGTGAACATCAAACATGAAGTCGCTGATGGAAGGCCGGCCCTGGCCCCAGATCGAGATCACGCCTTCGGACGCAGACGGCCGCTGCGCGGAGAAACGATTGGTGAGCTCCAGATGGCCGAGGAGCGGGTTGATCAGGGGAGGAAGCGTCTCACCGAGGCGAGCGTCGCGGTAATCAGACGCCTCGAGCAGGATCACGGAAGCACCGGCGCGCGCCAGCAGCAGCGCAGTCACGGACCCGGCAGGACCCCCACCGAGCACGGCGACATCGAACGAACTATGTCTTGCGGGCACGTGGCTTCGCGGCTATGCGCCCGTATTCGACGAAGCGGTTGCCATCCTGCGTAACCAGCCCAAGCTTGTGCCAGTCCCGGATCATGGCTGCCGGACCAACGTCGCTCTTGCCCGTGCCAAAGTTGCGCGCCCAACGGACGGTAGGCGTGCGAGCCGAGCTGCCGATCGGAATCACGTCAATCGGACGCTGCGCTGGCCACCAGACGAAAGGCGTGTCGCCGTCGGAGCAGTCGACGAAGTCGGTTTGCCAGGGCAACGACATCTGCTGGGTGACGTCTCCCGGCGCGACGCTCTCGTGGTCGAGGCGGAACGGCTCGGAGTATCGGAAGACGTCGCGCATCTTGAAGCTGCATTCGATCCCGGGGTAGAACGCCGCACCAACGCACGGCTCCAGCGCGGCGCGGTCGAGCCCCGCCGGGGTGAAACGCGCCGCGGCGGGACGCCTGCGATTCCAGTCGTCCTTGAAATGGCCGTCGCGCCAGGCCTGCATGACCCTGTATTGGTGGCGCGTCAGCGTGCCGTTCACCTCCTCAGGGTAGAAGTCAGACCAGATGTTCGGCATCGCCCCCGTGCCGGTGCCCGGCTGCTTCGGATGGCCGGAGGGAACGCGCAACTGTCGAAACAGGTGGTCTCGATACACGCGATCCGTGCGCGCGCGCGCGATCGAGAACTCACGATCGTGGCCGACTGCGGCTCGCGCGAACACCCATTGAAAATCAGCGGCGCGGCGGAGGATCGGGTAAATGTCCTCGCGGAAGGAGGGCTTGTAGCCCTTGTGACCGAACGGATCATCCTCCAGCCCCCGGTCCATGGCGACCTGGCGCAACGTGTCGTACAGCGTGACGATGCTCTCGAGGCCGGGGGCATATTTGGGTGGAGCCACGATCACCCACGCTGGCAGGGCGGTCAAACGGGTGCCGTCCTTCAAGATGACCTCCGCGGTCACTGACCCGTCAGAGACGTCGTCGTACCAACCGTCGTGGTTGGCGAAATCGCTGTTCGCGCCCGAGAGTGTCGCTCCGATAAGCGAGCCGGACTGGCCGTGCCCGCCCAGCACCAGCAATCGACCGACATCGTCCGTGCGTAAGGTGCCCAGCCGCAGGGGGGTCGAGAATCGCCGGCCCATGAATGACTCGCACGAGAGATGAGCGATCTGGTGCGTTCCCGTGATGGAGGCGGCGCCGGGATCGAGCACCAATTGCCGGCGGCGACGGTGCGCGTGATTTCGAAAAGGCGCTCGGGGCTTGAGCACGCCCGCGAAGCGACGGCCCGCGGCTTTGGCGTTCCTGACGTGAACCTTCCAGGTGACCTTGCAGTCTCTCGCGGTGAGCTCGGTGATCTCACCAAGGAGGCGATCATCCTCGTCAAACGCAAAGAGGTGAAACCGAGCAGCCTGCCGCTTCAACCGCTGAGTCGCGTCGCGATAGTGCTGGACCGCGGGGACTCTGCCGGGGATTTCGGGGCCGATGAAGTAGCCGTCCCGGCTGTTGCCAAGCCGGGCGATCCCGATGGCCGGATGAATTCGTACGCACTTGATACGCATGGCTGGCTCACTATCGTCGAACGCGCCGGACGACGCCGGCGTCCCAGTCGTAGCGGTGGGGGACCCGGCTGTGCGCGATGACCGTCGGCAGTCTCTGCTGGTCGAAGGCCTGGATGGCGTTCAGAAGGAGGCGATTCGGGTCGCGTGCGGGCAGCTTCTTCTGGAGGCGCGTGATGACCGTGTCCGCCCCGAGCAGGAGCACGCGCTGGAGGTCCCACCGTTTGGCTTCATCCTGCGGGACTTCGATCGTTTCAAACGGCGCCCCGGCCGTGGCGGTGTTGTCGCGAGGCCGCTGTGGCAGGCGCGGGAGCAGCTGGCCGATCCGCTTGAGAAACTCCATCTCGTGGACCACCGCCCACTCGGTGAGCGCGCGCCTCACGTCCCCGGTGGTGCGCCGGCTCGAGGACAACGCCAGCAACACATCCAACAGCAGCATCTGATAGCGGAGATCGCAGAGAAGCGCCCACAGCTTCGTCGTGGGATGCGTGATGACGGCCTTGACTCCCTGCGGCCGAGGGGCGCTGCGGCGTGGCGTCATCGGATTGGTCGGCACGCGCATCACCGCTCTCGACAGATGTGGCTCGTCCTTCTTGAATGCCTGATACATGCTCAAGAACTTCTGGAAATGCGACCGCTCGTCGAGCGACGTAGCGGTCGCGCGAGCGGCTGGTGGCTTGCCAACCGGGCCTTCTCCCTGCGACGTGATCCAATGGACCGCCGCCAGAGCACGGCGGCGACTGTCGACGCCGTCGACGTGCATGGCTGGCTCGAAGACCTCCCACTCATCGGGCGTTGCCGCGAACTCCAGGTATTGATCCGAGGAAACAAAGTCGTCGTCTCTGACGTGGACCCCTGCGAGGCCAGCGCTACGGAAACAACGCCGCGCGGATGCGGGCAACGCCCAGGGCCCTTCGGCCGAATCGCTCGCGAGGAAGAGCCAATACAACGTGGCGTAAATCACGCCGACGCGATTGACGTTCGTTCGCAGGTCTTTCTCAACCGTGCGAAGGACGCGGCGCAAGGCTGTCGCTTCGCCCGGCACCGACATCTCTCCTGGATCGGGGCTCTCGGTGGCGACGTACTTCGCGAGCGAGTGCGGGCTGAGCCGTTCGAACATCATGGGAAACGGGTACTCGTGCGGATGGTCCTGGAAGGCGTTCTCGCGGCTCAGATCGGGCTCGGCGCCCAGCGCGATGAGCAGATTCTGAACCGTCACGAGGTGCGACATCTCCTGCCGCGCGATGCCACGAATATCGCGTTTCCACTCGTTCACGGTCCGGCAGCGGTCATCGTTGACGCCCTTGTCGAACGTCTCATCAATGGAATATGCGGCGTAGAGGTACTGGACCATGAGCGCGTGCTCGATCTCGGCGGCCACCTGCAGCAGGTAGACGGTCTTGGCCCGAGGGGTGCTTCCGGGGATCGAGAACATCCCGGTTGCCCACATCGATGCGGTCAGGGAAGATCGCTCGCGCTTCGCGGCGGCCCATGCGCGGGGCCGGGCTTCGTGGCGGTCGAGAAGACCCCATCCCAGGCCCCACATCCGGCTCTTGAATGGCATGTTGGCGTGGCCTACCGGCCCAGTATCTGGGAGTTGATGAACGCCAGCACGGCAGCTGTCTCGGCGGCGGTGCGGCGGGTGACGGTTCCACGGATCGTGCCCTCGATTGCCGGGGACCAGCCGAAGTTGCGTACGTTCCATTCACCGTTCGGCAGGACGCCGGGATCGATTCCGGGAACGTCGGTCACATTCAAGAGCGTCATGGCGCGGCGGGTCTCGGTGTGACAGCTCACGCAGTCGGTGTTGAAAAAGTGGCTGGCCGTGGGGTCAACGATCCGGTCGAGGACCTCTTTTGCTTTGGCTGCTGCTGGCGGTGGGTTGACGAACAGATCGGCGGTCGAAGAGCCGTTGCGCCCGGCCACGGGGAGCGGATTGGGCACCAGTGCCGCGTGGCTGCAGGTGATCGGATTCAGGTTGTTCGTATGCGGGGCTGGCACGACTCGCGGATTGGTGTTCACCGGCGTCAGCATCTGCGCGAACTGTTGACCGTCGAGCGTCGGGCCGTGCACCGGCACGAAGCCACCGTTCGGCAACGCGGCGACAGTCCCGGGAGGGACGTTCAGCATCGCGAGGAATATCCACGGCGCCGGGGCTCCGGCGGGAACGCCCATGATTGCCATCGAACCCAGGCGCTGCGCAGACAGATGCCGCTCCAGAAACGCCTTCATCTCCTGGCGCACGCTCGCCGCTGTTGTCGTGTTGGCCAGCCCCGGGTGGACACCCAATGGCGCCGCGGCCGTGGTCACTTTGACTCCCCCGAGGGTGCCGTCGCCTAACTTCGACCTCAAGTCGGCGAGCTCTGCCGCCATCGTCTTGACCGCTGTGAGATCGGGAGATGGCCGCGGAAAGCAGCCAGGCTGCGCGGGGCTGTCGGCTCCGGTCCTGAAATCGAAAATCAAATGCCCGGCGATATCAAGCGGGTGCGGCGTCCCGTCGGGATCGCGAGTGACGGGCTGGATGATGAGGCGAATCTCAGGTGACTGGCCGAACTGCGAGCGCACATCACTCGAGAGCCCCGGCGCGCCCGCATCGATGCGGACGCCAGCGACGAACCAGGCACCGATCGATTGCGCCGGCACGGGCAGGCCGATGCGGCTCTGGCCTACCTGCGTCGCCGGGCTCCCGGCGATCGCCACGAACTGCTGGAACGCGGCTGCGGCCCAGACCGGGTCGCGCCTGGTCGGATCCTGCGCGTTGGGAGTCGCGAGGTCGCCGACCGCGATCAACTTGTCCAGGTCCGCCGCTTGCTGCGGGGGCGGGAACAGCCAGGACACGTCGTTGGCGGAAAGCGGTTGCACTGGCGCCGCGGGCTGCGCGGGTGCGATGCCCGTGGCAGGCGCCGCCGTGCGTCCAGACGACGCTGCCGTGCAGCTGACGATGGACACCAGAAGAATCGCGAGCGGCATAGATACGGATCGTCGCCTCGGCTCATTGTGTCTTGAGGTACTCGATGATCGCATAGCGCTCCTCCGGGCTCAGCTTTCGTCCGATGACGCCGCTCTTGGCATTGTTGGCGTTGCTGGCGTTGCTCCCAGGGGTGTCGTTGAATTCGTGACCGGTGTTGTGGTTCCCCGGAAGCGAGGTGTCGAACGTGAACCCACCGGGGATCTCCATGCCGCGATACCCGAGGTTCTTGGGATCGTATTCCCGATCGCCCAGGTAGAACACTTTCGGCCGCTCATCGGCTGGGGACAGCAGCGCGTACACCGTGGGAACCGAGCCATTGTGCAGATACGGCGGCGTGGCCCACACGCCGTTCAGCGGACGAACTTTGTACTTCAACGGGGCTTGTATTCCGTTGGCGCGATGGCCGTTCATCTCGTCGCGCACACCAGCGGGAGTCGGCGGCTGTTGATCGTCGTACCAGCGATTGACTGTCAGCTCGACGAGACGGCCAAGCGCGGGGCCGAATTCGCTGGTCTTGAGGCCGAGACTGTCCGGAAGGGCGACCCGCCGGTTCCTCATGTCCTGGGCCTGCCCGGGATCGGTCCCAACGTGAGTGACGTCGATCAGCTCCACGTCCAGATACCGCTCGCCCGCAGCGTTCGGTGGAAGCCATCGCTCCGAGCTCCAGAATTCGGCCTTCGTCACGGCAGGCAGGTGGCAGCCCTGACAGCGCTCCGTGTAGAGGGCTTCGCCCCTGGCCGCAAGATCGGTGTCGATCTTCGGGAGCACCTCGTTGGGCCATTTCGGCGACCGCAGCCCGCTGAAGCCGTGCTCAGCGTCCGGCTGTTTCCCGGCAAGCAGCGCCTCCAGCTCGAACAGCGCTTTGAGCTGCACGCTGGACGAAAACAGAGGCGTTTGCCCCCCGGTCACGTTGAGCCAGGCCATGACTCCCAGTGCCTCGCCCGCGTTGCGCACCATTGGCTGCTCGATCGAGCCGTTGTACTGGACCCAGCTGAACCAAGACGCGCTCCAGATGCGCGGAAAGTGCACCGGCGAAGTCGGCCCTCTGTAGTTCTCGTGACGTCCGAGATCCAGGGCGAAGACGGCGTTGCCGATACGATTCAGCGCGTCGAGACGGGCGAAGCCCTCTTCGAAGCCCGTCGGGTTGGCCGCTTCTTCGAGCTTTTGCGCGTCATTTTCTTTGATGAGCACCTGATCGAGCTGATCGCGCAGGGCCGCCTTCGCGGAATCGGCGGCGTCAGGTCCGAGGACACGGCCGGCGAAGCGGTCGAAACGGAATGGGACGTACTTCGTGAGAAACAGCGACAGACCGACCGCTGTCTGAAGCTTGAACACATTGGCCAGCGCGGGTCCACCGTCAATCAGCACGGCCGTCCCGTTGAACGTGAATCGACCGGTATGGCATGCGGCGCACGTCAAGCCTACTCGCGACAGCGGCTGGTTCGTGCGCGGATTGATCCAGATCGCGCCGGCGGCGTCACGCATCTGGCCGCCGTGCCCGAAACCGATGGGCAGCTCCGCCCTGGCGGAGCGGCTGTCATCCGGTATGAAGCCGTAGCGATCGAGGTACGCAGTCTCGCTGAGGAGCCCCTGCGCGGCCAGTGACGGCACGGGCTGCTCGAGAGCGATGAACCATTCGTACGGGATGCGAAAGGTCTGCGTGCCCTGGTCGACGTGGTGGAACCAGTCTCGCTCCTCGCGGGTCCAGTTCTGATCGAGCCACACCGTCCTTCCGGCGGCTGGATAGGTTGGCACCGTGACTGTGAACTTCTGGCGCACGTACGCGGCACCAACGGCGACCAGCACAACGATCACGGCGGCGACGATGGCGAGCACGGAATGGCGCTTCACAAGGATGGCTCCTTACTGTGCCTGCACCGGCTTCGGCGAGCATCGGGCGGGCACGTCATTTCTATCACCCTTCTCGGAAGCGGAAAGAAAATCGAGAACGGCGCTCGTGCTCGCTGATTGTTGTTCCATCTCCCACTGTGTCCCGATGTCCTGCTTCTCGGGCTCTGTAAGATGCCATGACAACGGCGGCGAGCCGCCACAGAATTGAAACACAACGGACGAGACACTCACCCTGCCATGCCACGCCCGCTCCAGGAGCGCGACCTCCTCAGCGTTGTGCGCCAACTGGCCCGTGTCACGCGTCCCGAGCAGCGCGGACAGCGGCGCGTACACCTGATAGAACCAGCCGCGCTTCTTTTCCTTGACCTCGGTATCGGGCGGCGCGCCGCGCAGCTGAACGATGAGGATGCGATCGATGCTGGGAGCCTCCTCGGCCTGATCGGCGCGCAACGCCTCATCAAGCCAATCGATGAGCGATGAGACCCCGTAGAGGTCATAGTACCCACCATCGACGAAATGGACCGACGCCGGATCGTCGGTATCGGCTCGAGCCGCCGGAGACACGTACGTGAACGCCGCGGAGAGGCGGGCCGCGGTCACGATGTCGATGTCTTCACCGGGGAAGACGTCCTCGAAGTTCCGGCGTCCATCGGCGCGAGGCGGATTGGCGGTGCCGATGAGCAATCGTTCTCCGCTGTCACTAATCGTCGCGTTGAACACGTTGGCCGGGCGCGCACCGGCCGCGACGTCGGCGCGCCATGATTCAACCGGCGCGCTCAAGTCTCGATCGCGCTGCCAGGCTTCCTCGAGCGCACTGCCGCGGTCCTCGTAATCGAAATGCGGATAAAACGGGCGAAACACGTCGCGGTACAACAGTCCCCAACCGACATGCTCGAGGCTCGACCGCTCCGCCCGCGCCACGAGGTCCTCGAGCGCCGGTTTGTCGGGGAGCGAACCATACCTGTAAGCGGCGGTGACGAACATCGCGCCCACACTTCCGCCGGACACGGAGCTGATGAAGCGGACCGATTCCGCGAAGTGGCAGCGATCTTTGAATCGATCGCGGCAGACTTCCTCGAGCCCGGTCAGGACCCGGGCCGTCCACGCGGCCGCCTGAATGCCTCCCCCGTTGGCAGCCACGACAATTGCCGATCTGGGTTGCGGTGTGCCCGGCGGGTGTCCCCGAAGCGCGGCGAGCGGCGAGACGGCCGGTGTTCCCCAGCCCGGATGCAGGCGGAAATAGTGGTCGGATCCATTCCGGGCACCGGTCACGAGGACGAGCAGCGCGATCGGAACAGACAGAGGGAGCCGGTATCGATCGAGAAAAAAGGCGACGCCCGCGAGCAACCAGCAGGTGATGACTCCAAGCAGCAGCGCGTAGGTCAGCGTCGGGATCGCCAGCCCGTTCGGGTCGCCCATCTGGCGCCCGATGACGACGTACACGAGCGCGGACAGCAACATCAACGCCGCGGCCAGCCGATGGCCGGGGAGGAACGTGCCCTGGGCGCTGTCGACGTACCCGGAGCCGAGCTCGGGATGTCGGGACAACCATGCAGCGATGCCGCGCGCGACCGCGAACTTGTCCACGCGTGGCACGAGGAATCGCGCCGTTTCGTAAATGACGACTGCCGCGAGAAGGCCAGCGAGCGTCCACATGGCAAACTCGCCGGCACTGTTCTGCCCGGTCACGTAGACGGCGATCAGAGTCGGGATGGCGAGCAGCGCCGCCAGGATGTACCAACCTTTCGCGATTGGATATCGAACGTGGAGGAATGGCGCGTCGCATCGCCGATCGGCGTAAGCCGTCACGAGGAAGCAGGTGGTCATCAGCGTCAACGACAACACGAACGCCGTCGTGGCGACCGTCCACACATCGGATCCACCGACGTCAAACAGCCCGAGGAGGAGCGCGGACGCGCGCGTCTTCAGGGCGATGACCGGGAGCACGACAAACGCGATCCCGACGAGCAGGGGAACCCGCAGCAGATAGAGGTACGCGAGGCGCGCTGCCTTGGCAGTCGACATATTCACTCCGGGGCCCCTGCCCCCCCGGTCTTCTCTACTCCGGGGGCCCCTGCCCCCCGGACTTCTTTACTCCGGGGGCCCCTGTCCCCCGGTGCGAAGACACTCACCGATTTGACGGACGCATCCGCGGACTTCCCACGAGTAGTCCCTGACCGCTCGCGGGAGCGGGTTTCGACGTGCGGGGGCGACGGGGGCGACGGCGTGTCAGTGCGGTGCGATGGCCTGCCGCATCTCTTTCAGATCAATCGAGTCGGTCTCCGCGATCACCTTCGCGTAGGTGCGCGTAACCGCCGCAAGACCGCTGGCCGAGATGGTGTCGGCGGTCTCCTGGTCGGAGTGCCACACGTAGCCGCCGTTGATGATCTCGACCGACGGCGCGTAGCGATAGTAGCGGCCGATCTCGCCAGGCGGCGAGGGTGACGATTGGGGAAAGCTCGGCACCCCGAAAGCGTCCATGGCGCGCCCGACGATGTCGGCGAGCCGCTGGCCCGTGCCGTACCAGTTGAACGCCGCGACGGCATTGGACTGGCGAATGTTTCCGGGGCCGCTCTCGAGGCCGCCCGTGTGCTCGCAGTTCACCAGCAGCGCCGTCTTCTCGAACACTTCCGGATGCGACGCGAGCCACGCGCCACTCTCCGCCGTGCTGTTGTGGTGCCCGGTCGTCCCGAGAAAAACAATGGTCCGGCGCCGCTGGGCCTTGGGAATCTTCGCGAAGTACTCCGCGAGCCCGATCATCGTCGCGACACCGGCGGCGTTGTCGTTGGCGCCCTCGAACCAGCCGTCGCGGTGCGCGACGACCATGTCCTGCTCGTCGGTCATGCCCGGCAGCGTGCCCCAGACGGTTCCGCTCTTGAGGCCGGGCGTACGGTCGATCTCCAGCGAGATCCTGACATGCGGCGGCGCACCGGCAGCAGTCGCGTCGGCGATCGCATCCCGCGCGGCCAGCCCGTCTTTCAGACCGGTCGAAAACGTCGGCACCTGGCTGTTCACCGGATAGAACTGCGTGCGCTCGTTGCCGGGGATCCCCTGGATGATGAAGATGGCGGCGGCGCCGCGCTCGCCGATCCGGCGGATCGCGTTGTCCGCGATCGGCGCGTGCCGCGACGCGGTGTCGGTGCTGTAGAAGAAGACCGCTTTGCCGCGCACGTCGCGCGCGAGCTTCAGATCGGCGTCGCTCGCCATGCCGACGTACACCGCTTCGAGATCCAATCCACCAGGCGGCGTGCCCACCGCCTGGTACGTCGGCTGTGCGGTGTCGATGGCGAAGGACTTGCCGCCGGCCGACAGCGTGACGGCCCAGGCCTTCGGCATCCACTGCGGGGGCAGATCGAAATACTGCTCGTGGACGTCGGTCAGCCCGATCGCCTTCAGCTTCTGCATCATCCACTCGGCGTTCTCGGCATCCGCCGTTGTCCCGATGATGCGTCCCCAGTACTGCGGATGGCCGCTGTCCCGATATCGCCGCGCCATCGCCGTCAGGTCACGGACGTACTCCTTGAGGCGCGCGCCGTCGATCGCGCCGTACTTTTCGTCCGCCGGCGCAAGCCGCCAGCCGATCTCCGCGCTCCGCACATGAGGCGGCTCGGCCGGCCCGGCAGCGGCCGTCCGGGCGCGCGTGCCATCCGGATTCTGCGCCGACAGGGCGCCGCCGAGCATCGCCATCGCTGCCGTCGAGAGTGCCAACGTCTTCAGTCGCACGGTTCACCCTCTTTCCAGATTCTGAAGTGGGCTGATGGCCTCTGAAGCGGGCTGAAGACTCATGCTCGCGTGCAGTTGCCTCGCCCCAGACGCGACGAGAATGGGCCTGAAGACTCATGCTCGCGTGCAGTTGCCTCGCCCCAAGATCAATGTTCTCAGAGCTGACAGGCTCGTCGGAGATCGAGGGCGTAGGCAACTGCACGCGAGCATGAGTCTTCAGCCCACCTCACAACTGCACGCGACCATGAGTCTTCAGCCCACCTCGCAACTGCACGCGAGCATGAGTCTTCAGCCCACCTCACAACTGCACGCGACCTTGAGTCTTCAGGCCCATTCAAGAGAACACTTCTGTCTAGTCACCGGCGTCGGTCTGCTGGGCGTTCTGACTCCAGTACTTCCGGATCGCCGATCGCGGATCGTTCACGACCCGCGTGTTGGTGTCGAAGATCATCGTCGCGCGCGCGCTCGCGTCGTACGCGGGCCAGTGCGGGATCTGATCGTTGTCCGGATTGCCGGTCTTCGCGAACGCGATGAACGTCGAGCCGAGGCGTTTCGCCATCAACCGACCCGTCTTCTCGCCGGTGCCGCAGATGCCGTTGCGATACAGGTTGAACGACGCGTCGACGTCGTGGCCATGCACGGCGCCGAGCTTGCCGTCGAATGCCGGCGTCGCCCATTCCCAGATGTACATCCAGGCCGGTGCGCCCCCCTGCGCGGCCTTGCGTTCGGCCTGCGCGATGGCGCGGGACCGCACCTGCGTGTCGGTGAACACCTGTGCCTGGACCAGATAGGGCGTCTTGCCGGCCGCAACCGGGCGATAGAGCTCGAGAATCTCGGCGCCCTTGCCCTTGAACCGCTCGTTCAGCAGCGCGGCGAGGTCGCGGTCCGTGAGATCCCAATTCGTCAGCCGGAGCGCCGCATCCTCGAGCGTGGTCGCGATGATGACCGGCACATCCCGCGACTCGGGCGGCGCCGACGGATCGAATGGATGGTGGGGCAGGTACTTGCCGTCCACAACGGGTGTGAACACAGCCCCGGTGGCCTCTGTCTGGGCCTGGAGCAGCTGCTCCCACGGGAGACGCTGCAGGTCCGCCACGCGATTGCGGGCGACGCCGAGCTTCTTCAGGAAGAGGTCGGCGGATTTCTCGGCGTCGGCGTCCGAGATCAGGCGCAGCGTCGATCCGCTCTGGACAACGGCGCGATGGAACAAGCCCCTGGCGGCGGGCGTGGCGAGCAGCGTGGAGGTCTTCGAGCCGCCGCCCGACTGGCCGAAAATCATCACGCGCGAGGGGTCGCCGCCGAATGCGGCGATGTTGTCGCGGACCCATTCGAGCGACGCGACCATGTCCATGACGCCGCAGACGCCGGCGAACTTGAACTCCTCGGGCGCGCCGAGCGCCGCCAGATGCGTGTAGCCGAAGCTCGCAAGACGGTGATTGACCGTGACCACCACGACATCGCCGAGCAGCGCGAGTTGACCGCCGTCGTACATCGGTCCGTTGCCCGACCCGGTGGCCCAGCCGCCGCCGTGAAACGACACCAGGACGGCGCGTTTCCCGTTGTCGTTCACGCCGGGCGTCCAGACATTCAGCGACAGGCAGTCTTCGCTCATCCCGCCCGTCCCGATATGTTTGTCCCACTGAATCAGCTGCGAGTAGTCGGAACGGAGGCCAGCGGCCGTCTGCGGCGAGATCGGGCCGTACCCGATGCAGTTCCGCGCGCCGGTCCACGCGGCCGGCTTCCGGGGCGGCATGAATCGGTTCCTGCCGCCGGTATCAGCGCCGTACGGGATGCCGCGGAACATTTTGATGCCGGTAGTGGCCATGCCGCGCACGACGCCGTTCGTCGTCTCGGTGTCGAAAAAGAGCGGCCCGGTCATGCGCGCTGCCGTGACGGCAGCCGCAGCGCCGCGGTCACCGCGCGCGCCTGACGTTTGTCCTCCGAGCGCGGCGGTGGCGCTACCGCCAACGGCGACGACGCCGGCGAAGCCGGCTTTCAGGATTTGACGACGAGACTGGCGCATGGCGGGCCTCCGCTCTGTAACTGCTGGCGGTGCAGCTGGCGGCGTTGTACTCGAATCGCCGGGAGGCGTCAATCGCGTCCGTCATCTATCGCGTCCATCATCTACAGGCGCCTCCAGCCGCGCGTCCAGCGGCGGTCGCCAGGCGCCCTTGCGCATTCCTCTTGACGATGGTTGTTCCGGGGTATGAGCTATTCCGATGTCCACGATCGCGATTCTCGGCGGCACCGGCCAGCAAGGCCGCGGCCTCGCTCAACGCTTCGCGTCCGCCGGAGCGCGCGTGATCGTCGGATCACGCGATCCCCAGCGTGCGCGTGAGACGGTCGCGGCATGGGCGACGTTGGCGACAGCGTCGACAGGGTCGACAGGGTCGACAAGCGCGACGGGGCCGACGGGGGAGGCCGCCGGTCCGCCGATCGAGGTCGCCGACAACATCGGGGCTATCGAACGGCTCGAGCAGGGCGACCTGACGGTGCTCGCGGTGCCCTTCCCCACCGTCGATACGCTGCTGGCAGAACTGCACTCGCACTTCAGGGACGGCTCGATCGTGATCGACGTGACCGTGCCGGTGACCTTCTCCGGCGGAACAATGGCCATGATCGAGGTTGCGGAAGGTTCCGCAAGCGAGCACATTCGCACGCGCCTGCCCCACGGTGTTCAGCTGGCCGCAGCATTCAAGACGATCCCCGCGTCACTGCTCAACGCAGGGCGCCAGCCGCTCGAATGCGACGAGTTCGTCTGCGGCGATTCAGCGGAGGCGCGAGTGCAGGCAGCCGCGCTCGTCGAACTGTTGCCCGGAGCCCGGCCGGTCGATGTCGGCCCGCTCTCGCGCGCGCGCTTCATCGAGCATCTCACGGCGCTCGCGATCGCCGTCAACCGGACGCACAAGATCCACGACGCCAGGTTCCGCGTCGTCGGATTAAGATGAATCGAGGTGTCACGATGGCGACCATCCCTGCATCCCACGCGGATCTCCTGACCAAACCGGCGTTCGCGCATCTGGCGACGTTGAATCCGGACGGCAGCCCGCAGGTCACTCCCGTGTGGGTCGATTTCGACGGCACGCACGTGGTCATCAATACGGCGCGCGGCCGCGTCAAGGCAAAGAACCTCGCGCGCGAGCCGCGTGTCGCCGTGTCGATTGCCGACCCTGAGAATCCCTATCGCCACATCGCGATTCAGGGCCGCGTGGTCGAGATGACCGAGAAAGGCGGCGACGCGCACATCGACAAGATGGCCAAGAAGTATCTCGGGAAGGACACCTATCCGTTTCGGGCGCCGGGCGAGGTGCGCCTCGTCGTGAAGATCGCCCCGGACAAGATCCACACGAACGGCTAGCACACGAACGGCTCGCAGTGGATCTGCACGTCTCCGCCGTTCAGGGCATCCCCGACGTCGAGCGTGGCGACGATGTCGCGGCGCTGATTGGCGACGCGGTCGCCCGTGAGGGCCGCCGCGTCGAGTCCGGTGACGTCTTCGTCATCGCCCAAAAGGTCATCTCCAAGGCGGAAGGCGCCATCGTGTGGCTGGATGATGTGGCCCCGTCGAGGATGGCGACCCAGTGGGCGGCCGATCACGGCAGGGATGCCAGGGTCGTCGAAGTGATTCTCCGCGAGTCGCGCCGCATCGTCCGCATGGATCAGGGCATCCTGATTACCGAGACGCACCATGGGTTCGTGTGCGCGAACGCAGGCGTTGACGCGTCGAACGTGCCGCCTGGGTTCGTCACGGTGCTGCCCCGCGATCCGGATGCGTCGGCCGAGGGCCTGCGCGTCGCGCTGAGCGCGACCTTCGGGCGTCCGATTGCGATCATCGTGTCGGACACCTTCGGGCGGCCCTGGCGCGAGGGGGTGGTCAACGTCGCGCTCGGAGTCGCCGGATTGCGGCCGCTCATGGACCTCCGGGGGACCGTGGACGCGTACGGCCGTCCGCTCGTGTCGACCCTCGTTGCAGTGGCCGACGAATTGGCCGGCGCCGCGGAGCTCGTGACGCGAAAGAGCGCAAACACGCCGGTCGCGATCGTCCGCGGAGCCGGCGACTGGATCGGCGAGGGCGCCGGCCGCATGCTCGTGCGCGAGTCGAGCCGCGATCTATTTCGCTGAGAACGCGTGATGGATGGTCTTATGCGGAAGGGGGCTGGCCGCGTGCGTCGCGCCATCGCACGTCGGGGCGTCGTCCATCCGATAGTCGCCGTCCTGCTGACGGCTGCGATCTTCGCACTCATCCTGCGCCGGGTGCCGCTCGCCGCGATCGGAGCGGCGCTTCGCGATGCGGACCAGGCGCGCTTCCTCGCCCTGATGATTCCGAACACGCTGTTCTACTTCGCATGGGACACGCTCGTGCTCGCGGTCGCGGTCCGCTGGTTTCATGGCGCTGTGCCGTACCGCGAGCTGCTGCCCGTCCGGGCGGCCTCCTACGTGGTCGGTTTCTTCAACACGAACCTGGGCCGCGGTGCGATGGCGGGGTATCTCAGCCGGCGGCTGCACGCGCCTTTTCTGGAGCTGGGCAGCACGGTCCTGTTCCTTGTTTTCACCGAGTACATCCAGCTCGTGCTGTGGGCGATGCTCGGCCTGCTCGGCCTGCGCACGGAGGTCTCGCGGAGCCTGCTCGCGGTCGCGGCGGCGGTGGCCGTTCTGTGGTTGGTCGTGCGATGGATCGTCGCGCCGCGCGCCTGGTCGATCTCCCGCTCGTTTCGTCTGGCGACGCCGGGGCGTTACGGAGCGGTTGTTCTATTGCGCGCCCCGATGTTCTTCGTGTCGCTCGTGCTGCACTACTACGCGGCGCACGCGTTCGGCATCTACATTCCGTTCGGCCAGATGCTGACGTTCCTGCCGGTGATCTTCATGGTCGCCGCCCTGCCGGTGACCATCGCGCATCTCGGCAGCACGCAGGCGGCGTGGATCTTCTTCTTCAGCC
>DASZFS010000289.1:0-4798 GCA_035939575.1 Vicinamibacterales bacterium | reverse complement strand
AGGCGCTGCGGGTGCTGGCGAAGTTGACCAAGGGCATGACCGACACGATGCTGCCGGCGACGCGGGACATCTCGCTTGGACCTGAGATGTATGCCTACCACGAAGAGCTCTTCGGCCGGATGTCGGGCCGCTATCAGATTCCTACCCGCCGCACGCTGCAGGCCAGCTCGAACCTGAAGGCGAGCGAGTACGTCCGCGCACGCTGGCGGCTCGATCTCCTGAGGCGCACCATCGACGATGCGTTCCGGGATGTCGACCTCGTGGTGCTCCCGACCCGGCGGCGTACGCCGCGCACGGTTGATGCGTCGATCAAGCGTGAAGAAACCGATATCCCGCGCAATCCCGAGCTGGAGAATACAGGCGCGTTCAACGCCTACGGGATCCCGGCGATTTCAGTGCCCTGCGGATTCACGTCGAGCGGCCTGCCGGTCGGATTGATGATCGCGGGGCCGCGGTTTTCAGAAGGGAAGGTCCTTGCCCTCGCGCACGCGTTCGAGCAGGCTACCGACTTCCACACGAGGAAGCCGCCCATCCGCCCGGACACGCCCGTGCCCCCACTGGCGCGGACGGACGACGATGAACGACGTGACTGATGCGCGAGCGGCGACTGTGTGGACTCGTCCCACGTCCAGTCTGCCGCCCGGCTCAGTTGACCGCAAGTCCTTAATCGTCAGCCCACGTGAGTGGGATAGACGAACGCGTGACCTGTTGTGTCATCCGGATAGAACCAGGCGCTGATAGCCTCGGGCGCTCCGGCGCGTCCCTCCTCGAACGTGACAACCGGCCTGTCGGACGGCGTCACACGCTCTTCAGGGATTGAGAAGAACGTGGCGTACACCTTCGTGCCGTCCTCGCTGAGTACCTGAACGACATTCCGTTCTACGTCGACGTCCGCGAGCTTGAACAGGTACGTGCCGGCCGGCAACGTGACGCCAGGAACCTCGACCGGTGCGCTGAATGTGAAGTAGGTGCGCTGGTCCCACTGATTCGCCCGAGCTGGCGACGCCGTCAGCGCGAAGGCAATCCCGAGGACGAGAGCGACGAAGACAGATGCGTGGGCGCGGTGCATGGTTGACCTCCAAAGATGAGTGCCGTGTATGACCGATCATCTACGAAGCAAAATGCGTGCGAACCCGCACCTCTGGATTGTCCCCGCCAGACGGCGTGTATCTGAGCCGCGTGGCATCGGTCGTCCTTATGCGTGGACGCCGCGCATGAACTCGTATGAGGTCAAACCATTTGTGCCGCGGCCGCGTCTAAACGAACAGGGGTGCGTGAGTGCCGTGAGCCGTCAATGCCGGGGATCATCCGGGGGGCGTGCGCCCGGGCATTCGGCCCGCGCCGTTCTTGAGGTCGGACCCGGTGTTTCATGGGTAAAGGCCCATGGAGGCACACGGAATATCGAGGAAATACTGAAATTCCCGTCTTGAAGGTCCCATTATCAACGCCGGTTTCTGGACGCGGCCGATGAGAGAATATCGGCATGCCGATGAAACCACATCTCCGCGCGTTGATCCTTGCGGTGGCCGTCGGCGCGCTGCTCGTGGCGGCGGAGGGATCGACCCAGTCGCCGCCGGCGAAACGCGTCGCGCTTCTCGTCGACAACGGCTTCCTCGTCGGTAACTCGATCAACAGCATGCGTGCGGCGCTCCAAGCCTTCGTCGACGGTCTGCCGGCGCAGGACGAGATCATGCTCGCGACGATAGCCGGTCCGTTTCATTTGCGTCAGGCGCCGACCACGGATCGCAAGAAACTGAAAGACGCCATCGGCCTGATCTTCGTCGAGGGCAGCGGCACGCAACTCGTCAGCAGCGTGATGGAAGCCGACAATCGGTTCGTGAAGCCAGCCAAGGATCGCGCCGGTGTCATCGTCGTCGTGACGACCGACGGACCGGAAACCAGCGGCGACAAAATCGCGGAGTACAACAAGTGGCTCCGTGACGTGATCGCACGCCAGGTCGTCGCACATGCCATCGTCCTGACCCACACGGAGGGACAGGGCAACGAGCTGCAGATCTGCATGAGCCTGACGAAATCGACCGGCGGCCGCTACGAGTCGATCACCACCGCGACAACGCTGCCGGACAAGCTCAAGGCGATCGCGTCCGTCATCGCCGAAAACCGGTGAGGGGGATACCATTGACCGGCAGGATCGGCGTCATGACGTTGAGCGTCACGTTCCTGTTGACGTTTGCGTTGGCAGCCGGCACACAGGGGCAGTCAAGGCAATCCGTCGCTCAACCGCAAGCGCAGACGGACTTCTTCGAAGCGAAAGTGCGGCCCGTTCTCGCGGAATCATGTTACGGGTGCCACGCAGACGCTCGGGCCGGCGGCTTGCGGCTCGACTCCCGCGAGGCGATGGTGAAAGGCGGCCAATCGGGCAAGCCGGCCATCGTTCCAGGCGACCCCGATCAGAGCCCGTTGATTCAAGCCATCCGCCAGACTGGCGCCCTGAAAATGCCGAAGGGCGGAAGGCTCAAACCAGAGGACGTCGAGGCCCTCACCGAGTGGGTCAAGTCAGGCGCGGCGTGGCCGGCCCCGGTGACGGCGACGACGGCGGCGGCGACGACTCCAGAGACTTCAAGAGCCCCCGAGTCCCTCTTCACACCGGAGCAGCGCGCGTTCTGGTCGTTCCGGCCCCTTCACAGACCGCAAGTCCCCACTGTCACAAACACGACGTGGCCGAAGACCGACATCGATCGCTTCGTGCTGGCTCGCCTGGAGAGGGGAGGCCTCACCGTCGTCAAACCAGCCGATCGGCTGTCGCTTCTCAGGCGCGCGACGCTCGATCTCACCGGGGTGCCGCCGACGGTCGAAGAGATCGAAGCCTTCGAAAAAGACGACTCTCCCCAGGCGTTCACGAACGTCGTCGATCGGCTGCTCGCGTCACCGCGCTATGGGGAAACTTGGGGCCGCCAATGGCTGGACGTCGCGCGATACGCCGAAGACGACTACCGGAGTCTCGACCCCATGCGGCGCGGCTACAACCCGTACCCGAACGCATACCTGTATCGTGACTGGGTGGTCAAGGCGTTCAACGATGACATGCCTTACGACCGCTTCGTGAGGTCGCAGCTGGCGGGCGACCTGGTCGACGAGTCGATGCGCGTCAAGGCGCTGCCCGGGCTCGGCTTCCTCGGCCTCGGCCCGTGGTACTACGACAACGGCGCGGTCGAGGTCACGCGCGCCGACGAGCGGCACGACCGCGTGGATGCCGTCTCGCGCGGTTTCCTCGGCCTGACGGTCGGCTGCGCGCGCTGTCATGACCACAAGTACGATCCGATTCCGACCAAGGACTACTACTCGCTCGCGGGTGTGTTCGCCAACACGGTGTATCGTGAGTATCCGCTCGTCCCGAAGGCCGAAGTTGACGCGTACACTCAACAGGACAAGCGCATCGAGAAGAAACAGACCCTCCTGAACGAGTTCCTGCAAACCGAGTCGTCTCAGCTCGCCGAGACGCTGGCGCTGCAGGCTTCGTCGTACATGATGGCGGCGTGGCGCGTGACAGGCCAGCCGAAGGAGGACCTGACGAAGGTCGCCGAGGACGCCAAGATCGACTACGAGCTGCTCGATCGGTGGGTCAAGTTCCTCGCGAAGCCACCGAAGTTCTATCCGTCCCTCACCGCATGGCAAGCGCTCATCAAGAACGGCGGCACTCAGAAGGACGCCAAGCAACTCGCCGACGAATTCCAGACGCTTCTCGTCGACGTGATGTTCGAGCGAAAGGAGATCAAGGAAGAGAACGACATCATCGCGGCGAAGGCGTTGCCGGGCACGAAGAAGAAAGAGCCGGGCAAACTGCCGAGCGACTTCGTCACGAACGACGATTTCTGTCCCGGCTGCGGTCTCGAGTTGAAAACGCTGCCAATCGAGAGGATGAACCTCTGGACCGACGTCTTCCAGCGGGATCTGCAGGAGGGCGTCGACCCGGCGCAGGAGCCGGGACGGCTCAAGCCGGGCCTGCTCGTGTTCCGGGGCTGGGCCCTCGAGCGTCAGCTGAGCGCGGAGCGCCTTCGATACGTGGAGGCTTTGCGGTCAGACATCGCCGCGGCGCGGAAGGCGCAGCCGCCGCATTTTCCATACCTGCACGCCGTGGCCGACGAGGCGAAGCCGCAGGATCTGCGGCAGGCGATCCGCGGCAATGCGTATAACCTCGGCCCGGAAATCCCGCGACACTTTCTGTCGGTCTTGAGCGACGGCTCGCCGCAGCCGTTTCAAAAGGGCAGCGGCCGGCTGGAATTGGCCGATGCGATTCTCAAGCAGCCGCTGGCGATGCGCGTCATCGTGAATCGCATCTGGAAGGGGCATTTCGGGACCGGCATCGTCGACACGCCGAGCAACTTCGGCGTGATGGGCGAGCGGCCGACCAACCCCGAGCTTCTCGAGCACCTGGCGCAGTTCTTCGTCGACAACGGCCTCTCCATCAAGAAGCTGCACCGCGAGATCATGCTGAGCGCGGTCTATCAATTGAGCGCTGATGACGACCGCAGGAATTACGAGAAGGACCCCGACGATCGGCTGTATTGGCGCGCCAACCGCCACCGCCTGACCGCCGAACAGATTCGCGATTCGTTGCTTGCCGTCTCTGGGGCTCTGGACTCGAAGATGGGCGGGCCGTCGGAAGCGTTGACGCCCGCTTCCACGCGGCGCACGCTCTATGGAAAGGTCAGCCGGTACTCGCTCGATTCCTACCTCCAGCTGTTCGATTTCCCGAGTCCGGCTCAATCAGCGGAGAAGCGTTTTACGACGACGGTGCCGCTGCAGCGGTTGTTCTTCATGAACAGCGATTTCATGC
>DASZFS010000288.1:0-19766 GCA_035939575.1 Vicinamibacterales bacterium | reverse complement strand
GTCGGAAGGGTTCACCCGGCTCACCTGGGAAATCGACGAGGGCAAGGGCGGCGTCACGAGGTTGACAGTGATTCACGAGCTGGACGGCGCACCGAAGACCGCTGCGCTGGTGGGCGGCGAGATGGCTGACACCGGAGCGGGTGGCGGCTGGAGCTGGGTGCTCAGCGAGATGAAGACGCTCCTCGAGACAGGCGCGTCGTTCGAGGCCTGACAGACGGTCGCTCAACGCCATGGCTCAGCTTGCACGTCGCGTTGACGTCACAACAGAATGCAAGACTCGCGGTTTTGAAAGTGAAGGAGGTCGAAGATGTCGAAAGCGAAGAGCGCAATTCCCGAGGGGCACCATACGGTGACGCCGCAGCTCACCCTCGACAACGCCGTGCAGGCGATCGAGTGGTACAAGAAAGCCCTTGGCGCAGAAGAAATGTCGCGCGCCGTCGGCCCCGATGGGAAGATCATGCATGCGGAGGTGCGCATCGGCGACTCGCGCATCATGTTGAATGATGCAATGATGGGCGGCAAAGGTCCCACGGCGATGGGCGGGTCCCCCGCGTCGCTCTGGGTCTACGTGGAGAATTGCGACGCGCTGTTCGACCGCGCCGTTGCGGCGGGCGCGCAGGTTCCGCCCGGGCCGATGGGTCAGGTGGCGGATCAGTTCTGGGGCGATCGGTGCGGAACCTTCACCGACCCGCATGGGTACAGGTGGACGATCGCGACGCACAAAGAAGATCTCACACCCCAGGAGATGCAGCAGCGGCAGGCGGACTGGATGAAGCAGTTCGCGTCGCAGCCGGCGCACACTTAGAGAATGGGTTATCTGGTCATTGGGTTATCTGGTTATCTGGTTATTGAGAGGCCTGACGTTGACACCGTCCCGATCAAGTAACCCATAACCAGATCACGAGATGACCAGATACCAAATTACGGTGTTCGGCTACGGTTGCGGTGTCGGACGCCGGAGCAGCGCTTCGAGATCGTAGACGTTGCCGTCCTTGATGACACGCCTCACCCGACGCAAGTCTTTGATGTTCGCGAGAGGGTCGCCCGCGATGATGACCATATCCGCGAGCTTGCCCGGCTCGACACTCCCGAGGTCGGCGCCGACACCCATCGCGTCCGCCGAGACCATCGTCGCCGTTCGAAGCACTTCGACCGGTGTCAGACCGCCGGACGCGTAATTCTCCAGCTCCATCAGCAGACTCAATCCGTACGGGTTGATCGGCGCGTCGGTGCCGGCCGTTACCCGGCCACCACCCTTCACGACGAGGTACACCGTGCGTTCCTGAGGCGCGACGAGCCGGCGCGCCTCTTCGATCACGGCGGCCGACGCCGGGGTTGCGGTCTGCTCACGCCAGCGATCCCGCACCGGCGCGGGATACAACTGCTGGATGCGCGGGTCATTCAGCCAGGAGTGATCGCGTAGCGTCTGCAGGCGGAAGCCGCCCTGGATGCCAATCGTGGGCGTCAGCGTCATCTTCGACGCCGTCAGGAGATCGATGACGTCGCGATAGGACCGCGAGAGCGCGGTGATCTTCGGCGAATAACCGCGACGGCTCGTGCCGCGAATGTGCTCGACACCATCTGCGCCAAACGCGACGGCCGGGTAAAGCTCATGCGACGTGACCGGCATACCCATCCGGTGCGCTTCCTCGATGATGCGCTTCTGCATCAGATCGGGCAGGCGGACGTATGTCTTCACGAAGTCATACCCGAAGTCCCGAGCGTGCTGCAGCTGAAGGGGCAGCTGTCCACTGTCGTCGAGCGACATGCCCCCGGGGTAATAGACACGCGTGCCGTCGAACGGCTCACCGGTGGTCAGGAGCCGGGGACCGATACGCGCGCCCGACTCGAACGCCTCGCGGTTCTCCAACGTCTCGAACGTGTTCGTCGCCGGATTGCGAACCGTGGTGATTCCCCACGAGAGAAATTCCCGGCCGAGGGCCTCGCCGTAGCTCTTGCTGAGGTGGGTGTGGATTTCAATGAGGCCGGGGATGACGGTCTCGCTCGTGGCGTCGATCACGGTACCGGAGTGGAACTCGGCGCGATGCGGCTCGACGCGCTTGATGCGCGTGCCTTCGACAAGGATGTCCACGTCGTTCCGCAGCGCATCGCTGCGGCCGTCCCACAGGCGGCCGGCGTGGATCGTAACCGCTCGAGCACTCGCCCCCCTCGCGCCGGAGGTCATGTACGCGGGGGGCTCCGACGACGGTGTCCACGTGAGCCGTGGATCGATTTCACGGACGACCCGGCGCGCGGCCCCTTCGGACACATCCACAAGCTTCAAACCCGTGTCCGTTTGATAGAGGATGCGCCGGGAATCGGCCGTCCACGTCGGCGACCCCGCAAGCTCGGTCGACAACGGGCGCGGCGGACCCAGCGGCGCGCCGTCTCGACCGACGGGCCACGCCGTCAACAGGCCATCGACAACGGCCGCCATCTGCGTCCCGTCGGGCGACCACACCGGACCGCCGTCTTCTCGCATCCCGATCGACTTGTGCGGCGAGGGATCGAACCAGCGATCTGGCCCACCGGGAACCCCGGGAACCCCGGGAACAGCGACGCGAAGCACCTGGTTGGTTCCTTCGCGAAACCGCGTGGAATACACCTTGAGCGACGACACGACGATGGCGGTTCCGTCGGGCGACCAGCTGGCGCGGCCTGGCTCGTTCAGATGGTCGTGCACTTTGGTGACCGCGCCACTCTTCACGTCGACGACCTGGAGCTGACCGTCCGAATCGACGAACGCGATGCGCGCGCCGTCGGGAGACCAGGCCGCCAGCATGGCCGCGTTGCCCGCGTGCGTGATCTGCCGGTCGGCGCCGCTCTCGAGATCGCGCGTCCAGATATTCATCGAGCCGCCGCGATCCGTCGAGTACGCCAGCGACCGGCCGTCTGGTGACCATGCCGGCTCGGTTTCGACGGCCGGATCGGTCGTCAACCGGCGCGGCGCGCCGCCTATCGGCATCACCCAGAGATCGCCGAGCGCCGCGAATGCCACCTGGCTGCCGTCGGGCGACACGGCCGGGTGCATGATCCCGCGGACGCGCTGCGCTCCGGCCAGGTCGAATCGGTGCCGTTTCGGCGTAAATGCCGGCCGCGTGAATGACACGTCCGCGGTGAACTCGACGACTCGTGGCGGGCCACCCGCCGCCATCCGCCGCTTGATCTTGCCATCAGCCGTATACAGCAGCTCGCCCGGCGAGATCCATTGCGGCCGGAATGGGAAGACGTCTTCGTCAGCGTCGGCGATGTTCCGGTCGCCAACCATCAGACGGCTGTGACTGCCGTTGATGGTATTGAAGGCGATCGTGCCGTCCGGTCCGACCGAAGGACCAGCCACGGCGCCGTCTGACGCCACGCGCAGGCGATCGGTCGTGCTTCGGTTTGCCGTCGCCACCGGCATGGAGTACACGCCAGGCTTCCCGGCGCGATCGGATACGTATGCGATCTCGTCGACACCAGACCATGCAGGCATGAACTCGTTGGACGGCGCGAAGGTGACCTGCTGAACCGCTCCACTGGCCAGCGCCACCACCCAGATGTCGTAGCTCCCGCTCCGGTCCGACGAGAATGCGATACGGTTGCCGTCCGGCGACCAGGCCGGCTCCCGATCGTCATAGGGACCTGACGTCACCGGCTTGAGATCGGTGCCGTCGGCGTTGATCGTCCAAATCTGCCAGGTGCTGCTGAGATACGCCTGAAACGCCAGGTGCTTACCGTCCGGCGACCATGAGGGTTGTCGCGCGTCGAGGAAGATGTCGGTGATCGGCTTCGCGACGCCGCCGTCGGCGGGCATCGTCCACAGCGTACCGAGGAGGTCAATCGCGAGAGTGCGGTGATCGGGCGACAGCGCCGCCGCCATCGACGTGCCCTCGTGCAGCGTCACGTGAACGGCCCGCGCGACGGGTTGCTGCCCGGCGACAGTGAAACCGAGACCGGCGATGACGTCAGCGAGAACGAACGTGATGATGCACGTCCGGACAACGTTGCGCATGGCTACTGGAGCAGGGCCGTCACGTTTCGCTTGGGCACATAGCCCACCGGAATGCGCGTCAGCTCTTTCATCGATGCCACGTCGACAACCGACACGTCATCTGTCACTGGATTCGCGACGTACGCGGTCCTGCCGTCGGGCGTGAGCGTCACCCAGCCCGCTCCTTTTCCGCTCAGCTCAGCGCTGCCGAGCAGCTTCAAGTCCGGCAGTGAATACGAGTACAGATAGTTGTTCAGCCGGCTGCAGACGACGAGCGTCTTGCCATCCGCCGTGACGGCCATCCCGTGAGACGGATCGGATCCTTCTGGAACCGTGGCCTTCCCCGGCGGCAGCTCGGGATTCTTGATGCGATTGATCTCCTTGCGCGCCGCAAAATCGACGACCGCAAAGCCGTTGAAGCCGGTCAGCTGGGCGAAGATCCACTTCGTGGAGCCGTCGGCATTCCGGCTGAAGGTCATCGGCCGGATGCCCAGGTCCATGTCGACCGTCCAGGCCGGCTGTTCGGTGGCGGCGTCAATGACGTTGATTGTCTTGCCTTGGATGGAACCGGCAACGACGTACTTGCCATCAGGTGTGACGTACGCGTTGTGAATGGTCCCCTTGGTGGGGATCGTCTTGATCCGCTCCAGCGCCGCGGCGTCAATCACGTCGACGCCGCCTGGCTCTTGAATGATGCCGACGTAGACGTGGCGCCCGTCACGACCGACCGCCATGTTGTTGGGGTGTCCGCTCAACGGGATCTTCTTGATCACCTTCAACGTTTTCGCGTCCACCACGTCCAGCGTGCTCTCGGCTTCGTCGCTGATGTAGATACGGCTGCCGTCGGGGGCGCTGCCCGCGCCGTGGCCCGCTTCGATCCCGGAGATCACGCCGACAACGGTGTTGGTCGCCGGATCGATCAGGTCGACACTGTCGCCAGCGCTGTTCGTCTGGATGATCCGCACCTTGCTCTGGGCCGCCGTCGCGGTGCCCGCTCCGAGCACCCACGCCTTCAACGTCTGCCACTCGGCGTCGTTCTGAGAGCTCCAGTGCTTGCCGCCGTTGTGAAAGAAATCACCGCCCGCCGCCTGGGCCAGTGGGTGAACGAGCAGCTTGCTCTTGACACTGCCTGGCACGACCACGCGCTGAACCGCGGCGAAGTTCTTGCGCGACTCCTCTTCGCTCCAGGTCGCGTGGCCGGCCGAGAGCGGCTGGAGGCGCAAAGGCGTGCCCGACGCGTGGCATGAAATGCACCGCGCATGGCCGGCCCGCTTCGCCAGAAAGATCGGCTGGACGTTGTTCTTGAAGAACTCGTAGTCGAGTGAGGATGGCCGTGCGGACGGCTGGCCCGGCTGCGCGATCGCAGACGACGCCAACATCACAAGGCAGACCGTGAGCGAGGCGCGCATCAGAAACCTCCTGACGACCTGGCCTCCACGCCCTGAGGCAGAGGCCGGTCGTGCAGGAGATTATAGACCTCGGGCCCCCGATCAGTAGTGGAAGCGGTATCGAAGCTCCCCGTAGATCTCCCTGGGGCTGTTGAAGTGCGTGCCGCCGAAGGTCAGGCTGTTGTCGATGAGCAGGTGGCTGTCCGCGAGGTTCAACGCGGTGACCGACAGCGACACCTTCTCCCCGAGGGACTTGCCGAGAGTGACGTTCACCGTCGTGTGGCCGGGCAAATGCGCCGGTCCGCCGCTGTCGGTGAAGCCGGATCCGTAGGAGACGTTGGTCGCCGCGAACACACCCTGCGGCAGCCGGGCATCAAAACCGGCGCTGAAGGTGTTGCGCTGATCGTGGTCCAGCGGGAAGTAGCCGCCCCCGGATGAAACGTTCGAAAAGTTCGTCAGTCCCCCGTTGATCGAGCCTCGGCCTTGCGCAGTCTGGTAGGAGTAGGCGAGATGGAACTGGCCGAGCGGCCATGTCCGCGGCGACCGCAGCGTGACTTCGGTGCCCCGGATGAGCGCTCCATCGATGGTCAGTGGAAAGAATACGTTCGAGTTTCCGACCGGGTTGTGGTCGAAGAAGTTCGTGACGCGTGTCTGGAAGCGGCTCGCGTCGACCGTCCAGCCCTGAATCGGCACCGCGAGCCCAACCTGATACTCCTCATCGCGTTCGCCGCGCAGCGGAATGAATCCCAGGTTCTGTGCCGTGACGAAGTCCAGCAGCGGGCCGGAGGCCGTGATGAGCGGCGGTCCCTGGTAGAACCGGCCGTAGAAGCCCCGCACGACCCAGTTAACGGTCGGGATCTGGACGGTCGCCCCGACGCGTGGGCTCGTCGCGTTCTCAGTAATGCCTCCTGAAAAGTGCGTCTGCCGCACGCCGCCCGTGACGGTCAACCACGACGTGACGGGGACCTTGTCTTGAATGAAGACCGCGACCAGGCTCCCCGACGGCCGCTCGCGAACCGACAGGTTCGGATTGCTGCCGTCGTTGAAGGTCAATGCAAAGAGTTGATCGTCCTGCTGGTGGAAGCCGTAGAAGCCGACCTGCACGTTGTTCTTCGCGACTTCGGCGCTGAAGGTCGCCTGCGCCCCGCCGTACTGCGACCGGCGCTCGTCGGTCGTCACGATGGGGTCGTTAGGCCCGCCTTCGTAATTTGCCGTGTTGAAGTGATAGAACGGCGACACCGACAGCAGCATGCCGGATGGGAATGTGCGGACCCACGAGAAGTTCACGAACGCATCGGACTCCCGCTCGACGTCGTCGATGCCGGCCGCCTGGTCGTCGGGCCCGTTGGGAATCTGGTAGCTGTCGTGCCTCGCTGACGTCACCAGCCGCAGCTGATTTGTGGTGTTCAGGTTGAAGAGCAGCGAGGCAAACCCGCCGCCGCCGGCCTGCCGGTCGTGAATCACGTCCGCGACTGGCGTCCCGAGCCCGAGATCGCTGCGATTCCCGTTCACGCTGGCGAAGTACGCAAATCGTTCGGTGTGGCCGCCGAGGCTCAGCTGATCGTTCGTCTGGTGGAAGTTGCCCGCGGTCAGCATCAGTTCCGCGTCGTTGTTGCGTTCGAATCCGGTCCGTGGGACGACATTGAAGACGCCGTAGGTACGATCGCCGTACTGCGCGTCGTACGCGCCGCGCTGGACTTCCAGAACATCGATGTCCTTCGGATCGAACTGCGGCCCGACGTTGCTGGCGATGTTCGTGTTCGGTACCGGCACGCCGTCGATGAGCCAGCTGACCTGGTGTCCCCCGCGAATGTGCAGCTGGTCGTGCGTGACGTAGGCACCGGGGACGTACGCCGTGATCGCCTCGAGGCTGTTCGTCCGGTCGGCGCCGGGCGTGTTCTGGATGTCCTGCCGGCTCACGAGGGTCGTCGGCGTCACCGAGTCCGGATGGACCCCTTCGGCCGTCGCCGATACCGTCACGCTCTCGGTCACGGTGCCGACCTCGAGTTGGAAATGCAGGACCGGCGCGGTATCCGAGATCACGGTCACGGCCTGGCGAGCCGTGTTGAACCCCTGGAGCGCGACCGTGACGGTGTAGTCGCCGACCGGGACGGCCGGGATCTGAAACGTGCCGGCAGCGTCGGTCGTCGCCGTTTGCGTCCAGTCCGACTGCCGGGCCTTCACCGTAACGGAGGCGCCGGGAACCGGACGATGCTGCGGATCGTGCACTACGCCCTTCACAGTCGAAAAAATGATGGCAGACGCCGGGACGGCTGCCGCAATCAAGAACGCGCTGACCAGTACAAGTACCTGAAGCTTTCGCACAACGCTCCCCTTTCTCCCGCCCCAGAACCAGCCGTTCTCAGGGCACGACAACGAACGTGATAGAGAGAGAGAACGGTCAGGCGCGAGGCGGGGGCGGGTCGGGGGGTGAAGGGCGCTCGGTCGCCCTCGAGCATTCGAAGCGTATGGGGCTTGCCGTCGACGCGGAAGGACTCTGCAGCGTGAGAACGGGCACGAGTCCAACGCCGCTGAACAGAGAACTCAGCGTCGTGGCCGCATTCGCGGTGACGCTTTGCATCGCACAGGCCTTTGGCTCTGCTGCCTTCCCGTGATGCATCGGACACGTCGCATCGGCGCCGAGCGGGCAGGTGCACGCTGTCAGCCTGGGTGCGACCAGTACGAGCACCAGCGTCGCAGCCTGACAGACAAGCCACCAGGCGGCGATCGGACCGAGAACACCGCGCACCCGCGTCATGGACCATCCAACTTAGCGCTGGACACCGGCACTGTCAAATGCAGGGCGGGCCATAAGGTCACGTCCGCTCGTCCGCGAGAATCGCGCGAATGCCATCGACGATCTCGTTGACAGACGCCTCATAGCGGAACGTGAGCCGCGCTCGCCCACTGGTGTCGATAGCGTATAGCGTCGTGGTGTGCGCAACGGTGTACTTCGCCGCTGATTCGGGCGTCGGCGTCAACTCATAGGCGGCGCCGTAGAGCGCGACCACCTTGTCGATTTCCGCCTTCGTCCCGGTCAAGCCGAGAGCATCTACACGAAAATTGGCGAGGTCCGTCTTGAGTACCTCCGGCGTGTCGCGCGCCGGGTCGACCGTCACGTAGAGGATCTTCACGCGGTCGCGGTCACGTCCGAGGCGCATGGCGACCGACGCCAGTTTTGAGAGCGTTGTCGGACAGGCGTCCGGACAATAGGTGTAGCCAAAAAAGATCAGCACCGCCTTGCCCCGCAGCGAGGACAACTCGAAACGCTGTCCGTTGTGATCCGTGAGTGTGAAGTCGCCGCCGATCGAGAGGACCGGCGGCGCCCCGGCCATCGACGCGCCCGCTCCACCGCATCCGGCGACCGCGACCACCATCGCCATGACTGCACTCAACATCGGCCAATACGCCGTGTCTTGAGACATCATTCCTTCACCTCATCCCGGCGAACCGTCGCCATCACCGGCACTTTGGTACCGTCGTCCAGGGTCAGCGTGACGGTCAACACATCGCCCACCGCCGGACGCTTTTTCAGGCCGAAGATCATGATGTGCAAGCCTCCGGGCTTCAGCTCCGTCAGGCTTCCCGCTGGCACCTCGATCTGTTTCACCGGCGACATCCGCATCATCGAGCCTTCCATCTTCATTTCGTGGAGCTCGACCTTGTCCGCAACGTCGGTTTCGCCGGCGACGACCGCCCTCGGCGTCGCGCCTCGATTCTCGAGCACGACAAAAAGCGCCGTCACGTCGCGAGATGGCGCGGGCTCGCGGGCCCACGCGTCACGTGCAATCACTGACGCTTTCTGCCCGGCCAGGGATCCTGTTGTGCCGAGCACGACGAGCACCGCGCAGAGCCATAAGACCACCTGGTTTCGATGGTTCGTCCGTTTCGAGCTCATGGTTTCTTCTCCTCATGTCCGTTTTCTCTGAGTGAGATCACAAATAGGGCGATCGATCGTCGTTCCACCTCGGTCAGATGGCCGAACTGCGGCATCCGCCCACCGTTGCCTGACAGTCCCATGGCCAGCGTCCTCGCGATCGCCACGACATCCGTTCCGTTCTTGAACGCCCCGGCGCCCCGGAAATCACGGGGCGCCGGAGTCAGCGTCTTCCCGACCGGCCCATCGCCGTGTCCCTGTAGGCCGTGGCACGAGACACATCCGTTCGTCTCGTACAGCGTGCGGCCCTCAGCGGCCGACGACAGATCGTTCCCGTGGCCACACACCTCGCACGAGGAGATGACAGCGACCAGACCGATCGCTGCCCGCCAGGCCGCGATGCGATGCATCACGATCTAGTCCGCGCGGAGCGCCTGCATCGGATCCACGGTCGTCGCCCGCCACGCGGGCCCCAGGCACGCGAGCGTGCCCGCGACAGTGAAGGTGACCGCGACGGCCGTGAAGGTGATGAGGTCGGTCGGTTGCGTGTTGAAGAGCAGCGTCGCGAGCACGCGAGCAAGAGCCAGCGACACGGCGATCCCGACGCACAGCCCCGCACCGACCAGCGCGAGACCTTGGCCGACGACCATCCGCAGGACGCGGTCGCGGCTCGCGCCGAGCGCCATTCGCACACCGAATTCCTGCGTCCGCTGGGATACCGACGTCGCAATCACGCCCGTAATGCCCGTCATCGTGACGATCATGGCGAGCGCGGCGAAGATGGAGAGCAGCATCGCCGTCAGCCGAGGCGTCGCCAGATACCCGGCCCGAATGTCCTCGAGGCTGCGCACGTTCTCGACAGGCATGTTCGGATCGATCGCGTGCACATCGTCATGGATGATCTTGGCGGCGCCGATCGGATCGCCGGTCGTGCGGACGAGCACACGCGCCCCACCGATCCCGTTCGAAGCCTGACTCATCGGTCCATACACCTGCGCCGAGGCGTCGCGGGACAGGCCGAACTGCTTCACATCACCCACGACGCCGACAACCGTCGCCCAGTGCAGACCGTTGTCAAATGACACTCGGCTGCCGATCGGGTCCGCTTTGTCCCAGTACCGCGTCATCGCTTTGTTGATGACGACGACCGGGGGACCATCAGCCTTGTCCGCATCGGTGATCGCGCGACCCGCCACCAGCGGCACGGCGATGGTCGAGAAGTAGGCGGGGCTCACGATGCGTACGTCGGCGCTCGGCCGTCGCTCCGCGTCATCCGCGCGCCCCTCGATCTGAAACGGATTGTTGCCGGGCTGGAGGGTGCTGAGCGGGACCGCATTTGTAATCGCGACCGAGACCACGCCCGCCTCACCCTGCAGCCGCTCGATCAACGGCTGATAGAACGCGAGTTGCGCGTTCGCGTTGGGATACTTCGTGAAGTTGGTGAATACCTCCGCCGAGAGGACATGGTCGGCTCGGTAGCCGGCGTCCACCTGCTGCAGCCGGTAGAAGCTTGCCAGCAACAGGCCGGCGCCGACGAGCAGCACCACGGACACCGCGACCTGCGCGACGATCAGTGCGCGCTGTACACGCCGCCGTCCGGCGCTTTCGCCGGCGCCCCGGGTACCCTGTTTCATCGCGTCGACGACGTCCACGCGCGACGCCATCGCGGGGACTGTCCCGAAGCCAAGGCCCGTGAGTACCGAGATGCCGAGCGTGAAGGCCCGCACCCACGGATCGAGGCCGATCTCTCCCGTGCGTGTAGTAAAGCGCCCGACGAACGCCGTCAGCATGCCGACCGTCGACGCTGCGAACAGGATCCCGAACGCCCCGCCCGCGACGGCCAACAGCGTGCTTTCCGTCAGCAGTTGGCGGACGAGCCGTCGACGGTTCGCGCCGAGCGCCGCGCGCAGCGCCAGCTCGCGGTCACGACGCATCAGGCGCGCGATCGTCAGGTTCGCGACGTTCGCGCACGCAATGAGCAGAATCAATCCCGTGGTGCCGAGGAGGATGAGCAGCATGGGCCGGGCGTTTTTCGTCATCTCCTCCTGCACATTCAGGGTCGTGGCCGTGAACCCCGACCCCGCGCGATACGCGCTTGGGTTGTCGCGGACGAACCGTCCGCAGATCGCCCCGACGTCGCTGGCCGCGCGCTCCCGCGAGACGCCCGGCTTCAGGTGTCCAAAGACCGTCAGAATGGAAAACGCACGGCGGTCTTGGATAAGCTGGCGCTCGGCTGCCGCCCGAAACGGACAGGCCGACACCGACATGTAGACGTCGTTTTCTTGCGGATAGTGCGGCACGTTGGGCAGAACACCGACGACCGTGTGCGGCCGATCGTTCATCTGGAACACCTGGCCCACGATCCTGGCGTCGCCGCCAAACTTCTGCTGCCAGTACGCGTAGCTCAACACCAGCACCGCGTCGGCGCCTGGCCTGTCATCGTCGGCAACGAAAGTCCGCCCGAGGATGGGCGCGATGCCCAGGACATTGAAGAAATTGTGCGAGACCACGCCGGTGTTCACGCGATCGGGCTCGCCGCGGTTCAGCAGGTCGAAGTTCATCTGGTGGTACTCGACCAGGTTGTCGAAATCGGCCGACTCCTCGCGATAGTCGTACAACTCCTTCACGGAGACGCCGGCGTCCGGCCGGCCGGCGAGCGGCGCCGACTGGCGCACCAGCACCAGACGGTCGCCGTTCGCGTAGGGCAGCGGCTTCAGCAGGGTGCCGCTGATGACGCTGAAGATGGCGGTGTTCGCACCGATGCCCAGACCGAGCGTCACGATTGCCAGCGCAGCGAATGCCCGGTTGTTCCTCAGCGTCCTGAGGCCGTACTGCATGTCTTTCCAAAGGTCTTCCATCACACACTCCTATGCCAGGGCGCCGGCTGGAGAGATCACTCCCCTGCTGACGCGACATTCATTTCCGGGTTTGAATTTGGCCCAGGTTATGTGCGAGGGGGCGGAGGAGTTGGTGGAGTCGCCCGGTCGAAGACGTCGAAACGCGTGATGAGAAGCGCGCTTGAACCTTCGTCTCGCCGGTTGGTGTCGACAACACCGCGCACCAGCCCGATGGGCCAGAGCAACGTCGTGACGCCGGCAATGCCACTCACGTCGCGGACCGCGCGCATTGCGCAGCGCGCCTTGCCGTGCGTGGTCTTGTGCATCGGGCACTCGTGCCCATCGCCGTGCTGGCAATGGCACGCAATTTCGGAGCTGTCAACGGAACCCTGCACGTACACGACGCCGCTGACCAGCGCGCCGATCCAAAGATGGCACACCAACCACGCGATGGCGACCGGCTTGATTCCGCGTGTCGCCATCCAGCGCTTTCGGTACCCGCAACGCGTGATCATTGTTTTTCCTGGCTGCGTGCCCCGCGGAGAATGAGCTCCATCGAATAGTTCGCCTGGCGAATGAGCAGATCGGGATGCCCGTCGGAGAGATAGACGATGCCGTCTTGGCCGGCTGCGAGCGAGTACATGCCGCTACCGACAAAGACCGCCAGCACGGTCAGCGGGAGACGTCCGTTCAATTGCCGCACGGCGACTGACCTTCGCCCCATATCACTCCTTCGCTGCAGTGTCCGACCGATTCACGCGCCGCATGACGACCCGCCGCGTGCGGAGTCACAGATCCGCACGCGGCTGACCGGCCCGCACGAGGGAAAGGAAACCTCTGCGGGCATTGGCGGTCCGGGATGCGTAGGCCCGGCCTCACCAAGCTCATAATCCGCTCAGTGTGTCGTAGCGCTCACCGAGAAGGTGTAGTCCCCTTTGACAACGTGGCCGTCGTCACCCGCCGTTTGCCACGCCACCGTGTAGGTGCCGCCAGTGACCTTGCCGCTGATGACGGCCATCAACGTCTTGTCGGCCATGGTGTGTGCCGGGCCAAGTTCGACCTTCCCGGATGGGCCGGTGAGCTCGATCTTGCTGACGGCCGCATCGAGCTTCTCGTTGAACCAGAGCTGAATCTGCTTGGGCGCGGCGACCGTCGCTCCGGCCGCGGGCTCGCTCTTCTCGAGCTTCGTGTGGGCCTGGACGAGCGCCGTCAGCCCAATCAACGCGACGGTGAAGGTGATGATGAACCTGGTGATGATGAACTTGGTGATGATGAACTTGGTGATGCTGCCGAATCGCGATGTACGTGGCTTCATGCTGCCTCCTCGTTGTTATCGTGCAGACGTGTGAGTTAAGGAGCAGGTTGAGTCCAGACCGATTCGCCGGACGCCGACGGTGGTGTGCTCCGCACCTTCGGTCCACGCCACCAGGACACCGCCTTGCACGGCGGTGATCACCGGATACGTCCCTGCGCCGTCTCCGTTAATGATCTTCAGGGCATCCGCACGAACACCGCCGGATGCGAGGGGAAACAATCGCCGCATCGCGACCCTTCGATTCGTCCCGTGTGCTTCGTCCCACACCAGGGCCAAGGTTCCGCATTCGTCGAGTGTCAACTGCGGATGCGCAGGCTTCGGTGTCCCGAGCGTCTCAATCGCATGCCGGGGCGTGAAGGTCACACCGTCTCGCGAAGAGGTGTAGAACAAACGAACGGCTGGATCGGGGCCGTCGACGAGCGTCGGCCACACGAGGTGGATTGTGCCAGTCGCATCCACTGCCATCGTCGGGCCATCATCAGGACAGCCGTCCAGGGCCCAGTGGTCTTCGCTGACGCGAACGGGTGCGGAGAAGGCCCGTCCGTCGCGGGAGACCGCGAAGGAGATATCGCGCAGGTTGCCAGGGTAGATGTTTCGCCATGCCACATACACCGAACCGTCGGGTCCTGTGGCAATGGCGGTCTTGCAGCAGCCACACACGTTGGACGCAAGCCGAATCTCGGGCTCCCAGCGGCCGTCGGCGACGCCCGACGCGAACATCAAGTGCATCGGATCCCAGTCGCCGCCGGCGTTCGCGTGAGGCGGCGTGCCCGGATCGCGCCGCTGATCGAGCCATACCGCGCGCGCGACATGGTCACTGCCAAAGGTGACCGCTTGAAACCCGCGCTCTCCCTCAATCGCCACGTCGCCGGTCGAGACAGACGCTGAGAACGTGCGGCCTCCGTCGAGCGAACGGGCTGAACGCAAGCCCAGATGCTTCTGACGCTGCGAGGGCCACGTCACGAGGATCTCGGGCGCTGGCGCAGCGGCTGCCAGCGCCACGCGCGGCGGATCCTCGCCGTAGACGTGTGCCTCACCGGCGACGTCGTTCACTCGGACCGATGTGCGGAACGTCACACCGTTGTCGTCGCTCGTCGCGGCGTAGACGTCGGTCGCGCCGCCTTTCTCGGCGGTCCAGACCGCGACGACAAAGCGTCCCCACGAGGCCAGCACCGGCGTCGCGTTGTTGGCATCAGCCACTCCCAGCCGCGCTTCGCCTTCGAGGCCGGGTGAGAGCGATGTCGCGGTTGTTCGGCCGCAGCCGGCGGCAGCGCATCCGAGCATGACAACGCAGGCGAAAAGAGGTGTCTTCACGGTGCTAGTACTCCCACTTGATGGAGGCCATCACGGTGCGCGGTTGGCCGGGCATGATGCCCGTCCGCGGATAGGCATCGTAGACGTTGGTGTTGATGAAGTACCGCGTGTTCGTCAGGTTGGAGACATTGATCTGCGGAACCAGCGTCGAATGCCCCGCTTTCAAGGTGTAGCCCGCCACCGCATCGACTGTTACGTAGCCGGGCAGCTGAAAGGAATTCTGGTTGTCACCCTGGCGCTCACCGCGCAGGACCGCCCCGCCGCCGACGAACAACGTCGGGATGAGCTGCGCCTTCAGCCACACGCTGCCGGAATGTCTCGGCACATTCGCAATAGCATTCCCCTGCAGACCGGTGTTGTCCTTCGTGAACGTCGCAGCGTCAAACGCATAGGTCGCGATGACGTTGATCTGCCGGGTGAGACTGCCGGCCACATCCACTTCCACGCCGCGGCTCCGTGCCTCGCCGATCGCCAGCAGGGCGTTCGGATTCGGCGACGACAAGTCGCGGGTCGCCATATTGTTTTTCGTGATGTTGAACACCGCGAGGGTCGATCGGAGGCGCCTCTGGAAGAATTCTGTCTTGAAGCCGCCTTCGTACGACGCGCTCCGTTCCGCAGGGAGCGGATGGCCGTCGACATCCGCGGCAATCCCCGCCTGGGTGCCCCAGGTCCCGAGCGATTGCACGTAGTTCCCGTAGAGAGAGAGCGACGGGATGGGTTGGTAAATCAGACCCAGACGCGGGCTGAACTTCGTCTCACGGGCCGTCGTCTGCGCCAGGTCATTGATGGTGGTCCCGGGCGGGGCATACTCGAGAAGGACCTGCCCCGAGGAGGTGCGCGACCAATCGTACCGGCCGCCGGCCAGCACCTGGACGGTCTTCGACAGCTTGATCTGATCCTGCGCATACACGCCGTTCCAGCCGCTGGAACCCGACGTGGCCCAGTCCGGCGGCATGCTGCTGTAGGCCGCGTGGGAGCCGAACCCGGTGGGACGCGAGTACGTCGGATTGAAGATATTGATCGTATCGAGCGGCGCAAACCCGTTGACGAAGCCTGTGTACGAAAAATTCAGCTGGTAGTAGTCGGTTCCGAAGAGGAGCGCATGGTCGACACCGCCCGTCCCGAGATGACCGGTCACATCCAACGCCAGATTGCGACCATTCGATGGCGCGTGGACGAACCACACGCCGTTCGCGAGGTCGCCGAACGTCGGGCCGGGCGTTTCGTCGAGGCTGATCGGCGTGATCTCGCCGGCGTTGTACGTCTGCCAGTTGGCGACGACGCTGCCGTGGATCTTCCAGTTCGCATTGAACAGGTACGACGCGTTGACGTCGACGAGTGTCTTCGTGATGTTTCCCTGATCGCCGAGATCGCCTACCCACGTCGTGACCGGAATGTTGGCCGGGCGGGTGCCGATGGCGGGGATGCCATCGGCGAGCAGTGGATCGTAGTTGCGGTACTCGACGTTGACGTTCGCTTGGAATTTCACGGCCGGGCGCCAGGTGAGACTGGGTGCGACAAACTGCGTTTTTCCATGGGGCGCGTGCGTGAAGAACGAATCGGAGCTGAAATACTCACCGATGACGCGATACAGCACCGAGCCGTCCGGTGTCAGTGGACCGGTGGCGTCTGCGGTGGTGCGTGAAAGGTTGTACGAGCCCACCTGCTGCTGAAGAGAGAAGTGCGGCGTGGCCAGGGGCTGCTTGGTGACGACGTTGATGAGACCGCCAGGCTCGAGGCGGCCGTAGAGCATGGCGGCCGGGCCCTTCAACACCTCCACGTCCTCGATGTTGGCGACGTCGACGCTGGTTCGCCCGGCGACGCCCGGCGCACGCACGCCATCGCGCAGCGTGGTATTCGTTTCAAAGCCCCGGAGCGCGAACCCTTCATATTGCTGGCCGTAGCCCCAGTTGGTTTGAACGCCGCTCACGTTCTTCGTGATGTCCGACAAGCGAATCGCCTGTTGGTCGGCAATCGCTTGACTGGGCACCACCTCCACCGAAAACGGGGTCTCCATGATCGGGATGTCCGCCTTGCCCGCCGATGTCGCAGTCTCCTTCGAGTAGCTCCGCTCGGCCGTCAGATCGGTGCGCACGTCAACCGCCTCCCTGATGGCGGCCACCTTCAAAACGATGTGCAGACTGGTCGGCGGGAGCTCGCTTCCAACGCTCACGTCGACCCGCGCCGGCCCGAACTGCGGCTTTTCAACGCGCACGGTGTGATGACCGACTCCAACTCCCTTCAACGTGAACGAACCAGCAGCGTCGGTCGTCGTCGACGCCAACGCGCGCCCGGCTTCACCGTCGACGGAGACGATGGCGCCTGCGATCACGCCGCCGGACTCGTCCACAACGGCGCCGATGATCGTGCCGGTGGCCTGAGCGAACGCCGCTCCTGCGGCTGCACCGGCAAAGAGGACCGAAAGCACGACGAAACGACCGATAGGTAACTTCATAAAAGGCCTCATGGATGTTCGAGCTCCGTCAGCACACCAGTTGCCGCGATGACCAGACCGGCGAGCATCAACTCGACGACCGCCGTGCGCTGTGGCTCGTTCTGTCCCGATTCGATCGCTCGCCAGTTGACGTATCCGCACGCGACGACGCCAACGACGAGCGCGACTTTGACCAGAAGCACGCGGCCGTAGGTCGTCGACCACAGATTTGCCAATGAACCCACGTACCACCAGCTCGCAACGATCCCGGCCGAGAGGAGCAGCGCTGCTCCGCTGAACGCAAGACGAGCGAACGCGCGAAACATCGGGCGTCGCAGAGCTCGATCCACCGACTGTCGGACGCTGACCAACGTCGTCAACGTCCCCAACCAGATCCCCGCACCGAGCACGTGCGCCGTGTGAATCGCCATTCGACTCCAGGCGCCTGCCGCATGTCCGGTTCTTGTCAGGGAAAACGAGAGCGCGGCGCCTGTGACCGCCGTCATCAGCTGCAGCCTGCGACGGTGCCCGCGAACCAACCCGTGGACCCCGTAGGTCACGACGCACGCGAGCGCGCCCAGCATCTGGATCTGCCAGGCGCGGCCCCACCGACTCTCGATCGCGATCGTCGACAGGGCGCGGAGTGACATCGACTGCGCCAGCCCGAAGGCCGTCGCCGTGTGCGCCCACGCGCGCAAGAGCAGCGCGAGGACAACTGCGGCCGATGCGCGCAATCCGACCCGCTGAATCGACGCCTCCACCGAGTGACCGGGAGGCGCGTCAGCCGCGGGCTGCGGTGCGATAGCCCAGAATGCCGTTGCCGCTCCGACCGTTTGAAGCACGGCGGCGTAGAGCAACGCCTTCGTTGCGGCCTCTATCAACATGTCCAACATGTCGCGCTTTTCGTCCGACTAACGCGGTCTGTACTCGTGATCGGACAGAGCAACGCAAGCCGCGTCGCGTCGTCCGATGGTCTCGGGCCGCGCAATGCGCTTCTTTGAGGAAGTCATTGCGAGGCGGCGCAGATGGTCGGGCACGCCGAGACGAATCTCAGGTCGCCGAGGCAGTCCGCGTGTGTCTGCTGTTAAAGGAGAAAGTTACGCGCTGGCGCGGGGCGGAGGGGGATCGGGATTGATCGAAGCGCTCAACAAAACGGCTTCAGGCTTCGCCCAGAGGCTTGAGGTGGTCACCGCGGTGACGAGATCAGGGCGTGGCGACAGAACCGCAGTCGAGCCGATCAGTGAGGCGAGGATCGCGGTGGGACTGTCCGTCGTGCTTCTGCACGAGCAGGTCGGTCTCGACTTCGCCTTCGTATGGTGCATCGGGCACTCGAGCCCGTCATTGTGGGAACACGTGCAGGCCTGGTCGATACCTACCACGTCGCTCGTACACAACGACACGGGTACCAGGATCATTGCTGACGCCTGGCAGAGGAGCCACGCGCCGACAATCCAGGTGACGTGTTGCCGGAGCCCGAGCATCGGGCAGTAGCTTAGCACGGCGGCTCAAGCGCGTGAAAACCCGACGGGCCTGGAGACTCAGAGTCTCCAGGCCACCTCAGGGTCTTCAGCCGTTCAGGAGCTTCTAGCGGCGCTCGTGCTCGAGTCGTTCCTCGCGCTCGTGCCGCCATCGCCAATACGCGCGCCTCTGCGCGAGTCTCTGGTGCTCGTATGCCCGGTACGAGCGGTGGCGCTCGGCAAGATACGATCGATACGCGCGCTCCTCACGATCGTCCCAGCGATGGTAGTCGCGTCGATAGGGGTCGTAAATGCGCACGGTGACGGCCGCGCCCGACGTGCCGGCCAGCGCGCTCGCCGGCACGGCCATCGGCGCGCCCAGCGTCGCTGCCATGATGAGGGCCGAGAACATTCGCCGCATGGTTAACCTCCCTTCAACTCATTGATTGCTATCGCAAGAAGAAGGCCAACCCGGCCCGCCCACCAGGTTGGAGGCCCAACCGCCTGAGCCGGAACACTCGAGTGGACAGCAGAGCCGTTTTCGAACACGGACCGGCGCTGGACCGCCATCGGCGGTATGATTCTGCCCTTACGGCGCAGCTGGACTTGTCTCCGCCGTGCACGGGAGTTTGCCGCCATGAAATCTGTCGCCTGCTGGATCGTCGGTCTGACCATCGCCGCCACGGTCTCGGCCCAGACCCCGGCGTCGCAGCTCGTCACCGTCCGCCACGCGTCCGGCCAGGGCGTCGCCCCGGTCTACGAGGGCTTCGACGTCAACCCGGACGGCTCCTACAACATGTGGTTCGGCTACATGAACCGCAATTACGAACAGGCGCCGGACATCGCGATCGGCTCGGGCAACAGCTTCGAGCCCGGCGGCGATCGGGGGCAGCCGACGCACTTCGTCCCGCGCCGGCACAAAGACGTGTTCAGCGTGCGCGTCCCCAGCGACTTCGGGCGGGACACCAGGCTGGTCTGGACCTTGACGGTCAACGGCCAGACGAACTCTGTCGCGGGCACGCTGAATCCAGTCTGGCAGATCGATCGTCTCCGGACGACGCGCGGCGGCAACAGCGAGCAGATCAGCTCCAACCTGCCCCCGACAGCCTCGCTCAAGGCATCGGTCGAGACGCTGCCGTCGCCCGGGACCACGACACTCACGGTCTCGGCC
>DASZFS010000287.1:0-2169 GCA_035939575.1 Vicinamibacterales bacterium | reverse complement strand
TCGGGGAACGCGCTCAGCGACTTCAGGCGCCCGCCGACATGCCGATGCTGCGCGACCGCGCGACGCTGGCGCAGGTGTTGACGGCGTTTGGGAGCCAGTTCGTGTGGGAGGTCAGCGATCCCGATGTCGTAGGGGTCTTTCGGCTGGCGATCGCCGAGGCGGTCCAGGCGCCCGAGGTGGCGCGGACGCTCGATTCTTTAGGGCGTGAGACGAGCCGGGCCGCGTTGCGTCACATCATGAGCGAGTCGCGAGCCGCCGGATTGGTCGATGGCCGCCCGACAGAGCTCGCCGAGCAGTTCGCTGGACTGCTCTGGCGCGATCTGATGATTAGTCTACTGCTCGGTGTCGCTCAGCGACCGAACCCTCGCGCGATCGAGGCACGGGCCCGCGATGCTACCGAGGCGTTTCTCCGTCTTCATCCGATACCCTAACAGCCCGTAGTGAAACTCTGCCCCGCAGTCACGCCTTACGGATAGCGCCCCGCAAGCGATAGCGCAAGTGGATTGCTCCGGTGCCGAAACGTCGCGTGTCAAGCAATTCGAGATTCTGTCGTATGGCGGTTCGGAATGCCGGCTTTCCGCCGCCGACGATCACCGGATGGAGAAACAGGTGACATTCGTCGACGAGATCGGATTCGAGCGCAAGTGCTGCCAGTTCGGCGCCGCCAATGAAGATGTCGTGCGCCGATTCGCGCTTGAGTTTCCGAGTTGCCTCGGGATCGAGCTCCCGCTCGACACGCGCGATGCGTGTCGGAGCGCGTGTCAGCGTTCGTGAGAAGACGATCTGCTCGGCCTTCTGCCAGACCCGTGCGAAGTCGCGGTGTTCGGGCGGATAGCCCTCCAGCGGCCCATCCCAGTGCGCCATCGTCTCATAGAGTCGCCGCCCAAGGAGATGGGTTCCGATCGGCCGCATTAACTCAGTGATGAAATCGAATACTTGATCCGGATTGCCCCAATCGAAGGCGCCGGTTTTGTCCTCGATGTAACCGTCGAGTGACGCATTGGTGATGTAGATTAACTTCGACATACGAAAGAACCGTACTACACTTCGCCCATGTCGATGGGCAAACGAAAACGCGAGCGACAGCCGGCGATGTGCGGTTGGGAGTGAGCGGCCCGCTCGGCGGCCGGCTTGCTCACCGCGCCGCGGCACGCCGCGCGCGTGACCGGAAGGCGACGGCCGGCGGGGTGAGCACCTCAGCCGGAGTGGCATGGGTATGGAAGAATCCTGGTCCTGGGTCAGGGACGATCAGAGTGACAGCGATCACGGCTACAGCCGCTTCCGGGACGCTCTCGTTCACGGCTCCGGCAAAGGCCAAACGGTGCGACGGGCACAAAGGTGGTGACGAACGGCGTGTTCAACGTCACGCTGCCTCAGGCGCTGCGTGTGAAGGTCGCGATGCGGTGGGGTAGGGCCTCGTTTATCATTTCAATAGGGTCCAGCCTTACGCTTCGAAGGGAAATGTTGCTGCGGACGTCGGAGATTTCCAAGGTTGTGGTCCTCATCCTGTCGGCCGTCATGTCCGGCGCCGCCGGTGCATCGCAGGAAAGTGGTCGGCCAGCCGCGCCGCGGTTGAACCAGCCGGGCAAGGACGTCCAATGGGTGCCGACTCCACCGGTGCTCGTCGAGAAGATGCTCGACCTCGCGAAGGTCACGCCGAAGGACCGGCTCGTCGATCTGGGATCCGGCGATGGGGTCCTCGTGATTGCAGCGGCGAGACGCGGACTCCGCGCGCGCGGCATCGAGTACGACCGCGGCCTTGTCGAATACTCGAAGCGCAAGGCGGCAGAGGCCGGCGTCAACACGCGCACCCGCTTCGTACGCGGCGACATCTTCAAGACCGACTTCTCGGACGCGACGGTCGTCACGACGTTCCTGTTGCCGTCCATGAACCTGCGGCTGCGGCCGACCTTCCTTGCCATGAAGCCAGGCACGCGTATCGTCGCCAACACCTTCGCGATTGCCGACTGGCAGCCGGATGAGACCGCCACCGTCGAGCCGTGCGAGCGCTGGTGCACGGCACTGCTGTGGATTGTGCCCGCCCGCGTCGGCGGCACGTGGCGCACGCCGAAAGGCGAACTCTTGCTGACGCAGAAGTTTCAAATGGTGTCGGGCACGCTGGGTAAGGAACCGATCGAGCGTGGCCGCCTTCGCGGCGACACGATCTCG
>DASZFS010000286.1:0-18484 GCA_035939575.1 Vicinamibacterales bacterium | reverse complement strand
CACGTGGACACGTGCCTTCACAGGCATCGAGGCTGTCTGGTTGAGGCCCACGCTCATCGTCTACGTCACGCCGCGGGATCTGTCGCGGCTATCCGGAGCTGGCGCGCGCTCGGTCTGGACGGCGCATCTCGCCGCCTTCGACCCGGTGGCGAACAAGGCGCACTCGATTACTTCTGGCCTGTCGAACGATCTGAGCCCGGCGGTGTGTCCGCCCCGTTAGCTGTCCACTCTGGAACAGTCGTCAGGGAACGAATCTTGTGTCGCGAAGTGCCTCCGCGGTGGCGCTGGCGTTGGTCATCCCGAATGGCTCGCACAGCGCATGGTCTTGGTGAGCGATGACGGGAGGACGACATGGATCGTGGAGAATCCAGCGACTCTCATCGCCCAGGCGGGCCATCACGTTGTCGTCGACGTGACGCCCGGCAAGCACGCGAATGACGTTCGCATCCTGCGAATTCGCTCCAAGTGACCTTGTCGCACGGCGCAGGACTTCACGTTCTCGAAGTGTCTCGAGTAACCGGAGCGGGGCATCGATCACCGATACCAAAGAATGAATGGTGCCTCGAGCGGGACCGCGGCATCCGCGTGAAAAGGAACAAGTCGAGGCGTGAAGTCGCTGGCAGGTCGTGACGCGGCGACCAGGGCGACGTACACGTGGTCAGTGCCACTACGGGTTTCAGACGCTGTGCGTGTCATTGCCTGACGCGTCATCGCCTGACAGACCGGCGCGCCACCGCCCTGTCCGTCTGCATACAGTTCGACCCGCACATCATCGGGGTTCAGATCTCCGAGATTCAGACGAACCTGAAATGTGTGCCGGTCGCCGTCCGTATGAACGTCCATTGACCGAAAGGTTGCCGTGCCCCAGCCCCGCGCCAGCGCGCTGGCCCAGGCCAACACTTCGGCGCCACGCCGTGCGTTGTTTGCCGTTCGTTCGTGATAGGCCCTCGCAGCTGGCACGTAGTAGCGCGTGGTGTACTCGCGCACCGTCCGATTCGACGAGAAGGCCGGCGTCAGGCGCGCCAGGCTCTCGCGCATGCGCGCGATCCAACCCGTTGGTAGACCGCGATCGTTACGGGTGTAGAACGCTGCGGCCACGTCACCCTCGAGCAGCGCGTACAATGTGTCCGCCTCGGTCGCATCCCACGTGGAGTCTTCCCCGCGATCCCGGCCATCGCCGAGGGCCCAGCCCACCTCCGGCGCGTACGCTTCCGCCCACCAGCCGTCGAGCTCCGACAGATTGAGTCCGCCGTTCACTAACACCTTCATGCCGCTCGTGCCACACGCTTCCCACGGCCGCCGCGGCGTATTGATCCAGAGATCGACACCTTGCACGAGGTGCTCAGCCACGAACATGTCGTAGTCGCTGAGAAACACGACTCGCCCGCGCACATCCGGCCGTCGGACGAAGGCGATCCATTGGGTGATCAGGGCCTGCCCAGACCCGTCCTCCGGATGTGCCTTCCCTGCGATCACCAGCTGCATCGGCCGCTGGCCGTCGGCGAGGATCCGGGCGAGTCGATCCGGATTGTGCAACAACAAGTTCGGGCGCTTGTACGTTGCGAAGCGACGGGCAAAGCCGAGCGTCAGCACGTCACCATCGAACGTGGCCGCAGCCCTCGCGATGTCGTCCGCCGGAGCACCCTTCTCCGCCAGCTGACGCGCAAGCCGCCCGCGAACGAACTCCACCAACGACCGCCGCTCGTCGCGGCGCAACCGCCACAGGTCAGCATCACTGACGCCTCGAACGCTGGTCTCGACGTCCTGCAGCGTTCCCTGCCAGCGGGCCTTTCCACAGACCGCTTCCCATAGCCCGTCGGCGTGGGCCGAATCCCACGTCGGCATATGCACGCCGTTCGTGACGTGCCCGATGGGTGTCTCCACTTCGGGCCAGCGGACGAACAGCGGTTGAAAGATCCGGCGGCTCACTGCGCCGTGCAGCCGGCTGACGCCGTTCACCGCGCCGCTTCCGCGAACCGCGAGATACGCCATATTGAACGGCTCTGAGCGATCGTGGCGATCGCGCCGGCCGAGCGCGAGCAGGTCGTCAAACGGCACACCAAGCTCTTCCTGTGCGTACGTCGTGAGGAACGCCGACATCGCCTCCGGCGTAAAACGGTCGAACCCCGCCTCGACCGGAGTGTGCGTGGTGAAGAGATTGCCGGCACGTGTGATCGTCAACGCCAACTCGAACGCCTGGTGATGCTCCGCCATGTGATGACGGGCTCGCTCCAGCACGGCAAACGCCGCATGCCCCTCGTTCAAATGGCAGACGTCGGGATGCAGACCGATCAAGCGCAGCACCCGGTAACCGCCGATGCCGAGGACGATCTCCTGCTTGAGACGGAGCTCTGCGTTGCCGCCGTACAGCTCGCTCGTGATGCCCCGATCGACCGGTGTGTTCGCGAGGTCGTTCGTGTCGAGCAGGATAAGACGCACCCGGCCGATCCGCACCTGCCACGCGCGAACCCACAGGACATACCAAGGGAGTGCAATCGGGAAGCGGACCCATTCTCCGCCTGCTTCGCGCAACGGTCGGATCGGGAGCTGGCTCGGGTCGTTGAACGGGTAGATGGCCTGCTGGCGGCCACCCGAATCGATTTCCTGCCGGAAGTATCCCTGCTGAAACAGCAGGCCGACGCCGACGACCGGCACGCCCATATCACTGGCCGTCTTGAGCTGGTCCCCGGCGACATTGCCCAGACCGCCGGAGTAGATGGGCAATGCCTCGCTCAGCATGAACTCCATGCTGAAATACGCGACCGCGCCGAACGGCGCCTCGGGGAATGCCTGATGGAACCAGCCCGGTGTCTCGAGAGACTGCTGCTTTTCGCGAAGCAGGTCCGCGATCACTTCTCGGAACTGCGGCGAGTCGGTGACCGCAGCGAGTCGCGCGCGGGATACGGTCTGCAGGACGAACCATGGGTTGTGGCTGAGGGCCCAGAGCTCCGGATCAAGCTGTTGCCACAGATGGTCGGCCGCGTGATTGTAGGACCACCGCAGGTCGAGCGCGAGTTCCGTCAAGGCATCAGAACCGGGGGATTCATCCCTGCGCACGGGGTACAGAGGATTACTCATCGTCTGTGACGGACATTCTTTATTATGACCCCACGACCACTCCTTGAGCACACGACGCGTTCACATGTTTGACCGAGATGGAGGCGACTGTGGCGTTGGGTGGACTTCACGCCGACGGATTGGATCCTTGTCGGTGGTGGCGACAACGTGCGACAGGCGCTGTTCGACCTTTTCAATGCGCCGACCAACTGCATGCAATCGCATGATCCGCTGTCGTTCAGGCTCGTCCGGACCTTGACGACACCTTCGTCCGTGTAACCGGCGCGCGCCAGCACATCCCGGATGCGGGCGTACTGGGCGGCATCCAGCATCGGCGGCGCGTCTGAAGACGACAGGCGATCGTTCATGTCAAAACTCATTCTACCGCGCGCCTCCCGCGCCCTCGATGAAGACGCGACCGGTGACCGTCACGCCGCCAGGACTTGTTTCTCGCGTAGGATCCGATCATGTACAACGCCGAGACCTTGCTGGACATCCACGCACGCGCGCACGAAAGCCTGCACCGTCTCATTGCGTTCTGTGGCACGCTCACGACAGACGAGCTGCGACGGCCGCTGACCGGATTCGGTTTTCCCACCATCCTGCGACAGCTCGTGCACACGATTGGCGCGGAGGTGTACTGGCAGACGGTGGTGACGCGCGGCTACAGCGAGGAGGCGCCGCTGCCGGACGTGCCGGATGTGCCCGCCATCGAGGCGTTTCGTGCGGAAACGGCATCCGTGACGCGGTCGTACCTGGAACACGTCACCGATGCAGAGTTGAACACCACGCGCGAGATGATCAGCGATCCGGGCAAGACACGAATACTTCGGCCGGCGGACGTGATCATGCGGGTCGTCACGCACATCTACAGTCACCAGGGACAGGTACTGGCGATGTGCCGCACCCTTGGAAAACCGAACCAGGCACGCGATCTGGATTATCCGATCGCTTGACCTTACCGCTGTTAATGTTGCTTGTCGTCCCCGTGCGAGCGGCGAATCTGGCCGCGAATTTCGCCCGCCTTGAAAGTATTGGTATGCACGTTTACGTACGCGCTGTCCGAAGTGAGTATCGCGATCACGGCATCAAAGTCGCCCGCCGGAATATTCTGTGCGGGGACGGCCAGTACGCCGGCAGCAGACAGCGTGCCTTCGACAGTGCCACCTGGGTTCGGGCAGGCTGGCGTCCCTGCAGGACCATTCCCAAGGTTCGTACACAAGAACACAAAAATACCGCCGGGCACGTGAATCTTGCCGAAGTGAATGTGCGCTTGCAGCACGGGCGTCGTCAAATCTGAATAGGTCAACTTGTATGTCAGGATGGCGGCGTCCTTATCCAGGTGCAGGCGCAGCGAGCCAGACCCTGGAGACAGAATCGCTCCAGTCTCGGCGTTCAGCGCCCCAAGTTCGTCAAACCCGGACAACGTGGCCGAGAACTCCTGCGCGTTCGCCGCGCGTGTTGACATAGCGACCAATGCCATGCAGAGGAGACCGGCGATCGAATAGCGACTCATACCCCCTCCTTGGAAGACAAGCTGTCATGTCGTCGAGGTCGGCAAATCGGCGGGGATGCTACCATGTGCGGCTTCCATGCGAGCTCAGCCGTAGAATTTTTTCGAATTAACCGCAACCGGCCGAGGCGATCTCAAGGTTTCACCACCATCAGCAATCAGTCGAGACACTCGGAACGAACCGTTCGAACGAAGCGCTCGGCAATTTCATTCGCCTCAACGCTCCGCAGTCACCCATCGGACGCTTCGCGCATCATTACCGTGCCTGCGGCTGCGCGGGTGACTGCGGCTTGTCGGCCTTTTTCCTGACTCCTGTACGCATGAACTCATTTCGTGAATTGATGCCCGTGTCGTTTCCCGAATAATCGTCCCGGCCGACTTCTTCCATCCAGAACACGCCCGGCGCGCCGATCGATACCTGGAAGAAATGCGCGGTCGAATCCAGCGTTGCGCCGTGCCAGTGCTCCACTCCAGGCCCCGCATATTCGGTGCCGCCCTTGTGGAGGATGCGAGCGCGCTCCCCGCGCTTCTGGACCATCCCGACCCCATCATCCACCATCATGATCTGGCCGCCAGCGTGGCAGTGCCAGTACGAGCGCATGCCTGGCTGCCAAATCGCGCCAGGCGCTGGCTGACCGTTGATCGTAATGTCCGGGACAGGCTTTGACGTATACACCCCCGTGGCCTGGACGCTTGGCATCACCTGTCCTGGACACGGCACATCGACTGGCTGTTGTGGTGCCCCGGCCTGCGCGCCGCGCTGTGCGTAGCTGGTCGATCTCGAAACGACGAACAGGACGAGCAGGAAAACAACCGGTAACAGGAACCGGGCGATGCTGTTGAATCTCACCGGCATTGGAGTCACCTCACTGCCTATACTACCCATGATGCGCTGGCGGCATCTCGCCATTGGCGAAATACTGGCCAACAAGCGCAGGTCACACGACGCCTTTTCTTCCACGAAATCGTTCGGGATCTTGGCGAGCCGGATGCAGTCGTGAGGCGCAGGTCAGCGCAAGGCAAGAGGAAGGAGCGACGCTGTGACCGAGGCCTCATGAATAACCGCTTCGCCGTGAGCGTGTGCGCCCCCGTCGCGCCGCGCCTCGTGGCAGTCCTCGGACTCATCGTAGGCGTGGGACTGACGACCGCCTGCAACACCCACAGCGCCGCCGCCGGCGGCGTGGCGTTTGCGGCTCCGCTCGTCACCGCGACCCGCGCCATTTCCCGCGAGGTGCCGACGTATCTGGAGGAGATCGGCCGGAACGCGGCGTTCGAGTCGGTGACGGTGACGCCGCAGGCTCCCGGACGCATTCTTGAACGGAGCTTCCAGGACGGTGCACAACTCACCAAGGGCCAGTTGCTCTTCACCATCGATCCGCGCCCGTACCAGGCGCAGCTCGACTCCGCGAGGGCACAGCTGGCGCAAGCCCAGGCAGCCTTCGACCTTGCCGCGACCCAACTGAAGATGTACGCGTCGATCACCGACGAGCGTGCGGTGTCCGAGCTGGATGTGGAGACGAAACGGAATACGGTCGCGGTCGACCAGGCACAGGTGCAGGCGGCCCAGGCGGCCGTCGAGAACGCAACGCTCAACCTCGACTACTGCTATATCCACTCACCCATCGACGGACGGGCTGGCGCGCGCCTGGTCGACGTCGGCAATGTGGTGCAGGCGAACACGACGGCGCTCCTCCTGATCCAGCGGCTCGACCCCATGTACGCGGACTTCACCGTCACGGAGCGTGATCTGCCCCAGGTGCAGCCGAAGATGGCGGCCGGCACGATGCAGGCCTCGGTGCGCTTGCCATCCGACCCGCCAGCGACCGCCCGCGTCGGGGACGTGACCTTTCTCGACAATGCCGTTCAGCTCGGTACAGGGACTGTCAACCTGCGCGCGACCATCCGGAACCAGGACCATCATTTCTGGCCGGGACAATTCGTCAACGTCGAGTTGATCTTGACCACGGCGAAGGCCGTCTTGATTCCGAATCAAGCGACGCAGATCAGCCAGAAGGGCCCGTTCCTCTATGTCATCAAGGACGATGACACGGTCGAGCTGAGGCCGGTCACACTCGGCCAGCGCCAAGGCGCTGATGTCGAGGTCACCAGGGGCCTGGCCGCCGGAGAGCAGGTCGTGCTCACCGGACAGTTGACCGTGGCACCGGGGGCGAAGGTCCGCATCGCGCCGTCCGACGCCGCCCAGAACGGGCAGGCGGCGCCGTGAATCTCTCGGAGCCCTTCGTCCGCCGGCCCGTGATGACGGTGGTCCTGACCGCCTCGGTCGTCCTCTTCGGCGTGGTCGCTTATGTGGCGCTCCCAGTGAGCGACCTGCCGACGGTCGACTATCCGGTGATCCAGGTCAATGTGAACTATCCGGGCGCGACCCCGGACACGATGGCCAACAACGTGGCGACGCCGCTCGAGCGCCGGTTCATGCAGATCCCGGGACTGCAGCTGGTCACCTCGAACAGCGGACAGGGCAATACGAGCCTCGTGCTCCAGTTCGGGCTGTCGAAGAGCCTGGACGCGGCCGCAACCGACGTCCAGGCCGCCATCTCCCAGGCCCAGGGACAGCTGCCGATCGATCTGCCGTCGCCGCCGACGTTTACGAAAGCGAACCCCAACGACCAGCCGATCCTTTTTGTGGGCCTCACGAGCGACAGCGTCACCCAGGGCCAGCTGTATGACTACGCCACCACGCAGGTGAGCGAGCGGATCACCATTCTCCCCGGTGTCAGTCAGGTGAACGTGTTCGGCACCCAGTCCGCCGTGCGCGTCAAGGCCAACCCGTCGGTCATGGCCGCTCACAACTTCACGATGGACGACCTCGTGGCGGCCATCAAGAGCGGGACGGCGTACACGGGCGCCGGGCAATTCGACGGCGCACACCAGACGTTCCTGCTGCAGCCGCAGGGGCAGCTGATCGACGCGAGCCAGTACGAGCAGTTGATTATCGGCCAGTCGAACGGCGCCCCCCTTCGGGTCAAGGACGTGGCGGTCGTCGAGGACGGCGTGCAGGACGAGCGCGCCAACCCGCGCTTCTGGCTGCGAGGCCACGACGTCCCCTCCGCAATTGTCGTCATCGCGGTGTTCAGGCGCGCGGGTTCCAATGCGGTCGAGGTCTCACAGGCGGTGCGGGATCTGCTGCCGAGCTTCCGGGCCGAGCTCCCGGCCTCGGTGTCCCTCGTGCCCATCTACGATCGATCGCAGACGATCGTGAACAGCGTCCGCGACGTGAAGGAAACACTCGTGATTGCGTTCGTGCTCGTCGTGTTCATCATCTTCGTGTTTCTCGGTCGGACCACGGACACGCTGATACCCGCGATCGCGCTTCCGCTCTCGCTGCTCCTGACGTTCATCGCAATGCAGTTGCTCGGGTACAGCCTCGACAACCTGTCGCTGATGGCGCTGACGCTGGCGATCGGGTTTCTGGTCGATGACGCGGTCGTGTTCCTCGAGAACACGGTCCGGCTGATGGAGGCCGGACGCGGGGCCTTGGAGGCCACGCTGGAATCGGCGCGCGACATCAGCTTCACGATTCTCGCCATGACGATTTCGCTCGCCGCCGTCTTCATACCGCTCGTCTTCATGAGCGGGCTGATCGGGCGCATCTTCCGCGAGTTCTCCATCACGATCATTGTCTCGATCTTCGCGAGCGGCATCGTGTCGCTCACGCTGACGCCGTTGATGTGCTCCAGGCTGCTCGGACGGCGCGGCGCCGGAGCGAAGAAGACCTGGATGGAGCGCGTGATCGGCAGGATCGAGGGCCGCGTGCTGGATTGGTATGGCCGCTCGCTCTGGTTCTTTCTTCGCCAGCGCTGGATCTCCGCGATCATCTGGGTGATCTGCCTGGCCGGTACTCTGTACTTGTTCAATCTCGTCCCGAAAGGTTTTCTGCCGGTCGGTGACAGCTCGTTCATCCAGGGAGTCTTCATCGCGCAGGAGGGGTCATCACCATCGCAGATGCACGCCTATCAGGCCCAGGTGGAGGACGTGCTGCATGCCAATCCTGCGGTCGACGAAACCTTCACGTTGAGTGGTGCCAGCGGGTTCCTTCCGGCAAACCAGGGGCTCACGCTCATCATCCTGAAGGACCCGGACCGCCGCCCACCAATCGCCGCGGTCGCGGGGCAGCTGATGGGCGCCACGATCGGACGGATTCCCGGCGTCATCGCGGCCCTCTCGCCCAATCCCGTCCTGCAGATCAGCACGGGTGCGACCGCACAGACCCAGGGACAATTTTCGTTTGCGCTGTCGGCGTTCGATCCGAACGAGTTGTACGAGGTCGCAGGTCGGTTCGTACAGAAGATGCGGGAGTTTCCGGGCTTCCAGTTCGTCAACTCCGATCTGTTCAATCACACGCCGAGCCTGCAGGTCGATGTGCTTCGCGACCAGGCCAGGCTCAACGGGATTTCGGAAGCGCGCATTCTGAGCCTGCTGCGGTCGGCGTACTCGCAGAACTTCGCCTACCTGATCAAGAAGCCGAACAACCAGTATCAGGTGATCGTCGAAGTGCAGGATGCCGACCGCGAGGAGCCCCAGAACCTGAACAAGCTGTATATCAAGAGCGACGACGGCTTGCGGATGGTTCCTCTCCGGGCGGTCACGACGGCCGGTCTGTCTGTTGGATCGCAGGCCGTCAACCACATCAACCAGTTCACCAGCGTGTCGATGTTCTTCAACCTCAAGCCCGGAGTCTCGATCGGACAGGCGACGGACTTCGTGGAGCGCGCCGCGAAGGACATGCTGCCCCGCGATGTCCGCGGCAGCCTGCAGGGTCAGGCGTTGACGTTTCGCGAAACGGTCTCCAGCCTTGCGGTCCTGATGCTGCTCGCGGTGTTCGTGATGTACGTCATCCTGGCCATCCTGTACGAGAGCTATCTCCATCCGATCACTGTGCTGTCATCGTTACCGGTCGCCTTGGTGGGTGGCCTCCTGACGTTGTGGGCCTTCGGCGCGGAGGCCTCGCTCTACGCCTACATCGGGATGTTCATGCTGATGGGCATCGTCAAGAAGAACGGGATCATGATCGTCGACTCCGCCCAGCAGCGCGTCGAACGCGGCCTCACTGACGACGAGGCGATCCATGAAGCGAGCATGGAGCGTTTTCGCCCCATCATGATGACGACGCTCGCCGCACTCATGGGTGCGCTGCCGGTCGCGCTCGGCTTTGGCGCAGACGGCGCTTCACGCCAGCCCCTCGGGCTGGTGGTCGTCGGAGGTCTTGTCGTCTCTCAGTTCATTACGTTGTACGTGACGCCGGCCATTTACCTGTCCCTCGAAGACTTCCAGGAAAAGGTCCTGGATCGATCGAGCTTCTTCCGAGCGGCGCGGCCGCCCCGGCCTGGGACGGCCGGCGCCGGCGAGCCAGTTCACCCATGATGATCGCCACGTCATCGGTCCGGCTGCTCGCACGCCGGGTGTCGATCGCGGTGGTGCTTGCCGTGTCCGCGTGTGCGGTCGGCCCGAAATACGTGCGGCCCGCGGTCGAGATTCCGCCCGCGTTCAAGGAAGTCGTCCCGGACACTGCGCCGAGCGCCGATGGCTGGAAGCCGGCGCAGCCGGGCGACAACGTGACCCGCGGAGCGTGGTGGATGCTGTTCAACGATCCCACCCTGAATGGCCTGGAAGTCCAGCTGAACGCCGGCAACCAGAGCATCGCGGCCGCCATGGAAGCGTTCATGGCGGCCCGGGCTCTCACTCGGCAGGCGCGATCGCAGTTCTATCCGACCGTGACCGTCGATCCGAGCATCACCGCCACGCGGCAGCCTATCCCCGGCGGCGCCACGCCTGGATCCACGGGCTCCGCACCGTCGGGTGCGTCGGGTTCGAGTTCGGTGAGCGGAACCCTCTCGGAGTTCGTGCTGCCGTTTGACGCGTCATGGGCGCCGGATCTGTGGGGCCGCGTCAGCAATACGGTGAAGGCCAACGCCTATTCCGCGCAGGCCAGCGCCGCCGACCTCGAGAATGTGCGCTTGACGCTGCAGGCGGAGCTCGCCGTCGATTACTTCGAGCTGCGCGCGCAGGATACGCTCAAGCAGCTCTTCGACGAAACAGTGGCCGCGTACCGGGACTCGCTCGATATCACACGGGTGCAGCTCCGGGCGGGCATCGCGTCGGATGAAGTCGTGGCCCAGGCCGAAACGCAGCTGGAGGCGACCGAAGCCCAGGATACGAATCTCGAGGTCGCCCGCGCCCAGTCCGAGCACGCGATTGCGCTCCTGCTCGGGCAGCCCGCGTCGACGTTTTCGCTGCCGCCACAGGTCACGAATCTCAGCCCGCCTCCCATTCCTGTCGGGCTGCCTGCGCAGTTGCTCGAGCGACGGCCCGACGTGGCGGCGGCGGAGCGGCGGGTGGCCCAGGCCAACGCCCAGATCGGGATCGCGAGCGCCGCGTTTTTCCCGAACGTGACATTGAGCGCCTCCGGGGGGTTCGAGTCGACGTCGTTTCTCAGCTGGTTGTCCTGGCCGGCCCGGTTCTGGTCCGCAGGGCCCGCGCTGGCCCAGACGCTGTTCGACGCGGGGCTCAGGCGGGCAACGGTCCAACAGTACCAGGCGATCTTCAATCAAGTGGTCGCGACCTATCGACAGACCGTTCTGGGCGCCTTTCAGCAGGTGGAGGACAGCCTCGCGGCGATCAGGATCGTGGCCCGGGAGATCCAGCAGCAGGATACGGCCGTCGAATCAGCGCGGAGGAACCTGCGGTTGGCGACCGCACGGTACCGTGCGGGCATCGATCCGTATCTCAACGTGATTACCGCGCAGACAACCCTGCTCATCAACCAGCAGACGGCGGTCGCCTTGCGCCGTCAGCAGATGACGTCCAGCGTACAGCTGGTCGAAGCGCTTGGCGGAGGCTGGAGCGTCTCGGACCTTCCGACACCGCACAACGTGGCCGCGCCCGTTCCCTGACCCACGTCTCTCACGCCTCGGCGCACGATGGGTCGTCCCCGGTGCGACACACACTTTGAGCTGACGGCGCTGTTTCGAGTCCGTGTTTCCGCAGGCGGCAGTACAACTGCGTCCGGGTGATCCCCAACCGGCGGGCCGCTTTCGATTTGTTCCCCTCGGACTCGGACAGGACCTCCGCGATGGTTCGGCGTTCGATGTCAGACAAGCGCGGCAGCCGCCGCGGCGCCACGACGCTCGAGACCTGAACAGGCAGATGTTCCGCCGTGATGAGGCCACCATCACACAAGATGACCGCGCGCTCGAGCGCGTTGTGCAGTTCGCGCACATTGCCCGGCCAGTCGTGGCCCACGAGCGCCGCTCGTGCGTCCTGCGTCAGACCCGCGGACGAACCTCCGCTCGATCGCTCGAACTCCCGGAGGAATGCGTCGGTCAGCAGCGGGATGTCGCCACGACGCTCGCGCAACGGCGGGATGCGGATGTCGAAGACCTGGAGCCGATAAAACAGGTCCTCTCGAAAGCTCCCCTCCGACACGGCCCGGCGCAGGTCGCGGTTGCTCGAGGCGATGACGCGAACGTTGGCTTTGATCAGACGCGTCCCGCCGAGGCGCCGGAACTCCCGCTCCTGCAGTACCCGGAGGAGTTTCGCCTGGGCCATCGGGCTCATCTCACTCACTTCGTCGAGGAAGAGGACTCCTGCCGACGCCAGCTCAATATGGCCGGCCTTGGCCTGCAGGGCTCCGGTGAACGCGCCGCGCTCGTAGCCAAAGAGCTCTGATTCGAACAGCTGCTCCGGGAGCGCGGCGCAATTGATCGCGACGAAGGGGCCGTGCTTCCGCGGCGAGGCCTGGTGAATGAAGCGCGCGAGCACTTCTTTCCCCGTCCCCGATTCACCCTGCAGGAACACCGTGGTGTCGGTCCAGGCGACCTGGGCCGCCGACCTCAACACCTGCCGCCACTCCGGCGATTGTCCAACCACGCGAAGTGGACCCGACTGCCCTTCGCGGTTTTCTGCCAGGTTGCCAACCATTGCGGAACGGATCGCCGAGATCGTCATGCTGGACCCGTTGTTACGCACGAATAGCGCCATGCTTGTCCAGCGGCAAAGTCCTGAATCTACAGATCTTTCGCGATGGGTTTAATGGCGCGATTTCGCCAGTGGCGAAATGCTGGACAACAAACGCGGGTCTCGCGAGGTGCGGCGGACGGCACGCCAGTGTCTCAGGTCTCCAATGAAGGCAGAGCGCCAGAGGGCACACCACAAAGGCTTTGTCAGCATTCGCCGGTTCTCTGAAGGAGCACACAGTTGGTCGCATGCGGGATCGATCTCGATGTTGGCGAGCACGATGCAACAGGGTGGCACCAGCAATCTGAGGCAATACAAAGGAGTGACGCGCATGATTGCAAATGACATCGCAACACATGCAACCGGGAACACACCCACTTTGCGGAGAGGCCGCGTGGCGATCATCGTCCTATGGGTCGCGCAAGTGGCTCTCGCCGTGATGTTCTTGATGGCTGGTGGCTCCAAGCTGGTTGGAGCGCCGGCGATGGTCAGTCTGTTCGACGCGATCGGCTGGGGACAGTGGTTCCGCTACGTGACGGGCATCATCGAAGTCATTTCGGCGGTCGCGCTGCTGATACCCTCTGCCGCCCTTTTCGGAGCAATGCTGCTCATTCCGACAATGCTCGGTGCAGTGGCAGCCAATCTGTTCCTTGGTCAGTCACCGGCCCCACCGCTCGTGCTGTTGGTCGTCGCTGTGGCAGTCGCATGGACCCGTCGCAACCAGCTCCAAGGCGTGTTCTCTCATTGAGGATGGACGTTTATATGACCGCTAACGAGGCAGCAGTTCGAAAGACCTACCAGGTCGCTGAGGACAAGAACGTCCCTGGGTTTGTGGATTGTTTCACCGGGGACGGCACCTTCACCGATGAATCCATCGGCGTCACCTATCGCGGACCCAAGGAACTCGGTCGCACGGTCGAGATTTATGCGAAGGCGTTTCCCGATATGCACCGGGAGCTGTACGCGTTCTACCTCATTGGGGACACGGTCGTGGTCGAGCTCGCGCTGCAGGGCACGCACAAGGGACCGCTGGAGCTGCCCATCGGAATCATTCAGCCGACTGGGAAAAGGATGAACGCCCCATGCTGTGACGTGTTTCAGCTGACAAACGGCAAGATCAAATCCTTCAACTGTTATCCCTCCGGCACAATCGTCCTGACGCAACTGGGAGTTTTGCAAAAACTTGAGGCCGTGTTAGGTCGCTGAAACTCTTCGCCGCCTCTTTCAAGGTTGATCGTGACCGCGTACTATCCAGGTCCTGACGTACGCGGGACAGTTGCGAAGCGCCACACGCCCGCGCGCTTCGTACTGTCGCAAGAAGCAGACGGCGTCACGATCCGCCAGGACCAAGTCCGTAAGATCCAGGACAAGGACGCCGCCCGCCGGCTCGGCGTCGACGAGGTGCCGCAGTTCGTTCACGTGGTCCGCGTCAAGTTGACCGCTGATCGTGAAGACAACCGTTCGGCCGCTCGTGCGATGGATTTTCAGCATCCGGCCCGTCGCTCCGAACGCAATTGCCAGGCCATTCGGAAGCTCCCTGAACGTACGGGTATCTGGCCGACGTGGTGAGGCGAAATTTCGGCATTGGTGAAATGCAGGACAACACGAACTTCAAGAACGCTTTGACGCTCGCGTGCGAAAGCGGCTTTTATTGATTCTTAGTGTGCGAATCTTCGATTCCAGCGTTGAACGTGGAACTCCGAGTCGTGCCGCCGCGCCCGACGGCCCGAACACTCGCCCTCCAGTGGCCCGCAGCGCGTCTTCGATGAGCGCCTTCACATGTGAAGTCAGGGTGCTGGACATGCCGAGCCGGCTGTCGACGGTTGGTGGAGTGGACAGCCAGCTCTCGTCAACCGTGAGTTCGTCGGTATCGGACACGATCACCGACCGCTCGATCACGTTTTGCAACTCGCGGACGTTCCCAGGCCACGGATACGACTTCAGCAGCTTGAGGGTTCGCCTGCTGACCCGTCGGATGGTCTTGCCGGCTTGTCGCGCGTAGCGATCGATGAAGTACTCCACCAGCAGCGCGATGTCTTCCTGGCGTTCCCGCAGCGGGGGCACCTCCAGCGGAAACACGTTGAGCCGATAAAAGAGGTCCTGGCGGAACGTGCCATCGGCCACCGCCTCGCTCAGATCGCGATTCGTCGCGGCAATGACCCGAACATCGACCCGGATCGGATGTTGTCCCCCAACCCGCTCCAGTTCCCGCTCCTGGAGGACCCTCAGCAACGCCACCTGCGTGTCGGCGGCGAGTTCTCCCACCTCGTCGAGGAAAATAGTCCCGCCGTCGGCCAGTTCGAACCGGCCGAGCCGTCGCTGGAGCGCGCCCGTAAACGCCCCCTTCTCGTGACCGAAGAGCTCCGAGGCAATCAAGTCGCGCGGAATCGCCGCGCAGTTCACGGCCACGAACGCTCGTGACGCCCGCCGGGACCGTCGATGAATGGCCCGCGCGACGAGTTCTTTGCCGGTACCGGTTTCGCCGCTGATCAGAACCGTTGAATCGCTGCTGGCGACCTTGGACACGCGCGACAGGACCGCGGTCAGCGCGGGCGAGGCGCCGACGATCTCTTCGAACATCGAGGTTTTGTCGATTTCCTCTCGAAGCGCCACGTTTTCTTGCTGCAGTCTCTCTTCGGCCCGCTTGCGATCCTCGATATCGGTGTATGCGACGTACCACCGCACGAGCTGTCCCTGGTCATCGCGAAGCGGGTTGGAACGAACGATGAACCAACGATAGGTTCCGTCCCCGGCTCTCAGGCGCATCTCCAACTCGCGCGCGGCGCCGGTCGTTAACGAACGATCGATATGTGCCTTGATCCTGTCGGCGTCGTCGGGATGAACCTCGGATCGACGGTCTCTCTGACGCCACTCGTCGAGAGTGACGCCGAAATACGAGAGCGTGACCCGGTTCGCATACAGGCGCTCGGCCTGGGGTCCCAAGACGCCGACCAGCTGAGGCGTGAGGTCCAAAATCTGGCGGAGCTCCCCCTCGCTCTTGCGCAGCGCGCTTGTGAGGACCTCGTGCTCCGTGACATCGATCCCGGTTCCGACGAACCTCTGGGACACTCCGCTGTTTGTCGCTCGCGTGCCAACGTACCGGACGTGACGAATCGATTGATCCGGACGCACGATCCGCTTCGTAAAATCGAATCCGCGATGCTCCGCCAGCATCGTTCGGATTTCCTGCGCGACGAAATCTCGGTCGTCGGGATGCACGAGCGCCAGGAATTCCTCGAAGGTCGGTGCTCTCTTCGCAGGATCGAGGCCGTGGATCGCGAACAACTCCGGAGACCAGTGCTCAAAGCCCGCAGGGGTGAAGGTCCAGCTTCCCGTATGCGCGAGCCGCTGTCCCTCCGCCAGGTAGAACTCGGCTTGCTTGCGTTCGTCGATGTCTAGGTTAATCCCGACCCAGTAGAGGATGGTCCCGTCGTCCGATCGAAGGGGCTCCGCGCGGCTGAGGAACCAGCGGTAGTTGCCTTCAGCGTTCCGAACCCGAAAACTCACCTCGCCAGGGCGGCCGGTCCTCAGACACTCTGACCAGACCCGCCGCGTCTCCTCTTGATCGTCAGGATGGAGAAAGGGGATATGCGAGTCCCATGCTGCAGAGGTGTCCGTCCCATACCGAAGCGGATGATCGCTTGGGAGTCCACCGTAGTCCGCATTTCGTTCGTTGACGAAGGTGAGCCCGCCCGATCGAGCCGCGTACCACGTGTACGCCGGAATCATGTTCAGCGTGGCTTGCAACTGGGCTGTAAGTGATTCATCCATGCGATTGGGCCCCACAGATTGTCCAGGTTTTCATCATTGGCGCGATTTCGTCAACAACACCTCAGGGAAACTCTTTAGATAGCGCGTTTTACGCTGGACCGCGAATTGCCATCTACGTCGCAATCAGGATCCATGCTGAAGAGAGACCTCGTCGTGACACACCCGCTCGACCCTGAAGATGCGTCGGCGATCATTCCGATGAAAGCCGCGGGGCGCACACAAAAGGGCGTGCCCTGGAGGATCGACGCCCGAAAGTTTTTCGACACGCTGATGGAGGGCGTGTCGCCGCGTCCCGACGTGACATTCGAATCGGCCACTGTCGGCGATGTCCCGGGCCTCTGGGTTCATCCTGCGTCAAGTCGATCTGACGAGGCCATTCTGCATGTGCACGGCGGATGGTTCAACGCGGGCAGCGCCACGGCCTATCGCCACCTTGTCGGCCACATCGCCGCGAGGGCTGGCGCGCGGGCGTTTGTGCCGGACTATCGCCTTGCTCCCGAGCATCCGTTTCCTGCAGCCGTTGATGATGTGCTGGCGACGTACCGCGGGATGGACGAGAGCGGAATACACCGGATTGCCATTACGGGAGACTCTGCCGGAGGCAATCTGGCGCTCGTACTGGCTTCGTACGTCGCCACCAAAGCGGTGCCAGCCAAAGCTATCGTTGTTGGAGCGGCTGCCCTGTCGCCGGTCACTGACTTGACGCTCTCGGGCGCGACGTACGAGACACGCGCGGACGCCGATCCGTACTTTACGAAGCAGCAGATAGCCGAACTGGTGCATTCCTATCTAGGGAGCGCCGACGCGAACGATCCACTGGCGTCCCCGCTCCAGGGACGTTTTTCCGGGTTGCCTCCCATCCGCATTCACGTCGGCGACGACGAAGTGCTGCTCGATGACTCGCGACGATACGTCGAGCGCGCCAAGGCCGACGGTGTCGATGCTCGGCTTGATGTGTGGACGGGCATGCCACATGGATTTGTCGCAAGCATCGGAACACTCAAGGCGTCCGCACAGGCGCTGGATGCGATCGGCCTGTTTCTCACGGAGAGGCTGCAGGCCAGTAACCACTTCGGAGGAAGGACATAGATCATGCCTACGTTCACGAAGGTCGGTCTCGACGCGCTTCTGACGCCGGAGAATTGCGTCGTTCTCCTGATCGATCACCAGCCATCTCAGCTGGCAAACGTCAACAGCCACGACCCCACGCTGGTGATCAACAACGTCACAGCCCTCGCCAAGACCGCGAAGGCGTTCGGAGTCCCGACGATTCTCACCACCATCAACGCGAAACGCGGCGGTGAGATTTTCAAGCAGATCCAGGCGGTCTTTCCTGATCAGAAGCCCATCGACCGCACCTTCATCAACTCGTGGGAGGACCGCCGTGTCGTCGAGGCGGTGAAGAACACCGCCCGCAAGAAGCTGGTCATTGCGGCACTCTGGTCGGAGATGTGTCTTGTGCAGCCCGCCATCCACGCGATGGGCGACGGCTACGACGTGTACGCCGTCACCGACGCGTCGGGCGGAGTCTCAGCGGAAGCCCATGACATGGCCATCCGTCGTCTCGTGGCCGCGGGGGCCCAGCCGGTCACGTGGCTTGGGATGGCGGGAGAACTGCAGCGTGATTGGGCGCGCACAGAAAGGCTCGGAGCAGTCGCTCAGATCCTGTTCGACCATGCCGGCGCGTCCGGCACCGTACTGGCGTGGGAGCTGGCCAACGAGGCACAGCGCGCGTAGCCGCCAGACCTACGCCACGATTTGACGGGGTTTCAGCCATGACGAGCGATCGAACGATTCTCATTACCGGAGTGACCGGCAAGCAGGGCGGCGCGGTCGCGCGGGCGCTGCAGGGCGTCGGGTTCCATCTGCGCGGCCTGACGCGCAAGCCGGACGGCGAGCGGGCGGCGGCGCTGGCGAGCAGCGGCGTCGACGTCGTCAAGGGCGATCTCGATGACGAGGCAACGCTGCGCCGTGCGTTGACCGGCGCGTGGGGCGTCTTCGGCGTGCAGAATTCATTGGAGGCAGGCGTCGAGCGGGAAGAGGCGCAGGGCAAGCGTCTTGCGGCGCTGGCGCGCGAGGCCGGCGTCGAACACTTCGTCTACACATCCGTGGGATCGGCGAACAGGCGGACGGGCGTCCCGCACTTCGACAACAAGGGACGCATCGAGG
>DASZFS010000285.1:0-6274 GCA_035939575.1 Vicinamibacterales bacterium | reverse complement strand
CACAACCCCGCAGACGTTAGTGGCCGCGAGTCGCTGATTTTGTGGTCAGACCTCGTCGAGGGGCTGGAAAGTCACGCAACCAACCGCTGCTCAAGTAACGGCTCGAGCCTTAGGAGGTCCATTATTCGTCGCTACCTTCTTGTGCCTTGATCTGCTTCAACACGTCTCCCCGACCGCGCACCAAGCGCGATTGCGCTGCGGCGACCGAGACTCCTGTCATGCGCGCGATCGCCGGGAGGTCATAGCCGAGCACATCGTAAAGCACGAAGGCCTCGGCCCGCGCCTTGCGTATCGACTGGAGCGCGATAACCAGCCTTTCGAACCGGCGACGCACCTCCAGCGCCTTTTCGGGCGTATGCGTTGGCGACGCGACGTTCAGATCTATGTCATTTTCAAACGCAAAGATCGATCGATCCCGCTTACGTTTGCGAAGTGCGTCAAAGGCAACGTGTTGGGTGATGACCGTCGACCAGGTTTGCAAGTCGCAGCGGCGCGCGAAGCGTCCAGAAGTCACCGATTCGATGACGTGCTCGAACGCGTCCTGCGCCAGATCGTTCCGCTCGCTGTCGCCGCCCCCCAAGATCCGGTACAAGGCGTCGTTCACAATCCTGGCAACGCGCCCATAGATGGCTACCGCCGCCCAGGACTCGCCGGACGCTAACGCATCGCAAATCTGCACATCAGATGGCGGTGAGCTGGCAGCCGTCGTGTCTGGACGTATTGGCAAGGTCCGTATTCGCCTATGCGCTCATCCCAGGGCGGCTTAACGCGTCCGCGTTTCAAGGCAACCCGCAATGTTCGAGCGTGGTCGGTTCGTCTACGTAATGTAATAACGGCGCTGCGCGCGATTTTGTGACTGGAGGAGGCGGTTTATTCGCGCTTGCGGGGCATTCGCAGTGGGATCGCGCCGCGCCCGAGCAGCCCATCGTTCGGCCGCGAACAACGCGGAGCTTAGTTCCCTCCGGGGAGCCGGTGAACAGCCCAGAGGATCCCTTGCAGCATGAGCTGCCGGAACGCCGGTTCAGCGAAGACCTTCTGGTTGTGACCCCGGATCGTGTAGAACGATCGGCCGCCCATCATGTTCGTGTTCTCGTTGATCCAGATCGCCGGCCGCGGCCCCGCCGTCAACATCGAGTTGCTCACCGTAACCTTGGCGAGCACCTTGAAGCCCGGAACCGCCTCGATGTTGCGGTTCTCGACGTACCACTCGTCGCTGACGTTCCAAGGAGCCGGAATTCCTTTGAGGATCGGGTGGTCGGCGTATTGAGGCTGCGCGTTGATCGTGCCCGGAGTCCCGTCGTTGTCGTGCGTGGTGAACCAGCCGCCGTTGATGTTGTCCTGGAACCACGTCCAGGCGCTGCTGTTCTCGAAGTCGGTAGCCGAGTGTTGACCTGCCCACGAGCCGCCGGCGTTCCAGAAGTCGACGAAGATCTGCTTTTTCGCTGGCCCCGTGCCATTGGGCTGATTGGTGAAGACCTTCCCAGTTGGGCTGTCCGAGTAGAACATCTCGTAGTTCTTGAGATTGTCGGCGGTGACCTTGGTAGCGAACTCGTCTGCTTCCTTGACACCGTTCCAAACCTGACCGTCGCCGATATGGTCGACCGTCCAGGTGGAGTCCGCCGCCAAACCGGCAATCTTGGCCCGCTCGGGGGCGGTCGCCTGGCCGAGATCCATCAACATCTGCAGGCCGTTGGGGATGGAATCGTGCCTGAACTCGTCCGTCGTGCTGAGCACGATGATCTTGAACGGACCTTGCCTCAATCCGGGTGCGCTCGTGGTACCGACCGCTCCGGCGCCGCCGTCAGGGGTCGAGCCGGCGGCGCCACCGTTACCGCCTCCGCCTCCGGCGGTCCCATTCACTATTCCACCGGTCCCCGGCCCCCCACCCGTCCCGCTGGTCCCTCCGATCCCGGGCGAACTCGACCCAGCCACGCCGGCAGACGTACCCGCGTTACCGCCGCCATTCGATCCTGCGGTACCACCACCGGTGGCTCCGGCTGAACCCGTGAAGCCGCGAGGCGGTGCTCCATTGGCACAGGCGGCTAGCGCAAACGCCAAAAGGGAAGGCAAAAAGGGTCTGTCGTACTTCCTCATATCGTTCCTTTCATCCCTACAGGAGGCTGCGCGGCGTGCCGGTTCGGTATCATCAACGGCTTGCCCGGTCTTGAGGGATCTGCGGATATGGCCTTTGCATTGGAATCAGCTCCGGGGAGAGCGGCGTAAAGAAAAGCCCTGGCTTTAGCGGACAAGGGGAGCCGTCTCATGTATTGCGCCAACTCACGGAGATGGTCGCGTAGTCCATCTCCCTACCTGGGTACTATGGTCGAGGCCGAGGATCTTGTGATTTCGGCCGTAAGTTTTCGGTGCGGAAGCGCATGGGGTGCCGCAATCCCGCCCCGACCTCGGCCGACGACCCGTGGAGTCCTTGCCCGCCGTGGCGGTCCGGCGGATGGGACAAAAAAACAACGAGTCCCGGCCACTCACGAGACGGGAGGTGTGGTCAAAGCGCGAAATGCTATCTGGCGCGTGATGCTCATTCGCGGGCGCTCGACGTCAGTTGCCGAAGACATGGTCGCTATCAAGTCGGCTGTGGGCCACACCGCCTCCGGCGGGATTCACGGGCGACATCGGGAGCGCTATCCGAGCTTGTGCTCGCGTAGCTTGTAGAACAAGGTGCGGCGGCTGACGCCCAAGATGCGCGCCGCCAGCGAGCGATCGCCGCCGGCTTTTTTCAGGGCCTTCTGGATGGCGCGGCACTCTGCCTGGCGGACGGCCGCGCCGAGCGCGATGACGCTGACCTCGCTCTGCGTGTCGGCGTTGGCGTGGGCGCCGATCTCGCGCTCGAGCTCGACTTGCAGCTCGGCGGCCGTTATCACCGGCGCGTCGGTCAAGACGACCGCCCGCTCGATGAAGTTTTGCAGTTGCCGGACATTGCCGGGCCAGCGCTGACGTTTCAGCAGCGCGATGGCATCCGCAGAGAGCTGGGTCGCCTTGTTGTTGGTCTGGGCGAACGCGCGCGCGAAGGCGCCGATCAGCGCGTCCATGTCCTCCGGGCGCGCTCGCAGCGGCGGCACTTCAATGCGCACCACGTTCAGTCGGTAGTAAAGGTCCTCGCGGAAGTCACCCTTCTTGATCATTCGCTCGAGGTTGCGGTGGGTGGCGGCCACGAAGCGAACATCCGCTTTCAAGGTTTGGGTGCCACCTAGGCGCTCGTACTCGCGGTCCTGCAAGATGCGCAGCAGCTTGACCTGCACGGCGGCGGAGATGTCGCCGATCTCATCCAGGAAAAGCGTTCCGCCCGCCGCGAGATCGAGCCGGCCCGGCTTGCGCGCGACCGCGCCGGTAAAAGCGCCTTTCTCGTATCCGAACAGCTCGCTTTCCAGGATCTGCTCGGGGATGGCCGCGCAGTGCACCTTGACGAACGGGCGCCCGCTCCGCGCGCTCAGCTCGTGAAGGCGGCGCGCCACCAGCTCCTTGCCGACGCCGCTCTCCCCGCGGATCAGCACCGTCGCGGTCCCGGGCGCGGCGCGCCGGACGGTGTCGAAAACTCCGTGCATCGTGGGCGAGACGACGGTCAGCTCTGCGTCGTTGAGGCGCACCTTGGGCGGCCGCGCGGCCACGAGGTCGCCCGTGGTCATCGCCCGGTTGAGCACGAACAACGTCTCTTGCGGGCCGTGCGTCAGGCGCAGATAGTCGGTGGCGCCGGCGATCACGGCGTCGACGGCGTCGGCCTCTTCAGCGACGATGATCGGAATGTCCGGCCATCCCGCCACCAGCTCCGCCGTCAGCGCGCTGGAGGTCGTGTCGGGGAGGTCGGAGCCGATCACCATGGCGTCAAACACCGCGCTCTGGAGCAGGCTGATGGCGTCGCGCCGGGTGCCGCTTCGAACGACGGCGATGCCGCCCGACACCAGCGCGGCCTCGATCTGCCTGGCGCGGGTCGCGTCGCCATCGACGAGGAGCACCGTGCGTCCGACTTCATTCATGGTGCCGGTGCTGCCCATCAGGCCGACGACGAGGCTAACACGGTCCGATTGGGAACCGCGGCCTTCGCGTCAGTAGCTGGTCGCGAACGTGGCGAAGACCGCCTCAGGCGAATGACCTGCGGCGAAACTCATTTCACGCCGCGCTGACGCCGTCCGGTTCGAATGTCGGGACCACAGATACGCAGTGGCTGCGGCGGAGACGACGCCGACAGTGAGGGCGACGTCGGCCAGAAGGTAGTCGCGCCGGGCGCCGGCGAGCTGCGCGTCCGAGCATGTCCGCGTGACCGCGCAGGGCAACTGGCGATCCGTCGACTCGGCGCGCTCGCCGGCGACCGCGAAGGATCCGAACGTCAGCAAACCAGCGAGCGTCAGCGCTCCGGCCACAGAGGTTGCCCTCGGAAAGGCGGCGGGTGACGTCTTGGCCCGCGCAGCCGGCGCCGACAGCACCACCTCGACCACACGATTCTTCTGGCCCTGAACCAGCAAGACGTCGACCGGCGCCGACGACAGCCCCGCCGATTCGAACGTCAGGCGATGCTTCCCGGGATTGAGAGTGATGGGCCGCGCGTCCAGCTCGGCGGCCAGCGGCACGCCGTCGCTCCCGACCGTCACCGTCGTCAGATCGTGGCCGTCCACGTCGCGCGCCAGGACGACGACTGTCGGCAGCGCGGTCTCCACCTCGCCCAGCCAGCGCGCGCAGTCGCGTTGGATGAAGGCGGCGCAGCCAGGCGCGGCACATTCCAAGAGCCGCTCGCGCGCGCCCAGCAGGTCGCCGTCGAGGCGCCGCTCCTGCGCCTTCTCGTAGGCCGCGGCGCAGGCGTTGGGAGAGTCCGCAGCTTGCGCGCGCGCGGCGAGGCCCAGCAGCACCCACCAGGCAGGGAAAGAACGCGTTCGCACCCGGCCCAGGATAGCCGGTTCGATAGCCTTCGCGCTAGACTGACGACGATGGAGGCTCGGCGCGGCGACGCTTCTCCGAGAGTGGTCGGGCGCTATCTGCTCTTCGACGAAGTGGCATCGGGCGGCATGGCGACCGTTCACCTGGGACGCCTCCTCGGTCCGGCCGGTTTCGCGAGGACCGTGGCCATCAAGCGCATGCACCCTCAGTTCGCCAAGGAGCCGGAATTCGTCTCCATGTTCATGAACGAGGCGCGGCTGGCCTCGCGCATCCAGCATCCGAACGTGGTGTCGACGCTCGACGTGATTGCGCAAGACGGCGAGCTGCTCCTGGTGATGGAATATGTTCCGGGCGAGTCGTTGTCGAAGCTGCTGCGCGTCGCCGCCCAGCAGGGCGGCCACGCCGGCGGCCTGCTGGATCCTGGGCTCATCGGCACGATCATGGCGGGCGCGCTGCACGGGCTGCACGCCGCGCACGAAGCGCGCGACGTGTCGGGTGAAGCCCTAGGCATGGTTCACCGTGACGTCAGCCCGCAGAACATCTTGATTGGCGTCGACGGGGTGGCGCGCGTTCTCGACTTCGGCGTGGCCAAGGCCGCCAGTCGACTCCACACCACGCGTGACGGTCAGCTGAAAGGCAAGCTCGCCTACATGGCGCCCGAGCAGCTGAGCGGCGGGCCGGTCGATCGACGCGCCGACGTTTTCGCGGCGGGCATCGTGCACTGGGAGGCGCTCACGGGGCGGCGGCTGTTTCCGGGCAACGATGTCGGCGAGGTGATGGGCCGCATTCTCTCGGGGACGATCCAGCCGCCCTCGGCGATGGTCCCTGAGCTCGCTGAGGATCTGGACGACGTGGTGATGCGCGCGCTGGAACGCGACCCCGCCCGCCGCTACGCCACTGCACGCGCCTACGCCATCGCTGTCGAGAGCGCGGCGCCGATGATGCTGCCGCGCGAGGTGGGTGAATGGGCCGCGCAGATCGCCGCCACGACGCTCGGCGAGCGCGCGGCGAAAGTGGCCGCGCTGGAACGGCAGAGCTTCGAGGCCCCCGCGGGGAAGAGGCGGTGGCCGGCGATCGCGATCGGACTCGCCTTGGTCGCCGCGACGGCGGCGATCGTGGCGGTCGAGACGCGACAGGCGCCGCGCCTCGCGACGAACGGCGCCGCCGCCGCGCCAGGCGACGAGAGATCGCCGTCCTCGCGCGTCGCCGCGCCGCCGGCCGCGCCTGTCCTCGTCGTCGGCCCCTCGCTCCCGGTGCCACCGTTGGACGCCCCAGCCATCACGGAGGAAAAGTCGCACAAGACGATCCGCAGCGGGGGAGGCCATGGCCGGCCGTCGAAGAAAGCGCGACGTCGGGACTGTGATCCGCCCTATAACGTCGACGCGCTTGGTAT
>DASZFS010000284.1:0-8979 GCA_035939575.1 Vicinamibacterales bacterium | reverse complement strand
CCCCCCGCGACGATGAGTCTTCAGCCCCTCCCCCTGCAGGCGGCCATGAGTCTTCGGCCCCGATTCTGATCAGATGAATCATCAGTGTCGCTCTAATTGCCGGCGCCGAGCACGGCGAGGAGCGAGAGCGGATCCACGCGCGCGCCGCCGGCGCGTATCGCCCAGTGCAGATGCGGTCCGGTGACGCGTCCGGTCGCGCCCACGCGGCCGAGCGGCTGCAGGCGCGTCACGGTATCGCCCTCATGGACATCGAAAGCCGAGAGGTGGGCCAGCGTCGAGAAGAGGCCGAGGCCATGGTCGATGACGATCGTGTTCCCTGAGTAATAAAGATCGCGCGCGATCAGCACCCGCCCCGCGTTTGGCGCGCGAATCGCCGTGCCCGCCGGGCTGAGGAAGTCGGCGCCGCCGTGCGCGTTGCGCGGGAGACCGTTGAAGATGCTTCGGGTGCCGAACGCGCTGTTGGCCACCTCGCGCACGGGCCGCGCGAACGGTTCGGACCAGAGCCGCTCATGGGCTGATGATTCCCAGGCTCGGGCGAGCAGCCGCGCATCCCCGGCGATTCGATCGGCGGCCTCCGGCGGCGGCGTCACGAAGCCTGGATCGACGGTGAGTCGACGCGTCGGAAAGCGCTTGGGCCGAACGAGGAGCGCTTCGGTCCGGTGCGCGCGGCCCGCGTCGATGGTGACCATATGGCTGCCGGCTTTCACATCCAGATCGAGTCCGATCAGCACTCGCCATCGGCTCGGCCCGAGGGCGAACGCCGGGAGGTCGTGGTCGAAGGCTCGCACGCGGGGGGCGGTGGTGTCGGTCGCCGGGGAAATTGGCTTTGTTGAGATTGTCATGACTACGAGCTCGCCAGGTTGGACCGCGCGCGCCGACACCTCGACGCCGATGAGCGCAGGATCGGCAGCGGCGCCCAAGCCGGCGGACACAGCGACGGCGCCGGCGAGGGTCAGAGCTTTAATTCCCACGTCTCTGCAACCAGATCCTTGCCGAAGCTGCGATGGGGCTTCTTCTCGACGCAGACGAAACCGGCCTCCTTGTAGAGATGACGCGCGGCGCGGAGCTCACTCTGGGTCCAGAGCGCGATCGTCCGATAGCCCGCCTGGCGCGCGAACCGGATGCACTCCGCGACCAGCCGGTGCCCGAGGCCCAGGCCTCGCGCGGACGGCTCGACCAGGAGGAGCCGGAGCTTGGCGACCGTCTTGGACTTGCTCACCAGGAACACTGACCCGATGATCGCGCCATTCCGCTCGGCGATCCAGCATTGCTCGCGCGCGGGATCGAAATGGTCGAGGAAATCCGCCACGATCCGCGCGACGAGTGCTTCGAACTCCTGGTTGTATCCCCACTCCTGCGCGTAGAGCGCCCCGTGGCGATGGACGACCCAGCCCATGTCTCCCGGCTGGTGTGGACGCAGCACGAAGGGCACGCCGCTAGCCTCTGGTCGGCCGTCCAGCAGGCGTTCAATTGTCTCCATGGCGGCGACCACGTCTTGGCGTCCCGCATGGGGCAGCGGGTCGAGCATTGCCGAGACCTCGCGCCGCGCGCGCGAATCGAGCGGGGTGAAGGCCTGACGCCCGCGCGCGGTCAGCCGGAGCAGCCTGCTCCGGCCGTCATCCGCGCAGGGGGAGCGCTCCAGCAGGCCGCGCGTCTGGAACCGCCGGAGGATTCGGCTGAGGTATCCGGCGTCGACGCTCAAATCGCGCGCGAGGTCTGCGGCAGTCGCGTTGTCACGATGGGCGAGCTCGTAGAGCACGCGGGCCTCGGACAACGAGTACGGGCTGTCGAGCAGGTGGTGGCCGAGGGCGCCGATGCGCCGCGTATAGAAGCGGTTGAATGCGCGGACGGCGTCCACGGTGGCGGCCGGCAGCGCGGGGCGGTTCGACCGATGCGTCGCCTTGTGTGACATTGCATGACATTGTCAACAATCTAGTTGACCCAGTCAAGTAATGCTGACCCATCGGACGCCGAGGACCCCGCGAACCTCGCGAACCCTGAGAACCCTGGCTATCGGATATAGCCGTGTCTGGAATTGACGCGGTAGCCGGAGGCGCGGACGCGGATGCTGTGGAAGTGGCCGTCCGCCGGATGCGTGGACGAGTAGCCGAGCACGTACTGGTGGTTCAGCTCCTCCGCGATCCGCGACGTCGCGGTCTCGAGGTCCGCCGACGTCTGCACGACCTCGGTACGCCCGCCGCTCTCAGCGGTCATTTCCCGGAGCGTGTCGACGTTGACGCGCGCGTTGATCGCGTAGTGCTCGGGGGAGTCAATGGCGATCGCGTAAACGAACGCGTCGCTGCGCAGCAGCGCCGACCGTACGTCCCTGAGAGATGCGTTGCTCGCTGTGTCGGCGCCGTCCGAGATGACCAGGATGGCGGCGCGCTGCCGCGCCCGCTTCTCCATGAGGGGGAGCGACTCGAGGATGGTGTCGTAGATGGCGGTGCCGCCCGACGGCCGGACGCCCGCGAGCGCGGCCTCGACCTCGCTCTGCGCGTGGGTCCAGCCGGTCAGTGGCTTGGGGCGGTGGTTGAACGCGAAGACGAAAAACTCGTCTCCCGGATCCAGCAGCACGAACAGGAAGCGGTCGACGGCCGCGCGCGCATCGCGAATGCGCGTGCCGAACATGCTGTCGCTGACGTCGAGCAGGACGCCCAGTCCCACCGGCACGCGCTCGTTCGTGAATTGCGAGACGACCTGGCGCTCGCCGTCCTCGAACACCTCGAACGCCTCGCGCGGCAGCCCCGTCACGAGGTGACCCTCCGCGTCGGTGACCGTCGCGGTGATGCTGATGATCTCGACGCCCGACTTGAACGGCCGATCGTCTTTGAGCCCCTGTTGCGGCGGCGGGGCCGTGCGACCGGGGGGAAGGGGCCCCCGGAGTGAACGGGCGTGGAGATTTGTGACGAGAGCCGTGACGGTCAGGGCGAACAGGCCAGCGAGTCCAGCGAGCCGGTAGCGCGCCATCAGCCCCTAAGGATAGCCGACGCGCACCCTCCGGGGGTCGCGCTTGACAAGCCGCCTGGCGCAGGCGCTAAATGGATTGCGATGTTGTGCATCTGTTGTGGCTGCTCGTGTTGTCCGGCCGGATTCGCCTCCGGCCTGGGCTGGGCTGCGTCCACGAGGTTCACTGCCTGACAGAGTTGCGACTCAGGAACCCGAGCACAGCCGGACAGGCCTGGAAGGCGCAAACCTTCCGGGCCTTTTTTGTTTTTGAGACCGGGGGATAGGGGCCCCCGGAGTCCTAAAGGAGTTCCGATGACCAGACAGAACACGGCGCTGCGGGCCCTGCAAACGATGACTGCCGCGCTGGCCGCGGCCGGTACCTTCGGCTGGGCCGCGGACGCACTCGGCCAAAGCGTCGCGTCCCCGGCGGGCCTGTGGGACGCGACGGTTGTGATCACAACCGGCCCGCCTGGAGCGGAGCCAGCGCAGCTGGTGAAGGTCGACGTGCCGTTCCGCTTTGAGATCGAGTGCGCAGGACCGAAGGCGCCCTGCGCCGCGCCGAAAGGCGCGTTCTTCAATGGCGATGAGAAAGTGACGTCGACGAGCGGCGGGTTCGCCAACGGCAAGCTCGTGCTCAACTTCGACGAGTACGGGACGCGGCTCGAAGCGGTGCTGGACAAAGGACGCCTCGAAGGCCAATACACGCGCGGAACGCGCGGCGCGCCGTACCCGTTTCGCGCGACGCGCTTCAAGGCAATCGAAGTGGGCGACGCCCGCATCCCACCGATCTCGGGCCTCTGGAACATCCAGGTCAAGAGCACGAAAGGTGAAGCGGCGTGGCAGTTGATCGTTCGGCAATCAGGCGCCGAGGCGTCGGCGGTGATTCTGCGGATCGACGGCGACACCGGCACGCTGACAGGCGCCTATCACGACGGGTCGTTCGTCTTGAGCCACTTTTCTGGCGCCCGTCCCCTGCGGCTCGAGCTGTCTCCGCGCCCCGACGGGACGCTGGCGGTCGTGCAGAATCGCGAGGCGCCGCTGACCGCGATTCGCGCCGATCAGGCGCTCGCGCGCGGGCTGCCGCAGCCGAGCGATCCCTCACGCTTTACGAGCGTCAAGGATCCGACCGAGCCGCTCCGTTTCAGCTTCCCGGATCTCGAGGGCCGTCTCGTGTCGAACGCCGATCCTCGCTTCCGCGGCCGCGTCGTGATCGTGAGCATCTCGGGCAGCTGGTGTCCGAACTGCCACGACGAAACCCCGTTTCTCGTCGACCTCTACAAGAAGTACAAGGCGCGCGGCCTCGAGATCGTGAGCCTGTCGTTCGAGGAGGAAGCGCAGCTCAAGAACCCGGTCCGGCTCCGCGCCTTCATGAAGCGCTATGGCGTTGACTACACCGTGCTGCTGCCCGGTGAGCCCAAGGAGCTGAACGACAAGCTGCCGCAGGCGGTGAACCTGAACTCGTTTCCGACGACCTTTTTCCTGGGCCGCGACGGCCGGGTCCGGAGCGCGCACGCCGGGTTCCCCGGCAAGGCAAGCGGAACGTTCCACACCGAAGCCAAGGAAGCCATTACGGCGCTCGTCGAGAAGCTCCTCGCCGAGCCTGCCGCGACCAACAACCAATAGCCGATCACGTCGAGGAATGTGTCGAGGCTCGAGCCCAACTCGAGCCCCGGCACGTTTGCCGTGTCTTTGCCGGCTGCGTCTAGACGAGCCAGGTCACGGTTGTATTCTGGTAAGCGCCCTAAACACCTGCGCTGGGGGAGCCAGGAACCGTTCCAGCGCTGGTCGAGCTCCTGACTCCGCAAGGCATGTTTTCGCAGGCGCTGATGGGCCCGCGTAAGCCGCTAAATGTTACATTTATTGACATTTAGCGACGACAAAGTACCTTTATTTGATCCCGAACCAGCCTATACTTTTGATTGATACACTTCGTGCCGGTGTAATGGGGGGAGCATGAAGAAGCTCGTGTATACGGTTGTGGCGGCAGCAGTTCTGGGTGCCGGCACGACCGCGCAACAAGCGACGAGGCCGCATGTGGCGACGTCGCAGGCGTCAGCGCCTGCTACGACGCCCGCGGTGAAAATGGCGACGGCTCATCAGTCGCCGGCGTCGGGTGTTGCCGCTTCTCCGGCCGGGCTCCCGGTCGAGTCGCAGAATCAGCTGGTCGGGCAGTACTGCGCCGCATGCCATAGCGAAAAGGGACATGCCGGTCAGCTCGTCCTGGCCGGATTCGACGGCGCCAAGATCGACAAAAACGCCGAGCTTGCCGAGAAGATGATCCGCAAGCTGCGGGCGGGCATGATGCCGCCGCCCGGCGCTCGGCGTCCCGATGCCGCGACGATCTCCTCCTTTGTCAACGCGCTCGAGACGAAGATCGACGCGGGCGCGGCGGTGAATCCAAATCCAGGATGGCGTCCGTTCCAGCGCTTGAACCGCGCCGAGTACGCGCGCGCCGTTCACGACCTCCTCGGTCTGGACATGGACGTCAACTCGTTCCTGCCGCCGGACACCATCAGCAGCGGCTTCGACAACATCTCCGACGTCCAGAACTTTTCGCCGACGCTGATGGAAGGCTATCTGCGTGCGGCGAGCCAGATCAGCCGCCTCGCCGTCGGCGATCGCGGCGCCAGCCCGACGTCGGTCACATACAAGATCGGACGCACCGCCTCGCAGATGCGCCACGTCGACGGGACGCCGATGGGCACACGCGGCGGGACGTCGGTCACGCATATCTTCCCCGCGGATGGCGATTACGTCATCAAGGTGTCGATGCACAACGAGCCGCTTGGCGGCATCTACGGCCGCTACTCGATGCTCACGATGAACATCAAGGAGCAGGTGGATGTCTCTGTGAACGGCGACCGTATCGCGCTGCTCGACGTCAGCCCGTCGATGAGCGAGACCGACTTCGGGCAGAACGGCGGCGCGAACGGCCTCGAGCTGAAGACGCCGCCCGTGCATATCAAGGCCGGGCCGCAGCGCGTGTCGGTCGCGTTCATCCAGCATCTCGACGGACCGGTGGACGACCTCATCGCGCCGCTCGAGAACACCCTGGCCGACGTCAATATCAGCTATGGCGTCACCGCGCTGCCGCACATGCGCGACATGGCCATCATCGGCCCGTCGGTCGTCACTGGCGTGTCCGAGACGCCGAGCCGCAAACGGATCTTCACGTGCCGGCCGCTCGACGCGCCGCAGGAAGAGACCTGCGCCGCGCAGATCGTCAAGAACCTCACCGCGCAGGCGTATCGCGGCGAGGCCACGCCGGACGACATTCAGGACGCGCTGGAGTTCTACGCGCGCGGGCGCAAGACCGGCGATTTCGAGAATGCCATACGGTTGGCGGTACAGTCGATCCTCGTCAGTCCGCGGTTCCTGTTCCGCCTCGAGCAGGCGCCCCCGAACCAGCTCCGCGCCGCTGCGGGAAGCTACCGCATCAGCGATCAAGAGCTGGCGTCGCGGCTCTCCTTCTTCCTCTGGGGCACGGGACCGGACGCCGAGCTGATAAAAACGGCCTCCAACGGTGGGCTCCACACCTCACTGGGCGTCGAGAAACAGGTCCGCCGCCTGCTCGCCGACCAGCGATCGGAGGCGTTGTCGACCCGGTTCGCCAGCCAGTGGCTCCGTCTGCAGGATCTCGAGAAGATGATCCCCGATTATCTTCTCTTTCCGCAGTACGACGACACGCTGGCACAGTCGATGATTCGGGAGACCGAGCTGTTCTTCGACAGCCTCGTCCGCGAGGACCGGAGCGTGCTCGACCTCATCACCGCGAATTATTCGTTCGTCAACGAGCGCCTCGCGAAGCACTACGGCATTCCCGCTGTGACGGGCAACCAGTTCCGCCGCGTGCAGATGCCCGACTACCGCTACGGCATCCTCGGCCAGGGCAGCGTGCTGGTGTCCACGTCGGTCGCGGACAGGACCTCGCCGGTGCTGCGCGGCAAGTGGGTGATGGACGTGCTGCTCGGCACGCCGCCGCCACCGCCGCCACCCGATGTCCCGGCGCTGGACGACTCGGTCAAGGCGAACGAGGGCGGAACCCTGCTGTCGACGCGGCAGCGCATGGAGCAGCATCGCAAGAACCCGACCTGCAACGCGTGCCATCGCTTCATCGATCCACTCGGGCTGTCGCTGGAGAACTTCGACGCGACCGGCGCCTGGCGCATCAAGGACAACGAGGTCGCGGTCGACGTGGTCGGCGACCTGTACGACGGCACGAAGATCAACGGCCCGTCCGGTCTGCGCGACGCGCTGCTGCGGCACCAGGACATGGTCCTTCGGAGCTTCGCGGAGAACCTCTTGACCTACGCGATTGGCCGGCGCGTGGAGTACGCGGACATGCCGGCGGTCCGCGCGATTGTGCGAGACGCGGCGAAGCACGACAACAAGATGTCGGCGTTCATCCTGGGCGTGGTCAACAGCGGGGCGTTCCGGATGGCGAAGGTCGAGCCCCCGAAGGCGATGAGCACGGACGCAAGTTCGCGATAACGGCACATAAGGAGAGTTCCGATGTTCCTGACGCAGAAGCACCTGTCGCGCCGCACCGTCCTCAAGGGCATGGGCGTGACGATGGCGCTGCCGTTCCTGGAAGCGATGGTTCCCGCGCGGAGCGCGTTCGGCGCGACGGCGGGCAAGAAGGTCCGCCTCGTCGCCGTGGAGATGGTGCACGGCTCGGCCGGCAGCTCCCAGATCGGCATCAAGAAGAACCTGTGGGCGCCGGCGGGCGTCGGCCGCGACTTCGACCTGTCGGCGACCAGCCTGAGCTCCCTCGAGCCGTTTCGCGATCACGTCACCATCGTGAGCAACTGCGACGTCCGCAACGCGGAAGCGTTCACGGCGCCGGAAATCGGCGGCGACCACTTCCGGTCGAGCGCCGTCTTCCTCACGCAGATGCATCCGAAGCAGACGCAGGGGTCCGACGTGCACGTCGGCACGTCGCTGGATCAGTACTACGCGAGGAAGTTCGGGCAGGACACCGCCATCCCGTCGATGCAGCTGTGTATCGAGAACGTCGACCAGGCGGGCGGCTGTTCGTATGGCTACTCCTGCACGTATACGGACTCGATCAGCTGGATCGGTTCGGACAAGCCGGGAACGCCCGACACGCCGCTGCCGATGGTCCGCGACCCGCGTGTCGTGTTCGACCAGCTGTTCGGCGTGGGTGCGACGCCGGGCGAGCGTCGCGAGCGCCGCGCGGAGGATCGGAGCATCCTCGACTGGTTGTCGGGCTCGGTGGCGCGGCTCCAGAAGGAGCTGGGCGCGGCGGATCGCGCGCGCATGAGCGACTACCTCGACAACGTGCGCGAGATCGAGCGCCGCATCCAGAAAGTCGAGGCCCTGAACCGGAGCGGCGAGACGCGCGAGCTGCCCGGCGCGCCGATCGGTGTGCCCGATTCGTTCTCCGAGCACGTCAAGCTGATGTTCGACCTGCAGGCGCTCGCGTTCGCGTCGGATATCACGCGCGTCTTCGCGTTCAAGCTCGGTCGCGACGCGTCGAACCGCACCTATCCCGAAAGCGGCTTCAAGGGCGCGTTCCACTCCTCGTCGCACCACGGCGAGCGCGAGGACCGCATCGTTGACTTCTCGAAGATCAACGCGTACCACGTCAGCATGATCCCGTATCTCCTCGAGAAGCTGAAGAACACGCCGGACGGCGACAGCAACCTGCTCGAGAACACGCTGGTCATCTACGGGTCGCCCATGGGCGACTCGAACCTGCACAACCACAAGCGCGTGCCGCTGTTCCTCGCCGGCCACGCGGGTGGCGCCCTCAAGGGCGGGCTGCATCACCGGGCGCCGGATGGCACGCCGGTCGCCAACGTGATGCTGTCGGTGCTGCACAAGCTGGGTCTCGATGACATGCCGTCGTTCGGCGACAGCACCGGCGAGTTCGATCTCAACGGCGCTCCGCCGACCACCACGGTCGCATGAACGATGCAGAGAGCAGTGGAAAAGCGCCCCAGCGCCGGTGGAAAAGCGCCTGCGGCTATGCCGAGCGAGGGCCTGAGTAGCCCGAGCGAGGCATCAACG
>DASZFS010000283.1:0-5302 GCA_035939575.1 Vicinamibacterales bacterium | reverse complement strand
GAGTCTTCAGCCCACTTCAGAGTCTTCAGCCCACTTCAGAGTCTTCAGCCCACTTCAGAGTCTTCAGCCCACTTCAGAGTCTTCAGCCCACTTCAGAGTCTTCAGCCCACTTGAGAGTCTGCAGCCCACTTGAGAGTCTTCAGCCCGCCTCAGAGTTTGCACCCGCCTCAGATTGCGAGGGCTTCCGTCACCGCGTCGGCGACTTCACGCGTGGTCGCGGTGCCGCCGAGGTCGGGTGTGAGTGTCTTCCCGCTCGCGACGACGCGCTCGATCGCGCCGACGACCTTGTCATGGAGGTCGCGGCGTCCCAGGTGATCGAGCATCAGGGCGCCGGCCCAGATGGCGCCGATCGGGTTGGCAATGCCGCGTCCGGCAATATCGGGCGCCGATCCGTGGATCGGCTCGAACATCGACGGAAACGTCCGCGCCGGGTTGATGTTCGCGCCGGGCGCAATGCCGAGGCTTCCGGAGATTGCTGATCCGATGTCCGTGAGGATGTCGCCGAAGAGGTTCGAGGTTACCATCACGTCGAGCGTCTGCGGATGCGTCACCATCCGCGCCGCAAGCGCGTCGACGTGGTACTTGCGGTACTCGACGCCGGGGTAGTCCCGCCTGACCGCGTCGGCCACCTCGTCCCACAGCACCATCGAGTAGGTGAGCGCATTCGACTTGGTCGCGCTGGCCAGAAGTTTCCGCGGGCGGGACGCGGCCAGCTCGAAGCCGTAGCGCAGGATGCGCTCGATGCCGGCGCGCGTAAACACGCCCGTCTGCTGCGCGACCTCGCGCGGCGTGCCGACGTGAACCCGCCCGCCAACGCCGGCGTACTCGCCTTCGGAGTTCTCGCGGACGCAGATCATGTCGATCTCCCGCGGCCCCCGGCCGGCGAGCGGCGAGGACAGCCCTGGCAGCAGCCGCATCGGGCGAAGATTCACGTACTGGTCGAAGCGCTGCCGGATTGCGAGGATCATTCCTGCCGAGACCCCGTCGGGGACACCGGGCGCTCCAATCGCACCGAGGTAGATCGCATCGTAGCGCGCGAGCTCCGCGAACGCGTCCTCGGGCATCATGCGCTGGTGCTGCCGGTAGAAGTCGCTGCCCCACCCGAGCTCGGTAAACGACAACGCCACGTCGGTGCCCTGTGCGGCGGCCTGGAGCGCCAGGATCCCCGCGGGAATAACCTCGCGGCCGATGCCGTCACCGGCGATGACCGCTACTCGAAACGACGCCATCAGACACTCCTCTGAGGTGAAAGATACGAACACGTCCAGCCCGCCACGGCCAGCATCAGGCCGCCGAGCGCCGGCGTCATGATGCCCCAGCCGCTGCCGGAAGTCGCGGCCTGCGCGGCCTGAATCACCAGCATGCCCGACACGCCCGCCGCGATGGACACCAGCGCGTCGCGCGTTGTCGTTCGCGGAAGGTACAGGCCGCCGACGATCGGGACGAAGAGGCTCACGGTAAGCAGCGTATAGAAGATCTTCAGAACCTCGACGATGCTGGCGGCGGTGACGGCCAGGGCGACACCGAGAACCCCACTCGCCACCGTGGCGAGACGCGCGACCCGGAGGATCCGCGCGTCGCTGGCGTCGGGCGCAAGAAACCGCTTGTAGAGATCCTGCGACAGCGATGTCGTCAGCATCAGCAGGACCGCGTCGGCGGCGCTGATCTCTGCGGAGAACACGGCGGCCAGGCCCAGAGCGCCGACGAGCGGCGGCACGGCACGCAGCAGGATGAGCGGCAGCGCCAGCTGGCTGTCGGCCAGCGACGGGAACAGCGCGCGCGCGGCGATCCCGAGGGCCACCGGCGCTCCGGCATACAGGAAGAGCCCGAGCGCGTTGAGCCCGACGCCGACGCGCACCGCGGCATCGTCCCTCGCGCCGAAGATCTTCTGGAGCAGGCCCGGCGACACGATGAACGCGGGCGCGAAGGAGAAGAAGAACCCGAGGGCGACGTTCGGCCGCCAGAACGTCCAGTAGTCGGCGGCGTCGGCGTGCACGTGGCGCAGTCCCGTCCACCCTCCCGCCGCGCTGAGAGCCAGCGGGACTGCCACCGCAAAGCCGGCCAGCTTGACCGTCAACTGCACGACATTGACGCGGGCGGACGTCAGGAGTCCCCCGGCCATGAAGTACACCGTGATGACGAGGCCGCCGATGGCACAGCCGATCGCCGAGGGCATCCCCGCGACGGCCTCGAGGATCGCGCCGATGCCAATGAGCTGCGAGGCGAGGATAAAGATCGATCCGATCCAGAGGAGGATCGACACGACGGCGCGCACTCGCCGGTCGTAGCGGAATTCCAGGTAGTCGCCGACCGTCCGGAGATCGTGTCGCGCCGAGACGCGGCGGATCGCGGGGCCGATCCAGAGCGCAAGGGCGCTCGATCCGATGGCCGCCGATCCGACCCACCACCATGCGGCGACGCCGTCGAGATAGCCCTGCGCGGTCGCGCCGACCGTGGACCCTGCGCCGATGTTGGCTGCCAGCAGCGTCGAAAAGATGAGCCCGGGGCCGAGTTGTCGTCCTGCGACGAAAAAGTCCGACGCGCCACGCACGCGCCGCCCGAACCAGAGACCGAGCGCCATCAGCCCCAGCGAGTACACGCTGAGGACGACGAGGTGGAGGCTCACTTGAGATCGCGGAGCGCCGGGAACCCTGGGACCCCGGTGGCCTGTCGAACGGCGCGGAGAATCGCGTCCGACATCGCCAGCGCCGCCAGCGATCCGATCCGGCTCGTCTCGTCAACGCCTGGGGCGCCTGGGGCGCCTGGGGCGCCGGGCGTGGCGGGCTTCACGCCGGTCGCGAGCGCGAAGATCGTGTCGCCGTCGCCGCTCGTGTGACTCGGGTAGATGGCGCGGGCGAAGCCGTCGTGCGCCATCTGCGCGACGCGCTTCGCCTGCGTCTTGGTGAGCGTCGCGTTCGTGGCGATAACGCCGAGCGTCGTGTTCTCGCGCGGGGCCACGGGCCGCGGCACGCCAGCCCGCATCAGCTTGCGCGCGTCGAGAAACGTCTTCCCGTCGTCGGCACGCGCTCCGGCGACGACCTGGCCCGTCGCCGGGTCGATGATGTCCCCGGCCGCGTTGACCGCGACCAGCGCCGCGACGATGAGGCCGTCGGGAAGGGTGATGGCGGCGGTCCCGATGCCACCTTTCATGGCGTGCGCCATCCCCGCCGATTTGCCGATGGTCGCGCCTGCACCTGCGCCCACGCTGCCTTCTGCGACCGGATCCGATGTCGCGCTCTGCGACGCGCGGTACCCGCAGTCGGCCGTCGGGCGGATCCGCGGGTTGCCCACCGGCAGGTCGAACAGGGACGCGCCGGGCACGGTCGGGACGTGTGCGCCGCCGAACGCAAAGCCGATGTTCTTGTCCTCCAGGTACTTCATGACGCCGCTCGCGGAGTCGAGCCCGAAGGCGCTGCCGCCCGACAGCACGACGGCGTGAATCTTGTCGACGAGATCGACCGGCTCGAGCAGGTCGGTCTCGCGCGTGGCAGGGGCGGCACCGCGGACGTCGACGCCGGCAGTCGCGCCGGCCTCTGCGAGCACGACCGTGCAGCCTGTCGGGCGCTCGGTCAGCGTGCGGTGGCCAACCTTGATGCCCGGCACCGCGGTTAGCGTCGCGTTGTTCTCCGCGGCGACGAATCCCCGACTTGCGGCGGCTGCGAGAAGCGCGGCGGCGACCACGCGAAGACGCATTGGGGTATTTTAGACGCCTTACGGATGCATCCCGCGCCTCATCCGATCGATCGCGTCGCGGCGGAGGTTGATGCCGCCGCGGGCGAAATTGTGCGGTACACGCAGGATCTCGTCCGCATTCCGACCGTGAATCCGCCCGGCGATCACTACGACGCCTGCGCGCACTTCATCGGCGACGACCTGACGCGCCGAGGCTACGACGTCGAGTACATCGCCGCCGACGGCCGGCCCGAGCACACGGCGCGCCATCCGCGCGTCAACGTCGTGGGATCGCGACGCGGATCGGGCGTGGGGCCGGTGGTTCATCTGAACGGGCACTTCGATGTGGTGCCGCCGGGCGACGGCTGGACCGTCGATCCGTTTGCGGGCGTCGTGCGGGGCGGCCGCATCTTCGGCCGCGGTGTCTGCGACATGAAGGCTGGCCTTGCGGCGGCGGTGTTCGCCGCTGAGGCCATCGCGCGGGCCGGTCTCGCGCTGCCCGGCGTGATCGAGATCAGCGGCACGGTCGACGAAGAGAGCGGCGGCTTCGCGGGGGTGGCCCACCTCGCCGAGCTCGGGCGGATCTCGAGAGCGCGGACCGATTTCGTCATCATCCCCGAGCCGCTGAACGTCGATCGCATCTGCATCGGCCACCGCGGTGTCTACTGGTTCGAGTTGACGACGCGCGGACGGACGGCACACGGCAGCATGCCTTTTCTGGGTGTCAGCGCGATTGACCGGATGGGCGACGTGCTGGCGGCCGTGCGGCGCGAGCTGTTGCCCGTCTTGTCCGGCCGTCTGACGGCGATGCCGGTCGTCCCGGACAGCGCGCGCCACGCGACCATCAACGTCAACGCGATCGAAGGCGGGCAGCGGGTGGACGGCATCCAGACGCCGTGCGTCGCCGACCGGTGCCGCGCGGTGTTCGATCGCCGCTTTCTCATCGAGGAGGGCATCGAGGCGGCGCGCAACGAGATCGCCGCGCTCGTCGCGCGAACGCTGGGATCGCCAGGCGCCGACTACGAGCTGCGCGACTTGATGGTCGTCGAGCCGGTGCAGACGCCGGACGATTCGCCGCTCGTCGCGGCGCTGAACGGCGCCGTCCGCCGGGTGCTGGGGAGGTCGGCCCGGCTCGTTGCGAGCCCCGGGACGTACGACCAGAAGCACGTCGCCCGCATCGCCGGCGTCCCGCAATGCGTGGCGTACGGCCCCGGGGAGCTCGAACTGGCCCACCAGCCGGACGAGTCGTGCCGGGTTGACGACCTGCTCGCCGCGACCAAGGTCATCGCGCTCGCGACGCTCGACCTGATGGGCGTCGGGAGCTGACGGGCGGACGAAGAAATGCCAGAATGCCCCTGTGCGTAATGTGCTGTTGGCCGCCCTCGTCGTCGGTGCCTGCGCCGGGTGCGGCTCGCAAACAAGTGCACCCCCCGCGGCGCCGCCGCCGTCGACCGCCCCGCCCCAGCAGGTCCCGATCGGACGGCTGCCAGACATCGATATGGGCGCCGTGCTGCAGCACACGAAAGTGCTGTCGTCCGACGAGTACGAGGGTCGCGCGCCGGGCACCAGGGGTGAAGAGCTGACGGTCCGCTACCTCGAGGACCAGTTCAAGAAGGCCGGCCTCAAGCCG
>DASZFS010000282.1:0-4310 GCA_035939575.1 Vicinamibacterales bacterium | reverse complement strand
ATCTGCGCAGAGAATGTTCCGCCTGTGGCGAACGCCGCGACGGCGGCAATCGCGAGCAATCGCTTCGACATGAACTGTCTCCTTCGCTGAAGCCGGACATCGGCCACGGATGAGTTTACACGGTATCCCCCATAATCCCAGACACTTCCGTGGCCCTCATTCCCGGCACCCGCCTCGGCGTCTATGAAGTCACCGCGGCCAGGGCACGATAGAGCGGCTCCGCAACGGCATCAGCCAGCTGCATCAAGTCCGCTTGTGCAATGTCCCCGGCCAAGAAGACCATCTGACGAGACGCGCGAAAAGACACGACTGACATGTCATCGATCCGCCCCGTCGACGTGACGTGCGGGAGCGCTTCGCCTGGAAACACAAGCGGCGCGCCACCTTCGACAGCCGTCACGAGCAACGATACGTGCTCGCCGCGATACTCGAACACGATGTGCGCGAATCGCCGCCCACCGTAGACGCACGAGTGACGTTCGAGGACATGTGCCGTACCAGCCGCAGTCATGACGTCATTTGCAGGCAGGTTTTCGAGGACGCGATAAGAGGCGCCGTACCGTTGCGCAGCTTCTTCCAGCGAGATCGGCTTCTCGGCCAACCGGAACTGCAAGGCGCAATTCCGATGATCACCGACGGCGGCACGCGCGAGCGCACCCGTCGCTGTGACCCAGTCGCGGCTGCGATACGCGAAACCAACCGCCACCGCCAACAGTACGGTCGCAGCCAACGCCCACCATCCCTGGAGTCTGACACCGCGACGCGCCAGTCCTCGAGGGGCCGTGACCTGAAGCTTCGTCCGTAGCTGCGTGATGAATTCAGGGCTCGGACTGAGGTCGCCTGCGGCCTGAAAGGCCTGTCGCACGCGGCCGCGCAGCGCGCGGCGCGCGGCGAGATCGGCGCGGCACACCGGACACCCATCCACGTGACGCAGGATCTCGTGATTCGTTTCGGTGAGGAGCTCTTCACCGAGAAACGAATCGGCCATTTCACGAACGTCGCGGCATTCCATGGGTTTTCTCAGGTTTCGACGCGCCGACCGCCGAACGCACGTGTCGCGGCACCAAGCTCGGCGCGAAGTAACGCGCGACCGCGGTGGAGCCGTGACATCACCGTTCCGAGCGGAATCGCGAGCGCCTCAGCAATTTCCTTGTACGTCAACTCCTCCACGTCACAGAGAACGATGACTTCTTGAAACGACGCGGGAATCCGCCTCAACGCGCTGAGGAGATCCTCATCTGTCAGCTGTTGTGGCACCGGCGGCACAAAGGGCGTCGCCTGTCCGATCTGGTCGTCGGGGTCCTCGACGAGCGGCGACCGGCCGCGCGCACGCCGCCGATTGCTTCGCGTGTGCTGAAGAATCGTTGTCAGCCACGCACGACAGTTCGTGCCAGGTTGGAACCGGTGAAACGATTGAAGCGCCTGCATCATCGTCTCCTGTACCAGATCTTCGGCCTCTGACCGATCGCGCTCGAACCACATGGCCAGCCGGAACAGCCGATCGACGTGCGGCAAGGCCTCGGCCTCGAAGGAAGCCCACGCCTGGTCGGCGACGGCTGGCTGGGGCGTCGGTGCCATCAACCGCTATTTTGTCAGCTTTGCCGCCAGGACATCGACCTGCTCAATCGTTGGCGGCTGGGCCAACAGTTCGGAGGCGACCTCACCGAACAACGCTACTGTCACCATCCGCGATCTCCTGTGTCAAGACTTGAGCGCCGCCGCCAGAAATGGCGACGGCAGGCGCCTGGAACCTGGATACCCGCTGGCCCTGGAAATATTCCCGACGGATTCCCAGGAATATTCTTCGGCCGAGCGGGTATCTCCACCATCGGACGCTGCGTTTCGATCGGAACCGACGCACGTCCGTGAACAGGACTCAAACCTGAAAGGAAGAGGGAAGCATGTCTAGGCTAATTGCGCTCTGCAGTGTCGTACTGGTCATCGCCGCCGGCGCCTCCAACGCTCGCGCCGAACAGCGTGGTCGCACGCTGGTGGTCACCATGACCAACGATCCGATCGAGAACCGAATCAACGTATACGACGGCGACACCCACGCGTTGCTCCAAACCCTGTCGACACACGGGAAGGGCGGCGTGGGAGGGAACGCGCGAGGGGTGAAGCAACACGAGGGTGAACTGGTCGTGGCCGTCAACAACGGATCCAACACCGTCGCCGTGTTCAGGCGCGACGGCGACAGCTTGACCTTCGATAAAGTGGTCTCCACGACCAGCGCGCCGGTGAGTGTCGATTTCGGCAACGATCATCTATACGTCGCGGGCTCGGCGACCGTTGACTCGTTCGCGCTCCACCAGAACACAGTGGCATGGCTGGATGGCACGACGGGACTGGAGCTCGCAGGGGGTGGCGTTCCTCCGAACGGGAGCACGGCGCAAGTGGGAGTCATCAACGACCAGCAACTGCTCGTCACCCTGAAGACCGATCCTGATCCCGGCACGGTCGATGTTGTCCGACTCCTCGACGGGGCCATTACTGGCGCGGTTCCCGTCGCGGTATCAGCGCCCGCCGGCTCGCTAACGCCGTTCGGCTTCTCGGTGTATCCCGACGGCACGGCCGTCATCACCCTGGCACACTCCAGTCAGGACGGACTGTTCCGCAACGGCGCGTTTGTGTCGGTCGCGGGCGCCGGCCAAGCGGCGGATTGCTGGATGACCAGGGTGGGGAAATACCTTTTTACCGCCAACACGGGCAGCAAGACCATCAGCCGCTTGATTGGCACCGGGAACAATGTCTTCGTGGATAGCGCAGTGGCGGCAAGCATTGCCACTGGAGGCGCACCGGCCGACCTCGACGCGGACGCGGGCCTACTCGGGGTGATTGACCACGGCGCCGGCCAGTCGCATCTGTCGCTGTTCAGTTACAACATCTTCGGTGAACTCACCGCGGCCGGGACGCCGATTACGGTTGGCGTGGCGAATGCCAACGGAGTGGCTATCTTGTCGGTCGGCGATCGGGATCGAAACTAAAAGCGCATGCACGGCGACGGGGAGTCGATGAGACTCCTCCGTCTCCGCGCTCGTAAACCTCGCGTTTTCTCGCGAAATCCGTTGATCAAACTATGACGATACGCCGCCCCTTTTGCCGCGCTCGAGCCGTGCTCGTCCTCGGATTTCTCGTCGCGATCGGCGTCGGTCAGGCGCAAGGGCCACCGTCCGGCAATCCCGCGGCAAGGGTCCACGTTGAAAGCGTTGGCCCTCAGGTTGGTGCTGTCCTGCCAGATTTCAACCTGCGCGATCAGCGCGGGCAAATGCACTCATTGAAGTCGTCGCTGGGTCCGAAGGGGGCGATGATCGTCTTCTTCCGCTCAGCCGACTGGTGACCGTACTGCAAGACGCAGCTCGTGGAGCTGCAAGGCCGTCTCGCCGAGATTCGCCACGCCGGACTGGGCCTCGTGGCGATCAGCTACGACCCCGTCGCGGTGCTGGCCGATTTCTCTGCACGTCGCGGCATCACGTTTCCGCTGCTGGCCGACTCTGGATCGGAGACGATCAAGCGCTACGGTCTCCTCAATGCCACGGTTGACCCTAAGAACCCGTTGTACGGGTATCCGTTTCCCGGCACGTTCATCGTCGACCAACGAGGCGTCGTCACTTCCCGATTCTTTGAGGAGGCGTATCAGGATCGGAACACCGTGTCGAGTATCCTCGTGCGACTGGGTCAGCACGTAAGCGCGCAGGCAACACGGCTCGCCGCCGCCCATCTCACCGTCACGTCCTACGCCACCGATGCGGTCGCCGCGCAGGGCACGCACTTCTCGCTGGTGCTCGACGTCACGCCGGGCCCGCGCGTGCACGTGTACGCACCCGGTGCAAACGACTACCGGCCAGTGGCGATGCACGTGGAGCCACGGCCCGGCCTCGTGGCCAATGCGCCGCAGTACCCGAAATCCGAGGACTACTTCTTCAAGCCGCTCAACGAGCACGTCCCGGTGTATCAACGCCCGTTCCGCATCGTGCAGAACGTGACGCTCGATCCGTCCAGGGAGGGCACTGCGGCGCTGAAGGATGTCACGAGTCTGGCAATCGCCGGTCGCTTCGAATACCAGGCGTGCGACGACAAGATCTGTTTCGCGCCCCAGTCGGTGCCGCTCTTCTGGACTATCGGCGTGAAGCCGCTCGACAGCGAACGAGCGAGGCCGCGCTGATGGCCGCGGCCAGGCTCCGTGCAATCGACGTTGCCAAGCGATGGGTGCGAACTGGTGTGTCGCTAGCTCTCGGGTGAGTGGCTGGCAGTCGCAAGGGCGAGTTGCGCCATGAGGCGGTCAACCGTCGCGACGTTGCCCTCGTAGATCG
>DASZFS010000281.1:0-2174 GCA_035939575.1 Vicinamibacterales bacterium | reverse complement strand
CTCACTGTCCTGACCGGCCTCAACGGGCAGCTTTCACTCGGCCATGGCGCGCTCATGGCGATCGGCGCGTACACGACGGCGGTTCTGCTCAAGCGCTACACGGACCTGAACCCGGCGATCGTGATGGCCGCCGCTGTCCTGGTCACCGCGCTCGGCTCGATCGCGGTCGGGGCCGGCGCGGCGCGGCTGCGCGGTCCCTATCTCGCCGGCGCGACGCTCGGGCTCGCGGTCGGGCTGCCGGGCGTGGCGGTGCGATTCTCGGGGGTCTTCGGCGGCGACGCGGGACTCAACGTTCCTGCGCTGTCGAGCCCGGACGCTCTTAGCACCGTGCCGCAGGAGGTTTGGATGGCCTGGGTGTGGCTGATTCCGGCGGCAATCACCTTCGTGCTGCTGGCGAATCTCTTGCGGACGCGCTACGGTCGCGACTTTCGCGCCATCCGCGAGGACGAGGTCGCGTCGGCGCTGCACGGCATCCGTGTCGCGCGGACGCAGGTTGTCGCGTTCGTGCTCAGTGGTGCGTGCGCGGGCCTGGCCGGGTCGCTGATGGCGTACACATCGAGCCTGGCCGCGCCCGGAAGCTTCCCGCTCACGCTGTCGCTCGAGCTTCTCGCGGCGATCGTCATCGGCGGCCTTGGCACGCTGCCAGGCGCGGTCTGGGGCGCGCTCGTCATCGTCTTCGCCCCCGACTGGATCGGCACCCTCCACGACGTGCTCAAGCTGCCCGGTCCGATCCGCGACCAGCTGCCGCTGGCGCTTTTCGGCGTGGTGTTCATCGCCGCGATGCTGCTGTTCCCTCACGGGATCCAGGGCGGGCTCAACCGTCTCTGGCTCCTGCGCGCGGCGCGGCGCAGGCAGGGAGCTTCCGGCTAGTCGCGCGGCTCCGGAGCGTCGGTCGAGTCATCCGGCGGCGGCTCAGGAAATCCCCAGTCCCCCGAACCCGTGCCCCACTCGACCGGCGGCCCCCACTCGACGTTGGAGATCTGCGACTCCTCGGCGGGCGGCTGAGGCTGCGATTGCGGTGGTTGGGGCTGCGCAGCAGGGGGCTGCGACTGCACGGCATCCTCGGGCCACCCCGACGGCTCAGCCTCCGCCGGCGCAGCGGACGGCGGCGTGCCGAATCCCGCCGAGTAATCGGGTCGCATGGCGCGGTGCACCACCGCGGCGGACGGAAACACGACCTGGCGCGGCCTTCGCATCACGCTGAACAGCCAGAACCCAAGCGCCAACGCGATCGCCGCCGCACCCGCGATGGGGAGGAAGACGAACGGCGGCCTGGAGATCACGTCGAATCCGTTCAGCGTGGTCCCGACCGGAGACGAGGTCGGCGATGCGGTGATGGTCGCCGTCGGCGTCGGGGACGGCGACTCGCTCGGCGTGGGTGATGGAGACGGCGATGGTTGTGGTCCCTGCAGCGTGAAGTTCGCGCAAGGATTCGGCTGCACGCTCGCGCAGAGGTGGTGCACGCCCGCGGCGTCGCCCGCGAACGGCTTCACCCGAGTGTTGAAACTGCCGCCGGCGTCGGCCGTCGTCGCCCCGGCGACGTGGCCGGGCTGGTCCCAGTAGAGCGAGATCTGCTGGTTGGGAAGGAACTGTCCACCAGTGACATTGATCGGGGTATTCACATCGCCCGTCGACACATCAAGAGAAAGGAAGGCATTGACTGGCGTCGGCGTGGGGGAGGGGGATGGCGAAGGTGTTGGCGAAGGCGAAGGCGATGGCGAAGGGCTAGAAGTTGGTGACGGGGACGAAGCGGCAGTCAGGAGAAGCCAGATTGGGACCAAAAGGACAAGGGCCCGGAGAAACCGCATGAAGCCGGGGAACGATACCAGAAGCCCTACGGTCACACCGGAGGCCAGGGAATCGACCATGCCGAGCCTGGCTCCGGGAACCGCCAGCCCGGATCGAGGACGCCGCGCACGCGTCGTTTCAGGACGCGCAGCTCGGCGGGGCTGATCAGGTCCCGCATCGTCCTGCCCAGCTCGCCGCGCTCCAGGTCGAGGAGCGCGCGCTCGAGGTCACTGCACAGGTCGCCAGGCAGGGGCATGCCGGAGAAATCCCAGATCACCGTGCGCAGCTTTTCGTCGGTGTGAAACGTGAGGCCGTGGTCGATGACCCAGACCCTGTCCTGTGCATCGAAGAGGCAGTGCCCCGACTTGCGGTCGGCGTTGTTGGCG
>DASZFS010000280.1:0-107832 GCA_035939575.1 Vicinamibacterales bacterium | reverse complement strand
CGTATCGCTTCTACGAGAACGGCGTCATGACGCCCATGAACGGCTTCGGCGACGCGGCGACGAGCACAGGCGTGACGTCGATGCCTCCGCTGCATCTGTCGCTCACGACATCCATCGGGGCCACGACGGCGATGGCGCTCGGCGCCGGCTTCGGGGCGTTCTTGGCGCCCGAGCGGCGTGTGCTTGGCACTGTGATCGGTGCGCTCGCGGGAGGCATTCTCGGCGTCATCTTCAGCAGGTGACACCATGTTCTTGAACGTCGGCGACGTTGAATACCTGGCACCTGGACTCGGAGCTGACGCGACTACGGCGTCGACAGGCTTCTTTTCGACACCTCCTGATCTGCGAAACGCTGCACAGCAGACGGATGCCTACGTCACGTCGTTGGCGAAGACCGTCCAGCGCGGCGGAGCCTGGTTAAGCAGGGTTCCCACAGGGAGCGGCGACGCTTTTCAGGCGTTCGTAGACAGTTGGGAACAGTTCTACGGCAGCACGTTCGCCAACAAATTCAATTCGTGGGTGAGTTGGTTCACGAGCGACGTGCAGAGCAAGGTCGCCAATTTTCAAGCGCAGGCGGCCGATTGGGGCGCGAAGTTCAAGAAGTGGGGTGCGGCCGTGGCCGGTACGCCTCCGCCAAGTGCGCCTGGTGGTCCGAGTAACACGTTCATGTGGATCGGGATCGCGGCTGTGTCGGTCGTCGGTCTCTTCATCATCGGCAAGCTCATCCACACTGTCGCACTCGGTGGCGCAGCTCTTGAGGAGGCAGAATCTGAAGCGATGAAAATCGCCGAAGAGAAGAAGCGTAAGAAGCAAGATCGTACAGCTTACTCGATCACGTAAGTACATAACGGCGTAAGCCGAACAGCACGACCGGATTAACCGGCGTCTCGTGTGGGCGGATGGTTCGCTCTCGCTAGGCGCCGTTTTGCGTTTTGGAGGGTGTGATGAACTCGAACGACAAGCCCAGCGGAATCGGAATCGCAGCCGGCGTGCTGGGCGCGCTTGCGGCGATTGGCGGGATCGCTGCGGCTGCGTCTTCGGGGTCTAAGAGGCCGGCGCTTGGCGCTGGTCGGCGCGGTGCGCGACCAGTTCGGATGATCAAGAAACCGTGCGGGTGCGGGAGGTAAAACCGTGTCCACCACTACTTCTCCATATGTGCCTCTGATAAACGGTACAGGCACGCTCGTTGTGCACGGCGAAGTCGTGCGCATATCCGCACCGGGCACGTTCGTGCGCGCGCAGGCCGATTCGGCGCCACATCTTGCGGGGCTTGTCGGTATCAACGGCGTCGGTTCTATCGGGCCCGGCGGTTCAGCGAACATCTTCACGACAGGTGCACAGGTCGACGTCCTGTTGGAGACGGGTCTTACGCCCGTTGCAGGTCAGCAAGTCTACGTGTCCGCGACGGTTGCTGGTCGTGGAACGAACGTGCCGCCGGGTACCGCCGTTATTCTTGGCGTGATCGAGACCGCGGCGCAGTACGCGGCGACAGGTCTCGTTCAGATCGCGCTGGCTTTGGAGACCGGCGCTAGCGGTGCGACTGGACCTCAAGGTGCTCAAGGTGCTCAAGGTGCGACCGGAGCGCAGGGCTTCCAGGGTACTCAAGGTGCTCAAGGTGCGACCGGAGCGCAGGGCTTCCAAGGCGTTGCCGGTTCCGGCGCACAGGGCGCACAGGGCTTTCAGGGTACGGCTGGAGCGCAAGGCAATCAAGGATCGCAGGGCGCGCAGGGTGTTCAAGGTGCGGGCACGCTCGCGACCACGTACGCGGCCGGTGCAGGTGCTGCCGATCAGACGCTGACGCTTCTGAACGCGAAGGGTCGCGGCGTCGTCATCGACGGTACGAACGCCGGCTTCGACGGGACGACGAATGCTCTGCAAGTCAAAGGCAATACCGGAGCCGCAGCGCTCGCGCCGTTCCGTGCTACCGGAGCCGGATCGAACGGTGAAGCTTTCCGCGCAGACAGCGGTGCTCAGAAGTTCTACGTACCCGACAATGCCATCCTTCTCGATGGGCATCTCGGCGGCATCTTCGAGGTCGACGGTGTGGGCGCGGGCCAGTGGAATGCCAACCGAACCATGGTCATCGGTTCGCAAAGCGCTCAGCTCGCTACCGGTGCGACGGACGGCTTCGGTGCTCTCGCGTCGATGGCTGGTGCGCCGACCGGAACACCCGCGGCTTCTTTCGTATCCGGCGCACCGCTCTCAGTACCGGTCGTGCCCGACACGACAAATAAGATTGTGTGGTGGTGGGATTCGGTCGGTCTCGCCTGGTACGCCATTCCGATCACGACGACTGCCACGTGGTCTGCATCGGGGATTCGAGTTTTTGCCGTCGACAGTGTCAACGGTAACGATTTGAACAAGGGCTATGCCGACTCTCCCGATCTAACCGCGGGCAACTACGTCATTGCATCGGCGGCGGCCGGTCTCGTGGCGAAGAAGACCATCGCTGGTCTCGCCGCCATATTTCCGAGAAACGGCGCGAATCGAACCTTCGAGGTCATCATCGCCAACGGTGGTTCTAACACCACGGTGACTTATTCAGACGACTTAGCCACGCTCATGAGCGGCGTGAGTGGATACAAAACGAACTCTTGCTTGCGTGCAACTGGTACGAACACGACGGCTGGTTGTACGGCCTTCGACGGGAGCGCGAATGACGTGGCCTACGTCGGTGGCATCACCGCGCCAGGTATGAACGTCGCGGGCTACAATCCGACAGGCGCGGCGACCACTACCAGTATTCCGTGCACGCTCAATGGAGGTGGGGCTCCCGGATTCGGTGCGGAGCCCGCTGCCCCGTGGGGCTATCGTATCAGGTTCGACGCTGCGACCGCGACGGTCGCCCTCAGAAACGTGTCTGGCTCAGTCGGGAAAGTCACCGGAGGAAACACGCTTATTCTGTCTCAAGCTCTTTCTACAGCTCCGGCAGCGGGTGACGTTTTCTATATTGAGCAGGCAGGAGTCAACTTCTCTGTCGGCATTACGCTCAACGTAAGGAACTCAGCTGGTACCATCAACATCGCAGGCTTTAGAACAGGCGCAGCGATCGCGTTCGGAGATGGGTTCTTTAGAACTTCGTTTCTGCAGGCGGCTACGAGCTTCAGCGCGACGAACTGTCCCAGCATGAACATGGCGCAGAGCTATACGCATCCGGTGAGAAGCACTGCAGGTTCCGGATCGAGCAGAGCAGGTACCACTTCTTCTCTGTCTCAGTCGGTGACGACGGCGGCCGGTCTTTGCACGACAACGAATTGCACTATAACAAATCCGATCACGCTGAATCTCAATCCCGGATTTGCCGTAGGAAACAATTTAACCTTCACGAATTTCATGAATCTCTCTGTGGGTGCCGGCTTCTCAGGCGCCACCTTCAACGTCGGATCTTCGTCCGCGGTTGTCAGCTTTCCTGTACGAACGATAAACGGACAACTGTCTTTAGTTGGCGGCGGTTCTGTTTCTATCGCGCAGATTGATCTTGAGTCATCCGTGGCGGCATCGCTCATTGCGCTGGACGGACGGTGGAACGTAAATTTAGCTGGACCGGGAGCTAACACTTCGGTCGGCGGCACGACTTCGGCCGGATCATCATACGGGTTCCTTATTTTCGGGGAGAACGGTAGCCCGCTTCAATATACGGACCCGTACGGGTCTAAGATCAACTTCGATGCTTCTCACCTACCGACCTTCACAGGCGCCTTAGGCAACATCGCGGTTGCTAATGGTTCTGTTCTCGCTTGGTCAGGTGCAGCAGGGTATAGGGACTTCGGTGTCTCATTCACATCCAGCACCTACTCTTCTAATACGGTAACGCATCATTCAGGGTCTCTCGCTGGCGGAGCCGGAGCTACGCTCTGTTATCTGCCCGACGCGGGAGATGCAGCCGGAAGCGCTAACCCGATGAGCTATCCGCTCGTTGTCGGCGCAACTTTCATGGGTATGACAGTTACACCGCGCTCCAATTCGATGGCTCAAACTACGACTTTCACACTTTATAGAAATGGATCTTCCACAGGAAACGTAGTGAGCATACCGGCTGGAAGCACGACGGCTGTGTTGGGAGGGTCGTATCAGATATTCAATTCTGGCGACAACTACGACGTTCGAATAGATAACCCGGGTCCGGATGCAACACATACCATCGTGGCTTCGGTCTCGGTCATGTGGGCTTCGGGAGCTTAGTCATGCGGGAAAATCCTCACTGGCTACGTGTTGCTCAGGCTGTGTGGACCTCCATCAAGGAGCGCCACGACAGGTATTCCCACGTCGTCACGAAGCACGAGCAAGTGCAAAAGCGGTATGCGGATGCGCTTGCCGGGATTGAGAAGCTGCGCGAAGAGAAGTGCGCTGTGGAGCGCGAGGAGTCGAAGGCCCTCGTCGCCTCCCGTACGCCCGCCGCATGGCGAACACACTTCCCCGGTGAAACCCCGCCGGCCGACAACCAGAAGGACTTGTCGGCTTGGGGTAAGAAGCGACTTCGCGAGATCGGCGCTTTAATCAACGCGGCAAACGCTAAGGTCCATGATGCAGAGCACATCATCGAACACGGGCCTGACCTCATAGAAGAGGCGCGCATCGAGCGGAGCCATTTCGAGGATCACGATCTAGGACAGGCGTGGCAGCACATCTTTCGTGAAGCGTTGCCGCCGCGTCCGTGTGTGATCGATGAGTGGAGCGACGGAAAGCAGACTTATGTGCTCTACGCCGGTGGCCGCATCGCGACAACGGGCGAGTACGAAGGTATTCTGACCACTGAGGGGGGCTTTACAATGTACGACGAGCTGCTGGATTCCATCACCGCTGCGCAGTCGCGCTTGGGCGAGTTGCAAAAAACGCTCGCTTCAGTCAGCGACGAACTCGTAGCGCTCGTACGCGATCTGTCGGCGAAGAAGGCTCAGGCTGACGCCAACGCGCAAAAAGCCAAGGACGAGCAGGCTGCAGCGTCCAGTTGATTTGGTTCACCGCCCTCCTCGGTGTACCATCTACGTCATGCTCAACACGCTGCGTTCGCTGTCCTTCCTCGCGCTCCTCTCCGTCTTCATGGCGGTTCCAACGACGAGCTGTGCAACTCTAGGCGTCGCGATTCCGATCGTCATCGCGGCCGTCCAGGGCGCCGATCTCGCAGTCAACGCCATCGAGTCGTTCGCGGATGGTTGGTTTGCGGCGCACCCAAACCCCACGCTCCAGAATAAAGTCAGCCTCGCGATCCAGAAAGCGCGTGAGGCGCTCGCGGCGCTCAACGCTTTGACGATCGGGGTCGGTGACGTTGATCAAGGTCAGCTCACGGCGGCGTTCGCGAACTTCGAGCAGGCGTACAACGATCTCCTCTCGCTCGTCGGCCCGATCGGCGTCCACGCAGGTAACGTCTCGACGATGCGCGCCGAGGCCGGTAGCCTGACGGTTCCGCCGGCCAGCGCGTTCAAGCCGGTGAAGCGGTGAAAAAGGGCACGCTGGTGTCCTGGTCGACCAAGGATGGCAACCAGGGATTCGGCAAGGTCATCACGGATGAAGACGACGGGCACGTTCAAGTCGCCGTGATGTCCGACGGTGAAAAGCACCACGTCATCTGGTGCACTGTCACCTGGCTGACGGTGGTCGGAGGCGCGGCGTGAGCAGCTCCGTCATCGTTCACGGCCGCGTTCTGAATCACCGGCGTGACGACGTCCACACGATCAAGGCAGCCCGTGATGCGGGCCCGCTACTGCGTGCGATGGCGGCGCCCTTCATCGCAGGGCTCGCGCTTGCGTGGATTCAGCAGATTGTCGACCAGCTCCAGCTCGGCGCTTGCACGGGCAACAGCACGGCGGTCAACCTCGAAGCGGCGTTGGCTCGGGCAGGTGTGCCGAATCCCGCGCGCGTGGCCCGTCTGTGGCTCTACTGGCTCGGGCGCGTGTTCGACCACGACACCGGAGACGATGCCGGCGCGCAGATCGGCAACGTCTGGCTCGGCGCCGAGATGTACGGAATAGCTCCTGAGACGGTCTGGCCTTACGACATCACGACGTTCCGTGGGCCCCCGCCGCCGGAATGCTATCGTGCGGCGTATGATTTCAAGCCGCAGGGACACCGGCTCAACAGCACCGGTGATCAGCTTCTAGAGGACATCACCACGGCGCTCGGGCAAGGTCGTCTCGTGACATTCGGCAGCGCGGTCTCGAACGCCTACTGCTCGAACTCGTTCGACGCAACCGTTCCGCTGCAGGCGCCTACGGGCGCGGACATCGCCGGCCTACACGCCCAGAACGTCGCTGACCGGAACCCTGATGGCAGCTTCAAAGTCGCCAACAACTGGGGCACGAATTGGGGCGGCCCAGCGGGCAAGTTCCCCGGCGGCTTCTCGACGTACTCGGTCGACTACATGCTCGACTCGAACACGTCGGATCTGTGGGTGTGCGATCTCGTGCCGAGCACCAACATCGTTGATCCGCCCGCACCGGGAGGTGCCTCGTGAAGCTCGCGCTCTCCGCGCTGTTGTTTCTCGCGTTGTCGGCCTTCTCCGGCTGCCCCCACAATCCCACGCCGAGCCCGACGCCGGTCACGGCCGACGCCGCGCCTGTCGCCGACACGCCGTGCGCGAGCTACTGCCAGCTCGTCGACACGAAGCTCCACTGCACGTTCGCCGCGCCCACGGCCGCAGGCGCGAGCTGTTTAGACGTCTGCAGGAACGCGAACAACCCCGCAGGTCCCATTGCGTGGGATTTCACCTGCCGGCTCTCTAAGACGAGCTGCGCCGACATCGCGACGTGCCAGTGATGGGACCACTGCCGATCCCAGTCTGCCCAGATTGCGTCGGCCATACGGCGCGCTGCTGGCGACACGCCGTCGTGACCGTCACCATTCCGGCGATCACCGTGCCGGCGACGATCATCACACCGGTTCACCCGAACATCGTTCTGCCGCAGCCGCTTCCGTACGAGCCGTGGCGCGGCCCGGTGTTCGTGGAGCCATGACTCCGCCGCCTGACGACGCGCTCACGGCCGTGACGCGCCGGCCGCAGCCGTCCGGTGCGACCAAGACCGTCTCGACGCTCATCGGGCTCGGCATCGCGCTCTGTTCTGCCGGCGGTAGCTACTTCGCCTATCGGCAGGCCAAGGTCGAAGCCGGCGCCGAGACGCACACCGTGCGTGCCACGGCCGACATCGGCTACCAGACGTCGACGCAGGCGATCACGCTTCTACAGGCCGCCGTGCGCGAGCACGATGCCGAGATCGCGTGGCTAAAGCTCGTGTGCAAGCCCGAGGCGGAGCGGATGTCGTCACCTGAGCCGGTCCCGCCGCCACCGGCGCCGTCGCTCGTGCCGCTCCAGCGTGCGCAACTGTTTCGCGCGCTTCCTCGCACACTCGACGCGGCCAAGATCGCGGTCGAAGCGAAGTAGGCGCAGCTCCGGTAGAGGCTCGCGAGGTTCGTCCATCAGACGGCACTTCTGAAGAGCTGCTCGATCTGCGCGACGGGCAGCGAGCCCTCGTGATGGCGCTGGGCTCCGCCGGAGGTCTGTACGACCGTGGTCGGCGTCGCACGTACGTTCAAGACCTCGGCGAAGCGCTGCACGTAGCGATCGGGCTTCGCGAGGTCATAGACACCAACGACGGTGCGCGGGTAGCGTGAGCGCACGCGCTCGAACTTGGGCATATAGTCGTGGCAGGCCGAACAGCCGGCCTGGATGAACACGAAGATGGCGGGCGGGGCCATTAGCGGCTCCGCGTGCGCCACGCTTCGAGGCGTTCCGGCGCTCCGATGAAGAAGTCGAGAACCGGATCGGTGGCCGCGTGCAACACCTTGTGGACTAGATACAGCCCGAGCCCGAACAGACGCAGCGCCAGGACAGCGAGTAAGATCGGTAAGCAGACGGCCAGAATTGGAATCGCGAGCACAACAACCGGTGCGCTCGTGAACGCGGTTTTGGCACGTCCCGCAGCGGCTCGGATCTCTTGGCGATCGTTGTCGGTTAGCACTACGGCGCCATGGGCGGCTTCGCCACCGGGGGCTGCGATGCCGTGCGACACGTCTCGAACTTCGCGGCGGCGGTCTTGGCCATGACGCGCCCGATGACGAGCAGCACCGCGCCCGCGGCGAAGCCCGTGACGCCCGCAGCGGGCTTGCCCTTGAAGAACTTGTACAGGCCGAAGAGCCCGGCGCCGACCGTGCCCACCGTGCAGCCGGCGGCCGCGTACATCGGACCCTTGACCTCTTCGGCGCAGAGGACGTCGCCAGGGCTCGAAGCTCCGATCCCCATCATGGTGACGTACTCGTCCGCGGCCCCCATGATCTCGACGCCTTCGGCTGGAATCATTGGAAGATGGTACCGCGACTACCCGAGAGCCGTCAACGCGCGGGCGACTTCGAGGGCTCGGCGCGACTTCTGATCGACTTCGTCGCCGTGACCGTGAAGCCAATTGACGCCTTCAGCTTCGGTGCCGAAATCGAGTCTGATCGCGCCGGCTGCGGCTGTCGAATCCAGGCTGACCATCATACAGTCTTGATCGGCCCACACAACCCACACAGCGTAATTCTCCAGCCACTGACCGGGGATATTCGCGTGCGTGAAGATCGTGATCTTATCGCCGTTTCGTAACGCGGACTCGCCAGGTCGTTGTTCTTGTAGTTGCACCGTGCACCACCTTGTTGGCGTCTGCGACTAGCTTGTTCGCGTCATTCATCATCTTGGCGACATCGCGATTGAAGTTAGCGATCATCTGCGCTGCTTTAGTTGGCGGCACGTGCGGCGGCTTTTCTTCTTCGCGCGGACCTGCAAGCGCATCGGCGACTTCTAGCGCGCGCATTCGGCGCTTGTGTGGAGGCCACCACTTCCATAGCCAGCCGCGCGTCCAGCGAATGTCTTCTTCGCTGGCGCGCAGTTTGCCGCTGTCTTCTCCGGGCCCGCCCCAGAATAAACGACCGAACTCGAACCATTCCTCACCGCGCATGTACGTCATCGCGCGCAGGCATTTGCCTTTATGCACAACGGTGACGTACACACCTACTTTCATTCCACGATGCCTTGTGTGACGTGGACGACGACCTTTTCACCTTCGACACGGTACTCGACCGACGTCACGACGATCTCACCATCTTCCGCGGGCTCTTCGTCGACGTCGAGCGCTTCGATGGCCGTGCGTCGCAGCTTCGCGATCACGGCGAGCGCGTTCTTCACTTCGCCGATGTTGTCGACGGTGAGTGTGACCTCGCCCTCTTGGATGAACTCCTCGCTCTTGATCTCTTTGACTACCGGATCTCCGCTCATGATCGCCTCCCTAGTAAAAACCGTTCGCGATGTCTTCGTTGAACAGATAGAGGTTGCTCTGCCACTCCGCCTCAGTGACTTTGCCTTCGATGAACTTCTTATCCATCTCGTCGAGCGGCTTCGCGCGACGCTGTGGCTTGCCGAGCGCGTTAGCCGCGAGCAGCGCACGGCCTTTGGGCTCGCGCGCGGTCACGTGGCCGTAGCACCAGGCGAGACCTTCTTCTTTCTCGTCGATATTGCCGAGCGGGACACGGCCGGCGAAGCCGATGCGATCGACGTAGAACTTACCTGCGGGTGGCGCCGGACCCTTGATGCGCCCGTGCACGAGTAGCCCATCGACGACCACCGTGACCTCGCGGCTGACTTTCATTTGCCGCCCGCCTTGCCCTTCGACGTCAGAATGTTCGCGATGAGCGCTCCGGCAGCAGCGCCGATGATCGTCGCGGCGCTATTCGTCGAGAGCTTCGGAAACGTCGGCCTCGGCGCCGCGTCCAGCTCGTTGGTGAGCCCCTGCGCGACCACGGCCGCCTTCGCGGCGCGCGACTCGGGCGAGTGCCAGCCGCGCAGCCACAACTTGCCTTCGTCGACGCACTTGAAGTAGCTGCCCGGTGCCCATTCGATCTCAACACGGTTGGTGCGTATAAGCACCGTCTGTAGACATCCGGTCGGCGTGACGATCGTGATGTGAGAGCCCTTCTTCAGCACGGCTGACACTCTAACACGCCAATCACGCCGTCACGCGAAAGATGATCTTCTCTTCACCAGACGCGTGGTGCGTGACCTTGTACGCCTGTACGGTCTTGTCGTGCTGCCCGACATACTGCGGGTCGATGCGCGCGATCTCGGTGACCGCGCGTCCGGGTGCTTCCTCGAACGAGCCGCAGTGCTCGACGCGCGCCCAGCCGACGAGCTTGTCATCGTGATCGATGAAGTGCACGCCGTACTCGTCGGGCGGCGCCGTGCGCTTCGCGTGCTCGACGATGGCTTCGACTAAATCCGTGACGGGGGGATTCTTTTTCACCACGGCCACATATGCTCCCAGGTGAACGCCCACGCGACCTGCATAGAACGGAGCGTGGGCGAGTCCTTTTCATAGTGGCCGCGCAGCCACGTGAAGCCCTCGTCGACGAGTCGAAGAAATGCACCAGAGGTGCGCCACACACGTCCGTCGGCATCGACAGTGGCGTTCTCGTGCTCCCCTCGTAGCGTCGTGATCTCGATGCTTTCGCTCACGACCGTGTACCTCGCAACACCGTACCCGGCGGTAGGTTTGATTCACGTAAGCGCTGCTCAAGCTCTTCGACGCTACGGTACCAATTCACGCCGTACTCGTGACCGTCTACGTCTTTGTGATGCATATGCGTCCAGCCGTCGCGTCCGACCATCCCGCAGCCCTTGCAGCGCTGATAGACCTTGCCGCGATACTTGAAGCGCGTCATCGGGCCGAAGGGCATTAGCGATCCCATTCTGCGTACGTCGCACCGAGCGCGTGTGCGACACGCAGCGCACGCACCGCTGCTGAATCAGATGTGTGGTGGTCACGAATCCACGTGATGCCTTCATCTTCATAGCGCACTACGAAAGCGGTGTTCGGCATCGTACCGTCCGCAGGACTCCAACGATACCCGTCGCCATAACCGTCGTGTGCGTACACTATCCCGTGCTCCGAGATCAGCTCACCGTTGACTCGCGACAGCACGGTGATCAATCGCGGCGTTGATCCTAGAGGCATCATCGTAGTCCGCTAAGCGCGTGCGCGACACGCAGCGCGTTCACCGTTGGCGACTTGGCATCGTGATGTCCGGGCACCCAGAGCACGCCTTCGGCCGCGAAGTCGTACCAGCGGTCGAGCGACATCATGAAGGCCGGTGTGACCTTGAAGCCGAGCGGGTTGAGCTGATCGACGACTCCCGGCGAGGCGATGCCGGTAAGGCGGTCCACGACAGTCACGAGGTCGCCGGGCTTCACGGCGCCTCTGCTGGCTCGTACCAGTGTTGGAAGCTCTCGTCGCCGTACACGACATCGACGAACTCCCGGCTCGACGCACGAACGATCCACTCACCGTCTTCGATAAAGATGCCTCCGAGCGGGTGCCCCTTGACGACTAGCTCGTGACGCGCGCGTGGATGCTCGCGCGTCGTCTCGCGTACACCTGCTGGCCACGGCTGCACGCCGACGTCGAAGCGCTCGCACGTTCGAAGCGTGCCGTCAGTGCGGTGGCGGTAGACGGTGCTCACCGGAACCTCGCCGCGCCGTCGAGGCGCACGCTCTCGTGCTTCGCCGCCAGCTCTTGGAAGTACGCCTCGCGCTCGCGCGACTGCTCGTCACTCATGCCGAGCCCGCGGCGGATGAGGTGGCGCACGGCGCCGGCCTTCGTGAAGCCGTTCTCGCCCGCGAAGGCTTCAAGCGTTCTGCACGTAGTCGTGTCGAGATGCAGGCCGGCGATCCCGCAGTAGGAGACGCGCGTGGCGACGTGCCGTAGCCCGAGACCCTTCTGGATGAGGTGCCGCACGGTCGCCCCGACGTCGCCGCACGCGGCGTTAGCCTTTTTGGGCTCGACGGGCGCGAGCTGGCACGCCTTGTCGACGAGGGCCTGTGCGGTGTCGGCTTCGAGGCGAATGCCGGGGATGACGGAGGCGCGCACGGAGCGGCCGTCGTAGCGGGCGGCGCGGGTCATAGGTTGCGCAGCTCCGCGAGCAGCGCCGTTGTGAGCGGCTCTTGCACGATGACGTGCGCTTGCCAATTGGCGCTACGCATGCACCAGTCCAGCTCGCGTGTTTTGCTGTTGAAGTGGACGTCGAAATTGCCGTTGTCGGTGGCGTGCCCTGTCGGGCTTTCGAGCGCCGTCACGATGTGTACGCCGTTGCCAGGTCGGAGCTGCGACACCAGACTTCGGTGTGCCACGGACGGCGTACCGAACGTGATCGTACTGCCCTCGATTTCGAAGCCGCAGGCCACGAAGAAAGTCTTGGTCATCGCGGCCTCGGATTCTAGCCCCGCGGCGCGCTCGGCCGCCATCCTGAACACTTGCGCAGTATAGCTATAGCTATGTTTTGTGTTGACACTCCGTTGTGGAGTGTTGCATGCTCGCCGGCACGATGGCAGCGAAACGGAAGACGGTCAAGGGGGCCGCGCTGCTGGCACAGGCTGTAGCGGGATACCGAGCACGCGTGAAGCGCCCGATTACGCTGAAGCTCAGCGAGAACGTGCTGCACGCGCTCGCGCGCTGTCAGGGCGATTTGCGCTGTGTGCCCGGCGTTCGACTTGGCGACGCTACGGTAAGTGCTGTCGTCGACGCGCTTCTGCGCAAGCATTTCGAGATCGTCTGATGGCCAAGCAAGCCAAGAGCGGCGCGCGTCCGAAGGACCGCCCCAAACAGGAGAAGAACCACGAGCACCTGTTCGTCGTCGAAGAGATCGAGCGCTATCGCGCCTGGAGCCTCGCCACGTGCGTCGCAGGTGAGCGCGCCGGTGCCCTTGGTGTCGCTGCGCTGGGCACGGCCGGTCGCCGCTTCGAGCTGGCGGCGCTCCACAACGGCGACGTGCGTGAAGGGCTCGGCGGCCCCGAGGTGTACTTCCCCGAGACGAAGGGCGGCGGCTCAGCAACCGTGCCCGTCAGCGCTGAGACGTTCAGGGCGCTCAAGGTGTGGACGGAGGGCAAGGCTGCAACCGCTCCGCTCATCCCGACCGAAGACGGCGAGTTCATGCACGTGGCCACGCTGTGGCGGCTGTTCCGTCAGTCGCTTGTGGCCGCAGGTATCTCGCGCAAGGTCGGCGTTCACGCCACGCGCCACGCCGCTGGCTTCTTGCTACTGCGCGCGACTGGTGATCTGACCAAGGTCCAGAAGTTCTTGCGGCACAGCTCGCTCGCTACGACCGCCGGCTGGTACACGCACGTCCACATGCCCGATCTCCGCGCCGGGATCGAGAAGGCCGGCCTGTGAGCGACGCCGTCATCGCGCGGTACGAAGCCTGCCCCGAGTGCACCGACGGGTCGTGCCGAGCTTGTGGGCTGGCGTCGAGCGAGCACGCAGCCCCTGGCGTACGGCTCGTCATCCGACGTGTGCGGTTCGTGCGCTGCACGGCGTGCGCCGGCCTGGGGAGCTTTCCTGCCGGGTCACAAAACCAAATGCGGTCGTGTACAAACTGCGGCTCAGCCAAGCACGAGATGGCGTCGCCAGGTGTGACGATCGAAGTTGCTGAGGAGCATAGCCGCAAGCGGTGGGTGCCTTCGGTCCATCTAGAGAAGAACGGCAATACGGCTTGTGGGCACGGGTGGTCTGGTCAGCAGCTCACGAGTGACCGAGCCAAAGTCACATGCAAGCGCTGTCTGAAGTGGGCGTGAAACAGGAGGATGACAATGTCGAGTAAGAAGCTGACTGACGCGAACCCCGGAACGCCCGAGCTGAAGCGCTGCTGTCGCGCGTGCTGCCCAGACAAGCTGTGGGACAAGCTCGTGGATCGTCCCGACAGCAAGCCCTGCGACCGCTGCGGCAATACCACGACGTATCTCGGCGAGATCGCCTTCGTCGCGTCGCTGCCGCTCAAGGCGTGTGGCTCGTGCAAGACGCGAAAAGACTGCGTCCGCGACAACTTCTGCTTCCGCCGCGAGAACGCCGAGCGCGCCACACGCAGGCAGCGTATCGACACGAAGACCTGGATCGCCACCTTCAAGGTTACATACACCACGCACGTGACCGTCGAGGCCGCCACCGAAGAAGAGGCGCGAGAGAAGTTCAAGGGCCTCGACTGGGTCGACGAGCGCGTCGACGGCGTCACCGATCACGACTTCGACGAGCGCACGAAGATCGAGGATGCGTCGTGACTGCAATCAACCCTGACGTCGACGACGAGATCACTGTGCTCCGCACGATGCGCACGCAGTACCTCGGCGCGCTCAAGGTCTTGGCTGAGTGCTCGATCCTGCTTCGAAGCGGCGCTGACTCAGACGACATGCGCGCGTGCATCGAGGACGTGCTGGACGACGCACGTAAGGTCATCCCGCAACTGCGGTGGAAGCGCATCCTGCACCGGTTCGAGATCGAGCTGGTCAACGAGGACGAGCGATGAGCAAAAGCAGAAGTGTGCAGCACGGTGTGGCTAGGCTCACGGAGAAAGCACAGCAGCGTCTCCAGGGGTTACATAAGCGATTCTTCGCCATGACCGGAATCGAGATACCGAGCACTCAGATCATAGAAGCGGCGCTCGAAGCGTTCGAGTTCAAGCTTAAAAAATCTGCATGTGAGAAGTGCCCGCATGGCAATGACCTCGTGCCCGGAGAAGACGCCAGGTGCGGATGCCGGGGGCCGTCGTGATCGCCCGTCTCATCTTCGCGCTCTCGATCGTCGGGTGCTTTCTCGGCGACATGTTCGCGGCGCTCGCCGCCCGCGGGCGTTTCCCGGTCGGCCTCGGCGTCGTGCTAAGCACGGCGCTCTTTGCCACGGGCGGCATCGAGGCGCTCTTTATCTACCGCGGCATGCAGGTCTTCACGGTCGCGTGGCTGTGGCCGGCACTGATGCAGCTCGGGCACTCGTGCGCGGCCGTAGCGATCTTCCACGAGCGCCCGTCGATGCGCGAGATTGTCGGGTCGTGTGTGGTGCTTGTGGGGATCGTGGTGGCGGCGACATGAGCGCGCGACGCAAACCGACCCCGCGCATAAGCCCAGTGTTGATCCGCGCAGCCGTACAGATCATCCGCTCGACGTTGACAGCCGAGTTGACGTTTGGCGAAACCGCCCGGCGCGAGCGCGTCATCGAACGCCTGGAGAAGCTGTGCTGACCGACGTCCAGCGCCGCACGCTCATCGCCGTTGGACTGCGCGAGGCCGGCCCCGCGTATCTCTCGAATCTAGTCTGGCCTGATCACGTCGCGCTCCATAAAGGCATGGCGCCCGGCACAGGGCTCGTGCGTCCGATGCTCGCTGTGCTCGCGAAGCTCAAGAAGCTCGGTCTCGTCGAATGGTACTCACCGCCGTACACGCCAACGCCGGGCAAGCAGCGGAAGGATGCGCCTGTCGTGTGGCGGCTGACGGCCGCAGGGCGCACGGCACTGAAGGAGACATCATGACGCTAGCAGAACAATTCCCGCATCCAGGTCCGGCGCCTGCGAAGCCAATCATGAATGCGCCGACGAAGGAAGTATTCGCCTACAACGATTGGGTGAAGAACCTGCGTAGACACCTCGTCGCCGCATCCGTGGACAAGCTCTTAGCGATTGAGGTCGAAAAGGGCACAGATGCGCTTACACCCGAGCAGCTCATCGCGGCCATGCTCGGGCGCGCGTTCTTGGAAGATACATTATCGTCCCACAACCCGCTTGCGGGACTGTTCGGGGGATTCGGCTGATGCCCGGTTCGAATGCAGGTACCGGTTGGCCGTTCACGGTCCGCTGCGCGAAGTGCAAGGTCGGCAGCGACTATACGCGTAGTCGGCCCGAGACAACGCAGCTCGTCCGCACGGGGCGCACGAAGCCGTACAACGGCGGCAATACCGGCGTTCGCGGTCTGCGTACCTTCCACGAGTACCGGTGTCTCACGTGCGGGCATGTCGGGTGGAGCCGACACTGCGACATCGTGCGGAAGCCTTTGGAGAAGCCATGAACGGTCGTGACCGCGCCCTGCTCTACGCCCTGATGCCCAGCCCCGCCACAGGGCTCACGCTCGTGGAGATCACCGGACGCACGCCGCTCCCGAAGGAGACGCCGTGATCCCCGTCGACTTCGCGCCCGGCGTCCTGTACTGCCGCAAGTGTGGTGCGGGCATCTCCCGCAAGCGTGGCAACCTTCGTACACGCGCGTCTCTTTTTCGCGCGATCGAAGCGCTGCGCCTCAAGCACGAACTCAAGTGCACGGGAGTTAGGCCGGCGCCGTGGGATGGAGTCATGAAGTGGCCAAAGGAGACGCTGCCATGAAACCAGGAACCGTCGGACAGATGCGCCAACAGTCCGCACTCGCAGACGCCGACACGCCAATCGTGCTCGTCTCGAAGAACAACGCCGTGCTGCAGCTCATTCGAGGACTCAAGGTCGTCCGTGTGTACCCGGACACGACAGACGCCGAGGGCAATTGGAGCGGCACGTTCAAGATTGAAGTCGACGAGTCATGAGAAACCGGCACAAATCGAGAACGGCGCAGGCGCTTCAGCGTGCGATCAATATCCTCTATCGCGTCGAGCTTGCCGGCGGAAACGACGCCGCTGACGCACAGAAGGCTCAAGAAGAGTTGAAGATGTTGCGCGACCGCTGGAGTAGTGCCTACAGCAACGCCGAAGGCTGCTGCAAGCGCTGGCTCAGTGGCATCAACGGGACACAGGAGCGCTGATGAACAAAGACGACATCAAAGTAGAGGTCTCGAACGGCTATCTGCTCGTCGCGATCAAGATCCCGTCGTGCACCTGCGCGGCGTGCGGGAAGGTCTACACGGCAGACGTGCAGCCTGGGCGTATAGCGATGTACATACACGGCTGCCAGCCAATCAACGTCGATCCGACTCCGTGGTGCGGCGCCGGTTGGAACTTCGTGCAGCTCAGTGAAGCCCACCGCTTCAAGCGCGCACTCGTCTGCGACACGTGCTACGCGCCGATCGCCAAGCTCGAAGCCGCTGCGGAAGACTTGAAGCGCGAGGCGCATGCGAAGGTCGGCGCGATGGTCAAGGTGTGGCCGTGACTCAGCGCCGAAAAATCCAATCCTGAATAGAAACGGAGCCTCTTCAAAATGAACAAAATCGCAGCCACTCTCGCCTTCTTCAGTCTCACCGTCTCTTGCTCATCCGGCACCTATCACGACAGCCACGCAGGCGTTCAGCAGACGACCGCGGCGCTCACGGTCGCCGACGTCACTTCACTTTCTCTTCTCGACGCCTCGACGCTGCAAGACGGCGATCTCGCGTACGTGGACACACTCAAGTCGCACTTCTCGCTAGAGCCTTCGGCGCAGGCTTTGGTTTCCTACGTGCGCATAACGGCGTTCAACCGACCCGGCTACGAGTGGCTTCGATACGGCACGTCACCCGCGTGGTGGTCCGAGGCGAACTGGTGGATCGATCCTGTCGCGGGCAACGACGAAGCCGTCGGGACATCGTCCAGCGCGCCGCTTCAGACGAACGCCGAGTTCGGCCGCCGCATGTACACCCGCGAGCCCGCGGCGACGGACCCGACGCTCATCACAATCAATTACGTAAACGACGTGCCGGATGGCGATGCGCTCACCTACGTGGGTGGCCCTAACCTCGCGGGCACGAACATAAACTTGATCGCTCAGTGCGCGACCGTAGTGCTGGCCTCGGGCACCATCGACACCGCGCTACAGCGCGTCCCGGACAGCAACCAGGGCAACACGATCACCGTGCCCGGGATCTCTTCGTGGACGCCCTACATCGGCAAGCTCATCCGGCTACAGGGCACGCCCACGACCAGCGCGATCATTGAAGCCGACCTCGGGAGCGGTCAGGCCCTGCTGTCCGAACAGTACGTCAATGGGATTGAAGGGCCCGGCTTCGTCGTCGGCCAGACGATCGAGGTGTTCCAGGGGACGCGCCTGCCGGACGCCGAGGTCGACGGCCCCAACGTGGCGGTGAACTTCAGGACGTGCCTGGTGCAAACAATCGGCACCACGAGGATGAACCTGTCGTCCAACGCCGTGAACGGGACCATGAGCTTCACGCAGTCGGAGATTCGCGACACGTCAGGTTCGTACACCTACCTGAACGCGTACTCCGCGAACCTCAACGGATCGTCCGTGATGGGCAAGGTCTACGTCCAGACAGCGCTCAGTGGCGTCTCGGCCTCCTTCATCAACTCATGGCTCTTCGTGGAAGGCGGCGTCTGGTACGACCACTGGGACAGCTTCGGCGCCTGGAACACCACCATCAACGTCGGTGACGGGGGCGTGATCAGGATGCACAACGACTTCCACTCGGGCGGTCTGCCCGCGGGGAAGCCGCAGTTCTACATGTACACGAACACCGATGTCTACTGGGCGTATCGCTGGTACGGCCAAGGGAACGATCCGACCTCTATCGGCATGCAGTTCCAGCAGCTCAGCTCGTTCTTGTTCTCTCATGTCCCGACGTGCAATGTCGGGATTCCGTTTCAGACGTCAGAGTGGGGAATCGGCTTCGTGAACCGTACGTGGGCCGACATGCCATACGGGCCCGACGAGCACCAGATTTACGTTCACGCCGACGCCGAGTAGCGCGATGAGCGTCGAACCCTTGCGCCCTGGTGAGCCCGTCACGCTCGTGCTGCCTGACCACGTCGTCATGGCCACGGTCGATATGGCCTCGAAAAACGGCTTCATGTGCAAACTATCAAGCCGTCGCGGCAAGGTGCTCGAATCGCGCTGGAAGCTCGAAGACGAGGGCACGGGCTGGCTGCGCGGTTACCATCTCGCCGATTCGCCTGCCGTGAAGGCGTGCCAGACGGCGCAGGCGCTCGCACCGAAATCAGAAGAGCTGCGTCCGCCTAAGCTCGGCGCGGCTACTCTCGGCTTTCTAGGCGAAACCGGAAGCGGCGTCCTCACCGTGAACGGCAACAAAAACGACGAAGACTTCTGATGCGCGGCTACGTCGTCAGCTACGTCGTCACATCGGCTACCACAATCGCTGCGCTAGCGCTCGATGATCTTCGCCTGCGCATACGCGCAAGACGCGAGCGGCGAGAACGTGCTGCTGCCGTAGCTTCTGCACTAGCTAATGAGGTAATCGTAGATGGCGTGACGCTTCCTCGTCCGGACGACGATCGCTGGCGAGCACGGCACAAGGTAATATTGAGCAGCAAGTTAGCTGGCGATACTGAGCATACACTCATAGAACTAGGTCCGGTGAAAGTCAGTGACGAACCGAACATCTACATAGAAAACGAATATCCATTACCGCGTACGCCAGACACACAAAACTATTGCACTGCTGTCTGGAAGGCGTATCGTAGCCGCGTCGCGCGTAAAGCGATAAACGCCACCACGTAAGGAGACACAACATGGCCAACAGGAAGAGCACGAACGGACACAGCAAGCGCAAGCACACACCGTTCATGGATCGCTTCAGCAAGCGCATCATGAAGACGAAGGAGTGGGCTACGAAGACGGCTGCGCGCTTCGCCGGTGCACCGAACCGCGATGTCGCCGACTCACTCGGCGCGATCAGCGACTCGCTCGATGCGATCGTCGAGGCGCTGCCCAAGCTCAAGGACTGGACGCCGCCCGCGCGCGGGCCGAGCTTCGGCGTCGGCGACTCCGTCTCGTTTAAGCCCGAGAAGATCGCCGAGCTGATCGAGGCGGGCTTCTTCAAGAAGGGCACGCTCGAAGGCGAGCACGAGATCGAGGCGATCAACGGCCGTAAAGTGAAGCTCGCCTGCGGCATCTTCCAGTCGCGCGAGCTGCGCAAGAGCGCCGAGGCGTAAGGACGATGGACGTCGCCGATCGCCACCCGTTAGATCCGTCGGTCGGCGACGACTACTCGAAGTGCAGCAAGAACGGCTGCAACCTGCACTCAATGCCGCACTGCCACTGCGACTACCACGATGGGCGTCACGGCTGCACGTGGGGCAACGCCGAGTTCGTCCGCCGGCTGACCGAGGGCTGGCGCGAGAAACGAAAGCAGCTCCGCGCGCGTGATGTCGCGCACGCGCTCGGCGTTCCGGAAGAAATCACCGATGCGCCCGAGGAGTGGTTCCGTGCGCTACCTGAGCGCGAAGAGAGATGGAACGGCGGTACGACGCGCATCAATACCTTCGTGATTCTCCCAGCACACGCCGATGCGCCTTGTCACGACAGTGGCTACCGCAACATGGGCTTTGTCGGCTTGACACACGACCGCGCGCCGTTCCGTTTCGGCGGAGGCAGCGACAACATCAGCTTCGACGGCATCGGCGGCCGACGCGGCGACTTCAACACCGAAGACGAAGGCGCGAATTGGCAAATCGAGTGCTTGCCGGGCAGCGGCCTGCTCGCCGTGTGGTGCCGCGAAGAGATCGAGATCGACAATCACATCTTGTCCACGTTCGAACCAAAAGCACGGAGGCGCACATGACCTCTCGACGTCTCGGCCATCGCGCCGCTGCACAGGGCCTCCCGCGCGAAGCGCCCGTCAACGGCGACCCGATGACGTGGATGCTTGCCTTCGACGCCGTCGAGGTCCATCGAGCGAGCGGCCTAGACCCGCACGGGCACCCGCCGCACATACCGCGGCTGTGCTCGCGTGACGTCACGAAGGTCTGCAACTGCTGCGATGGTTGTCAGCGCGAGTGCTGGTCCGAGGGTCTCGTCATCAAGGCCGAGAGTCTCAAAGCGCGCGCGAAGAAGCTCGTGCAGCAGATCGCAAGACGCGTGGTCCGATGAGCGTCCGCGAGCGCCGGCTGTGCGACTTCGATGATGGTTGGGGCCACACGCCGAGACTGTGCACTGCACCTGCTTCAGCCGCCTGCGTGTTTTGTGATCGTGACGCTTGCTCGGACCACGCGTTACACCCAAGCGCGGGCATGATACTCAAGCTGGAATCGCTAACCACCATGGCGGAAGGCGTTTTGGTACGCGACATCCCGTGGGGCTGGTCAGGGAACAATCCGAAGGGATACGATCCGCCTGCACACGGAATGTTCGTGTGCAAAGAGTGTCGTAAAGCGCTCGGTGACCCAGGATCCGAGCACGACGCGAATACGGCTATACGCGTAATACTCTCCGAGCTGGCAGAGGTATTCATCAAGAAAGCCCGCGCGAAACTGGCCGAGAAGCTCGTCAGCGCAAAGAAGAAATGAGCGAGCGTACAGGCAAGTTCTGCGACTTGGATTGCGACCAGCTCGCAGCTGGAATCTGCCAACTATGTCAGCGCGACTTCTGTAAAGCGCATGACTCGTCGCTGACTTTGCGCCTGACGGCGCGCGATAACAGCGCCCTCGGCTTCGGCAGCATAAATGTATATGTGTGCTATGACTGCCGTCTCCGTGGGAGCAGCCAACCAGAGAACGCCGATCTCATGCCTCGGCTCGTCGAGACGCTGACGACTATTCTCAAGGCTGACTTGGCGAAGAAGCGCCTGACGCCACGTACGCCGTGAGCGCGTCTTCGTCTCCATTGAACTCGTCGAGATCTACTTTGCCGACGATGCCTGGCACGGTGCCCGTCTGCGACTTCTGCCAGATCGTGTGCGTGCTCCACGGTGCCGGCGGCGCGCCCGGAGTCGGCGCATACCGTTTCAGTATCAAATCGACATCGCTCGCGAGCGGCCAAAGCGGGTTGCCAAGCTCGCCCCAATACTCCGTGCTGACGTAGAGGAACGGCTTTTTAATCTGACTTGCGTTGCCGAGCAGGCGCGAGAAGAACGCCGTGGCGAAGTTGACATCGAGAGTCGGCCGCTGCGTGTCCTTGTCCCTCGCTTCGAAGTCGAGACACAGGTTCTCGCTCTGCAGGAGAGACCCGCAGACGTCGAGCATGTGATCGGCCTGCGCGGCCGGATCGATACCGGGTACGGCAAAATGATAGAAGAAGCGTAGGATGAACGGCACCGTGCGAGACCCGGCGCGGTGGTCGGAAAACTTCGGATCGACGAACGTGTTGCCTTGGGTGCTTTTGATGCCGACGAGACGCATCCCCGAGTCATAGGCGCGCTGCCAGTCGACGGACTGTTGGTAATGACTCACATCGAATCCTTGTGCGTTCATCGACCGATCGTCTCGCGTTTGCGTCTACACGTCAAATCGCGGTACCATGTCAAGCATGAAGATCATCAAGATCATCCTCTCGCTCATCGCGCTTCTCGCCGCCGCACTCGGCGCCACTCAGGCAGCCGGCGGCATCAAGTGGAACCCGGCGCTCATCGACCTCATCATGGCCGGTGCGACCGTGCTCGGGACATTCGGCATCGTGCCGTTCATGCTGACGCTGGCCGAGCATCGCGCATGCGCCGGCATCGCGACGTTCACGTCGGCCTTGGTCGCCGCGCACGCCGCAGGAACCATTCCCGGCGCGCCGAAGGTCTTCAACGTCGTGGCGGTCGGGGCGGCCCTGCTCAGCGTCCTGGGGAGCTGGAACGCCCCCGCGCCGGCTCCCGCGCCTGCCGCCAAGGCGTGACCCCACGGCACACCCTGTGGTGTTGTGCGGCGGACACACCACGTTTTAGGCCCCTAGCCTTGTATGTCGGTACGGGCCTAAAAACACACGTGGGGTTAGTCGATTAGGACGCGACGCGCCACCGAACGCACCGTAGGAATGCTGGCACACTAGCTGCAATGTCTTGGGGCCGTGGAGGCCAAAATGACCAAGACCTGGAGCAGCCAGCAGACCGACATCTTCGACTTCTTCGCGAACGGCACGGGCAACCTCGTGGTCCGGGCGCGCGCCGGCACGGGCAAGACCACGACCATCATCGAGGCATGCGGCCACGCGCCGGCCTCTGAGAAGATCCTTCTCGCGGCCTTCAACAAGAAGATCGCCGAGGGGCTGACCGCCCGCGTGGCGGCCCCCAACGTCGAGGCGAAGACGCTGCACGGCCTCGGCTTCGCGTACATCCGCCGGCAGTGGTCCAACGTCAAGGTCGACGCGTCGGTCGACTTCGACCGCGCCGCGGGCGCCGCCGGCAAGAGCGCCCCGGACGAGATGGTCCGCCTCGTCGCCAAGCTCGCTTCGCTGCTCAAGGCGTGCGCGCCGCTCACGACCGATCCCGAGGTCGTGATCGGCATCGCCGAAGAGTTCGACTGCGTGCCGGACGAGACCTGGGAAGAAGAGGGCTGGACGACGGACTCGGTCGCCGCCTGCGCCATCACAGCTCGCGACTTCGCCAAGACCCGCGACGCGGACGGCCGCATCTCGTTCGACGACATGATCTTCATCCCGGTCGCCTGCGGCTTCGCCCGCCCCTGGTACACGCTGGTCGTCATCGACGAGGCGCAGGACATGAACGCTTCGCAGCTCATGCTCGCGCAGGCCGCCTGCAAGAAGACGGGACGCATCGTCGTCGTCGGCGACGACTGCCAGGCCATCTACGGCTTCCGCGGCGCGGACGCGGATGGCATCGACCGCCTCAAGAACGAGCTTTCCGCCAAGGAACTCGGCCTCAAGACCACGTACCGCTGCGCCAAGAACATCGTCGAGGTCGCGCAGAAGTACGTGCCGGACTTCGAGTCGGGCTCGCCCTACCTCGGCATCGTCGACGAGATGGCGGCCGGCAGCGAAGACTTCTTCAAGGCTGCTCAGCCCGGCGACTTCGTCCTCAGCCGCAAGAACGCCCCCCTCATGGCCATCTGCCTCGGCTTCCTCCGCCGGGGCGTTCGCGCCCGCATCGAGGGCCGTGACGTCGCCGCCGGCCTCCGCGCCATCGTCAAGAGCGTCAAGGCGAAGTCGATCCCGAACTTCATCGAGAAGGTCGGCACCTGGGCCGGCAAGCAGATCGCCCGCGCGAAGAAGCTCACGAACGAGTCGGCGCGCTCGAACAAGATCGCCGCCATCGAGGATCAGCGCGACATGCTCATCGCGCTCGTCGAGGGCTGCACGGGCATGGACGAGGCGATGAACCGCATTGATACTCTGTTCGGCGACACGACGCCTGGCACGACGCCGGCCGCGGTCGTGTGCAGCAGCGTCCACCGCTCCAAGGGCCTGGAGGCCGAGCGCGTGTTCGTTCTGCAGAACACCATCAAGGACAGCAACCGCGAGGAGAAGAACATCGCCTACGTGGCCTACACGCGCGCGAAGAATCACCTCACGATGTTGGTGACGGAGTAAAAGAACCCGAGGGCGCCGCCGGGGGGCACGACCTCCGGCGGCGCTTTTGCATCCGAAAGAAAAAGCATGAAGCCCACCTGGATGCGCCAAGGCCGCGGACACCACGCACTCTTCAACGGCCGCACGAAGCTCGGCTACGTCGAGCACGACGGGTCGAAGTGGATCGCGGTCGTCCACGGCGATGACCGCGTCGAGCGCTTGTGGGACTCCGCCGATCGCAAGACGCGTCGCGAAGCCATGGCATGGGTAGAGGGTCGAGTGCAGTCATGATGTCTCTCAGCCTCCAGCTCCGCATCGCGATGCGCTGCCGCGCGTGCGGCAAGCTCGATCACGACGAGCGTTGCCCGATCGCGCTCATGGACAAAGCCACCGAGCGCGAGCCGTCATGGCGCTGCCCGAAGTGCCTCGACGTCGTGCACGTGACGATCGACGACTTCCTGCAGTGCCGCAAGTGCCGCACGCGGTTCACGCTCGGGATCGGCGCGCCGGAAGATGCCGAGCGCGTCACGCTCCACAAGCTGATGCCGGACGAGACGTTCATGCCCGCGCAGGTGCTCCCTGGTAAGAAGCGCACAGGCTTCAAGCTCGATGTGCTGCTCAAGAGCCTGCGCGCACAGGCCGCAGAGTGGCGGCGCGCTCGGAAAGGTCAGACGTGAAGTTCTACGCCATCGACGAAGATCAGCTCAAGAAGCTGCGCGCCGTAGCCGCGCGGCTCTACACCGAAGAGCGCCTTAACGGCGACGCCATGCGCGACCTCGCGCACACGATCGAGGCCGTCACGCGCGTGGTCGTACAGCTTCCAATCGACGAGACCGAGTCGTGAGCGACGACTACATCACGATCGAAGTGCGCTTCCCGAAGACCCTACTCGTGAAGCTTCGCCAGGCGATGACCGTGCGCTTCATGGCCGGCTCGGAAGGACACGGCATCATCGAAGCGTTTTTAGGCCGCGTGCTCGAAAACATCGCGGACGGCGGCGGGAGCCACGAGTTCAAGAGCGGGACTATCACCACGAAGGTGTTGCCGTGAAGCACGCACAACCCGAGCGCCACAAGGTCGACCACACGTTCAAGCTCGACTGTGGGTGCCTCGGCAACGACAAGCCGCAGGTCGAGCGCTATCCCGGCCGAAACCGGCGCGTCTGCTACCACCACGCGACCGAAGACGAGCGCGCGGCGTGGCTGGCACTCGTGACGAAACCGCCCACTGCGGTGTGACGAAATGAGACACCATACCGATCGCGACTGTGTCGTCTTGGCTTTAGACTGCTGCGAAAAACGACTCGCCGAAGCCGAGCCAGGCGATGGCGTAGGCGTCGTCGGTTTCGTCTGCGGCACGTGCGGGCAATCCTGGGAAGACGACGGCACCGGCTACCGCGCCGGAGCCGTCCAGCAGCGCTGCAAGGTCTGTAAGCACTGGAGCTGCCCGTGCTGCGTAAATTGGTGCGACGTAATCACGGACGACGGCGACCTGTGCTGCAGCGGCACATGTACCTACTGACCGTGCCGGCACGGCACAGGTGGCGATCTGGCGGCAAGTGGCCGCCTTGTGCTAGAGTGTCAGCACTGGCACGGGGGCTGCAGAAGAGAGAGAGAGAGAGAGGGCATGGAAACGCTGGCGCTGTCCGAAGAAGAGGCGAAGCTCCTGATCGACGGACTCGAAGAGCTGCGCGATCAGGCGGTCTCCGAGAACAAGGTGAAGTGCTTCCTGGGGCAGCCGGTCGAGGCGATCCAGAAGATTGACGTGCTCATCAGCAAGCTGCGGGCGGTGCGCTCGTGACCTTCGAGCAGTTCCGCAAGCTCTCGCCCGCGCAGCAGGTCTTCATGGACGCGCTCGCGTTGTACGGGCACTCGCACGTGCCTGGCGGCTCGCGCGACTCCGGCCGCCTCGCCTCGGCGTGGTTCCGCACGGCGCGCTCGCTCGCGACGAAAGGGCTCATCGAGTTGCACACGTACCAGGGCGGCGGCGAGGCGCGCCTGGCTCCGGGCGTGACAACGGAGTGGATGCCTCGCCACATGGCCGAGGGCAAGCGCCTCACGGACGAGATCGTCGACGGGCTGATCGCGGAAGAGCGGCTGGCCTCCAACGTGCAAAAGGACCCGTCATGAAAACTCGCAACCTCTCCCCCAAGACCCGCCCCGTGGCCGCCCTGCTCACCATCACCGCCACCCTCTTCCTGCTCGCCGGACGGTCCTGCGGCGTCGTGGGCGCGCTCCTGAGCGCTTCCGTGGAGCGTCTGGTGGGCGCCGCCGGCACGGGCCTGCTCGTCAGCACGGCCTGGTGCATCGCGTTCATCCTGGCGACGCCGCCGGGCACACTGACGCGGATGGTCGTAGCGGTGTGGCGCGCTGTGAAGCCACGGCACAGACCGAGCGTGGTCGTGGTCAAGACGCGACCTGTCGAGCTGCCAATGCTCAGCGATGCAGCCGTGCAAGCCGCCAGCAAGGAGGCCGCGGTATTGATCGCCAATCGCCTAGACGAGCAGAAGACACTCGCCCCGCGTGACCGCCAGACGCTCGACGCGGTCCGCTCGGCGCTCAAGAATCTCGACTTCAACAAGAACGAGTACGAGCCGCTGGTCGCGCGCATGGACCCATCGCTCGGGTTCGAGAAGCTCGTCAAGAGCGCGCTCAAGACGCTGCGTGAGGTGAACTAGTGGCGCGCATCGAGCCGTCGTTGTTTGTGTTCAAGACGCTTCGAGCGGCGACGCACTTCGCCGACCGCGTACGTGGTGGCTCAGCGTATACAAAAGGCAACTTCATGATCGAGGCGCCGCCGGACTACGTGTTCACTGCGAAGATAGTAGATCGGCGCGCGTCAGAGCCGCAGCACCCCTGGACCGTCATCGTCGGTTTACAGAAAGGGACGTCATGATCCTACTCGTCGCAATCGGTGTCATCGCAGTCCTGCTGCTCGCGTACATGCTCGAAGGCATGCTCAAGGTCGCCGCGATCGTGCTGCTCGGCTGCATCTTGTTCGTCTTCGCGTGCGACTTTTTCAACGTCGACTGGCATCCGCTCGTGGCCAGTCAGACGCGTGTCGCCGAGCACGAGGCGCGGCGTATTGCGAAGATGCGCGAGCGTTAGCTGTGCGATCTGCTATGAAACTGAACGATCCTGTTTCTGCGCCTGTGCTCGGCCGCCGTCCGATGCATATGACGTGGAAGGATCTCTTGCGCGTCTTTCACGGCGGTAGAACCGTAGAATGGCTGATGCGCAGCGAGGGCATCACCTGGATACGCGGTCACGTCGAAGAAGACTCGCCTGAATGGCGTGCGCTGTTGGTAGCGCGCGAGCTAGGTGATACCAGCGGTCCGCCGGGCTGATTTCTCGTCGGAGCGCCTCTGTGCGATACTCGACCTGTGGAGCAGGCCACGACTGCCCTGAGTCATCTGAATCAGTACGGCGCCGTCGGCACCATTGCGGCCGCCCTTCTGATTCTCGTCATCGTCCTGTTCAAGAGCTTCGTAGACAACGCGCTCAAGTCGAACGGTGAGCTGCAAAAGCAGAACTTCGAGATGCAGCAGAAGAACCTCGAAGCGCTGAACGGCATTCGAGCCGACTTGACCGCGCTCAAGACCGAGCTATCGACCGACATCCGCGAACTCGATCACACGGTCGCGAATATGTTCAACGAGCTGTCGTCCGTGACCGGCGGCTCGCGCGGCTACGCTGTCGGCAGGCCGACGCTACCCAAGCGCGGGTAGCGGCTTCGTCACGTCGTCCGTGATGTCGTTCTTTGGAACCGGCCCGCGGAGAAGCTCGACGTGCTTCCAGCAGATGAGACGCGCGCCTGCCGGGAACAGCGCCCCGCAGAGCATGCACTCGGCGAGCTTTATCCTACGCGGCTCACGCGGCCTGTTCGGCAATAAGACTGCTGAGAACCGCTGTGACAGAGTCATCGCCTTCACGAACCCTCCGATCCACCCACGCGATGATCGCATCAAGACGCTGACCGCGCAGGTGCTCCCAGATCATCGTGTTCATGACCTTGCACTTTTCATGCGCGCGGTTGAACGCCTGACAGTCGATCATGGCCTGCGAGATCGTGTCCTTCACGCGGTCTAGATTCTTCGGATCGACGAGACTGCCGAACGGCGTGTGCAGGATCTTGAGCCCCGCTAGCTTGCGCAGGTAGCGCGCCGCGACCACGTTGCCGGCCCGGCGGTCTTCGCCGATGTTCAGCGACTCCGTCACCATGATCTGCGAGCCCTTGGCCTTGGCCTTCGTCCGAGCGCGCTTGAGTCCGCCCTCCACGCGCAGCGTTCCGGTGACGACTATCAGGGGCCGTAGCTCGACCATCAAGATGTGACGATAACCACTTGCGGACTGTGGGTCAAGGCGGTTAGAGTGTCAGCATGACGAAGACCGAGGAAAAGCGGATCGCCATAGAGAAGCTCGACAAGCTTCTAGAGTGTGCAGGTGCGCGGCCGTGGAACGAGATCGAGCCCGATCTGTGGCGTCTCTCGACCTCGACGATCAACAGTCTCATCTACCGAGTCGAGCGCGCCCGCGGGCAAGCATTCGATGAGGGCCGCGAGCACAGCGACGGCACGGTGCCCGCGAGGGCGTGATGGCGCCTTCGCCGGCAGTCAAACACGCCGCGCGCATGCTGCTCGCGTATGTGCGGCGCGAGATCGCACGCGGTATGAGCGACGAGAACTTCCACGTCTCTCGTCCAGCAGCGCTACATGACGAGCTGAAGCACTTCCTCGACGTCTACGACTATCCGAAAGCGCGGAAGGGCCGCCGTCCATGAGCGAGCACATTCCATTCATCGACCTTAGGCCGTGGGTTGAAAAAGTGCGCGGGCCCGACACATCATGGGATGGCGCGCCAGAGCGCGCTTTCGACTATGCCGCGGGTAGACTGCTCGACACCTGTGAGTTCCTCGGCGGCGGGCCGACCACACAGAAGCTCGAAGCCGCGCTCTCGACCAAGCTCGGCGTCTCCAACGTCATCACGTGCGCGAACGGCACGGATGCTCTCCAGCTCGCGCTCCGCGCCTGCGGCATAGAGCACGGCCACCGAGTCGCGATCCCCAACTTGACCTTCTGGGCGACCTACGAAGCCGTCGTGAATGTGGGCGCGACGCCGGTGCTCATCGACATCGATCCGGACGACCGGCAGATGTCCTTCGACGAGTTCAAGCGCGCGCATGACGGTCGGCGCTTCGACGCCGCGATCCTCGTGCATCTGTATGGCTGGTGTTCGGCGCGCCTCGCGGAATTTCGCAAGCTCTGTCGCGAGCGCCACATCACGCTCATCGAAGACGGCGCGCAGGCGTTCGGCGTCGAGGTCGATGGGCAAAGCGTCTTCGCCGATGCCGACGTCGCGACTCTGAGCTTTCATCCCGCCAAAGTCCTCGGCGGGATCGGTGACGGGGGCGCGGTTCTCTGCAAGACGGCGCGCGTCGCCCAGCGCGTACGTGCCCTCGCGAACCATGGCCGAGCCGGCGCCCAGCACGAGCACGTGGCTGCAGGGTGGAACTCTCGTCTCGACGCGATCCAGTCCGCGTGGCTGTTACGCGCGCTCGACGTCATCGACGAGGTAATCGAAGCGCGTCGGAGCCTCTTCTCGATCTATGAACAGGCGCTTCCGCGCGGCTCGTTCGGCCGTGTGCCCGGTGTCCAGACCAACGGTTACATGCTCGCTTACGAGCGTGCCGCGTTCTCTCAGCTTCACGCCGACGAAGTCGCACAGAAGCTCGTACGCGACCACGGCGTCGAAGCGCGGCGCATCTACCCGATGACGATTTCGCAGCAGGCTCACGGCGCGATCGAGTATGGGTCTCTTCTCGAAAGCCGACGCATCGTCGAGTTCATCATCAGCCTGCCGCTCTACTACGGGATGTCCGGCGGCGTCGCCACGCGCGTCGCGAAGGCGTATGCGGAGGCGATGAAGGAGGTGATGGGGTGAAGCTCAACGACATCGAGCGCAGACCCGCCACAGGCGAAGGCTTCAAGTTTCAGCCCGGCATGCATTCTCGTGGAAACGTCTACGTGCACGAGACGGCTCGTGTCGAAGAGTCGGCGGTGCTCGGCGACGGCACCATCGTCTGGGCGATGGCGTACGTAATGGGCAGCTCGCGCATCGGCGCGCGGTGCATGCTCGGGCAGGGCGTGCACGTCGGGACGTTAGTCACGATCGGCAACGGCTGCAGCATCCAGAACGGTGCACAGGTCTTTACCGGAGTGACACTAGAAGACGACGTGTTCCTCGGTCCGCACTGCACGTTCACGAACGTCCTGACTCCACGAGCTTTCCAGCGCGCACCCAGACTCAAGCGCACGCTCGTCAAGCGCGGCGTGAGCATCGGCGCGAACGCGACCGTCCTGTGTGGGATCACGATCGGCGAGTACGCGATGATCGGTGCCGGAGCTGTCGTGACCAAGAACGTCCGGCCGCACGCGCTCGTAGTGGGTAATCCGGCGAAAGAGACCGCGCTCGTCTGCCGCTGCGGACAGCGCTTCCCGCACATCTCGCACGCGCCTACGGAGACTACGGTCGTTGCGCCCTGCGCAGCTTGTGGCCAGCGCACGCGCTTCAACTTCAGCCAGCTTTGGCCGTATGATCTAGACCGCGTGGAGCCCCTCGATGCCCCGTAGTCGAGGCGGCCCGACTGTCAAGGCCGTGCGCCGCGGGGACAAGATCCCGCTGCCCGACGACAAAGGCGGCGACGTCAAAGAGCGCCCGGCACCGTTCGATGGCCTCTACATCTCGACGCCTGAAGGCTGCTTCATGTACATCGACGCGAAGTCGGCGTGGGCGGCTCTCGACGATCTGATTGACTGATGCTCATGAGCGACGGTCACGACGAAGCGTGGGAAAATTACGACGCGCGTCTGCCTGGCGAGGATGAAGAGGAGCCGGAAGTCGCCGAGCCGTGCAAGCCATTCTGCCGCTGGGTCGGTAGCAAGATCCAACTTCTGCCCGTGCTCCGTGAGTGGATGCCGAAGCGCTTCTCGCTCTACGCCGAGCCGTTCGTGGGCGGCGGCGCGCTCTTCTTCAATACGCGCCCGCGGCACGCGACGCTGTCAGACACGAACCGGCGGCTCATACGCACGTACTTAGCGGTCAAGAACGACGTCGACGCCGTCATCACAGGGCTGCGCATCTACGCCGATGGATACGCGCGCTGCCTGGCCACGGGCACGGCCGAGCAGCTCTACTATCACGTGCGCGGCATCGAGCCCGACACGATGTCCGACGCCGACCTCGCCGCCTGGTTCATCTTCCTGAACAAGACCAACTTCAACGGCATCTACCGCGTGAATAAGGCCGGCAAGATGAACACGCCGTATGGCCACAGAAAGAACCCGCTCATCTGTGACGAGACGACGCTTCGCGCGTGCTCCGAAGCTCTGCAGCGCGCGACGATCGTGCACAGGGACTTCCGCGAGACCAACCTGCCGCCTACGAGCTTCTGCTACTTCGACTGCCCGTACGCGCCGCTCAGCGCAACGTCTGACTTCACGAGCTACACGGCCGAAGGCTTTACCGCGCAGGATCAGAAAGACCTGCGCGATCTCGCCCTGCGTCTCAAGTCTCGCGGCGTCTATGTGCTCCTGTCGAACAGCTCAGCGCCGCTCATTCGCGAGCTATACAAAGACGGATTCGAGATTCGCGAAGTGCAGGCGCGTAGGAACGTGAATGCCGACGCCAGCGGCCGCGGGGCCGTGACCGAGCTTATGATTCGGTGATGGCCTGGACCTCGTTCCACAGCTCGGCGGTCTCGGCGCGAATCAGCTCGACGGCTTGTTCCGGTAGACGCTTCGGCTGGATCGTCTGCACAGGGAACGCGGCCTCCGGCAGCACGACCTCCAAGAACTTGCAGATGGCGATGCTCTCACGCCGTGGATCTGCGACGAGGCGTTCATACGACTGTAACCGCGATGTACGCCCGACACGTTCGAGCGCGAGCTTCGTCGCATCTTTCCAGATCGAAATGGCTCGTTCGATCGTCATGCCGACCGGCTCACCCGCGGTCAGGCTGTACCCCCACAGGCGCACGATCATCTCACCGATCGTGACCACGGGATCTCTGACCATGAAAACAAAACGCGCGTCGAGCACGTGCACCATGTTGCTCAAGTACGCGGCGTAATCTCCAGCCGGAAACGCCACAGGTTCGAGCGGCTCTTTGTCGACCACGAGCCGCGTGCCACCAGCATAGAGGTCGAACGTGAACGCACGCAGCCGCTCGCGCAAAAGTGGCCACTCTTCAAACGTCGACTTGAAGCGCTTGGCTTCTTCTACGTACCGGTGCACGGCGAGCGTACGTCTCGACTCGCACAGCGCGAGCACGTGCGGCGACGTACCGAGCCAGCCGACCATCGGCGTCGTGCCCGAGCGCGGACACCCTGTGACGAGCGCGAATCTCATGTCGGTCTAGAATACAGCACTTCGCGCACAGGTAAACGTGTGACGTCACCAGGAAAGCGCTCGCCGCGCCGAACCGACCAAGGCTGTTGAAACCCGCGCTGCGTCCCGCATGCCGAAATCTCGCCAACGTGGCGCACAATGTTGGGCACCAGATGCGCCACGTGCGGCCACGGAGACTCGCGCCCGAACGCGAAAAGCGTATCGTCGAAGAGATGTGGCTCGTCTTGAATGTGATTGGGCGCCCGCGTCGGATCTTTGGAGCACAGATACTCAAGAGAGCGCCGCGGAAGCTTGAGCGCTTGTGCAGTCCCCGAGGCGCCGATGACTACGAACCGTGGCTCGCCGGGCGCTTTCGGCTGCAGCCCTGGTAGAGCACAGCACGAGAAGAACGTCGTCGCGATGGCGTTATCGGGCACCGGACACTCGTCCGCAACGCGACCACCGCCTTCGCAGACGACTAGATCGTCTTGGAACAAGAGCAGATCACGTACGTTGGCGGCAAGAGCCGTACGCATACACGCCCAGCCGGTCAGCCGGGCCCCGCGCCACGGCAGCTCGACAATGCTCCAGTCATCAGGTCGCGTGAAGCCTACAGGAAGCGATCCATCGCTGACGATGATCTTCTTTCGGGATCCTACGTCGCCGATACTAGACAGCGTGCCTGCCAGGTAGCTAGCGCCCTGACGCCTCGTCGTCTGAACGATGATCAATCAAACGCCCGTGACGTCGAGTATGAAGTTCTTGTAGTTGTACGTGGTCGGTATGACAGCGCCTGTGCCGACCTCGTTGGGCTTGACGGCGAAGACAATCGTACGAGCCGCGCCTGGGTTGACTTCGACGACGGGGCCGCCCGTGAAAGTATGAAAAAGCGCGTCGGTCGGGATCGGTGTCGTGATCTGGACGTCGGGCAGAATGATCGAGAAAAGTTGGTTCGCGGGCGGAACCACAGTCACGATGAAAATCCCGTAGGTCGGATAGAGCTGATCGTTTCCGACGGCCCCTCCCGAGGATTGGCTATCGATCGTTCCGGAGAGCGACACATGCGCGAGACCGGTGCACGTGAAGGCGTATGGAGCTGTTCCGAGGATGGTCGCGGAACCGCTCGCCGTGGTGAGCGTGAACGTGCCTGACGTACCGTCGGTATGTAATCCGACCGGGCTGCAACCGCCGCCACCGCCTCCGGCCTGTAGGATCGGCTGATCCCAACCGTCGACGCCGCCGGCCATGAGTGAACCTGGCTGGATCAGGGAGCCGCCTACCGGCCGGATAACGCCGCGCGTGCCGTCAAAGCCGCCGACGAATCGTCCGCTGCCCATCAGTCGGCACCCTACGCGATCACGGTGCGGAGACTTGCGAGTTGCTGAGCCTCGCGCGCGATGTGACGTTCTTTCTCCTCCGCGAGCTGCATGCCCCACGAACGCGGAACGATGTTCTCGGCCAAGCAGATTGACACGTAGAGGGCCCGCAGCCCGACCATGTGCTGTCGCGCTTCGAGCACTAAATCAGCCACTACGGCCGCGAGCGCGCGATTGTCCGGATTCTTGATGGGAGTCGTGACAGGCGTGATGTTATCGTCCGAGTTACCGCCTTGTGCGCTCACGCGTTGGCCCTCCGGTGTGCTGCCATGAAACCGAGCGCCACGACGAGTAGCGCTCCGCCGCCGAAGATCCAGACGAGGTTCGGATTGCTCGCCATCGTACCGGTGTTGTCTTGGATGGCGCCTGCAGCGGCCGCGCGCGCCGCAGCGCTCGACCCTCCGCCGGACGCGCGGTGTGTGACCGTTGGCGCCGGCACAGTGCCGCCCTGCTGCTGAACTGCGGTCGTGACGACTGCCGCAAGCGTACCGGCGTACTGCTGCACATCTGACTTAGTCGCCGTCGCGTTCAGGAAGCGCCCGGACAGACCCGCCGATTGTACAGGCCCAGCGCCGACGTATGTCTTGAGCGCGTAGTTCACCGCCTTCACGGTTGCGGGTCCGATGATGCCGTCGACGCCGACACCTGAAAGCGCCGAATCACCGTGCGTAGTACCTAGCGCCTTGAGCGCATTCTGAAGTAGTACCGGCGCAGGTGCCGATGACGATAGAGATGACGCACGCGAACCGACACCAGGAGATTGGTACTGAAAATCTGGCGCGCTGGCAGAGCCTTCCGCGAGCGTAGCTCCAGAAATCGTGAAAACCTCCATAGGCATTCGTGTGACTCCTACTGTGCGGGTGTCCCGTAGGGAGCAGTCAAGCTGTTCACCGTGCACGCCCCCGCGGTCACGGCCATCTGAACACGCGCGAGCGGCGCACGCCGCTTGAACTGGCACGAAGCGCGAAAGCTCGCGTTGTCGGCAATGCTCGTGCCGTTGTTGTCGGCGAGCGTGCGCACGACCTTCGGCATCGAGACCACGCCCTTACCGGCATCTTCCTCAGCGACCTCGGCAAACCACTTGACGTTGTCCTCGGAGAACTCCAAGAAGAATGTCACCGTCGAGGGGCCGCCGGAACACGCGAGATCGAAGTCGAGCGTCAGCGTATCGCCTACGATCACGACCGCGGCCGACGCGGTATTCCCCGCGCCGAGCACGGCACCTGTCATCAGAGCGATGGACACGAGACCTATGGTAGCCCGCGTGGACAGAGTAGGTCAAATCGCGGTACCCTCCTAGGGGTGGCACAGCAAGAGAGCCGCATAACGCCGTTTTGGAAGGGCGTCATCACGGGCGTAGCCGCGATCGTCGTGTGGCAGCACCGAGGGTGGATCTTGGGCGCGGTCGGGCGCCTCGTGCACTTCCGCGGGCCGAGCGACGGCGTCGAGATCAGCGGCGATCCGAGCATTGCCGTGCGCCAGATGCGCCGGTACGCTTTCGCCGCATCGCAGGACAAGTCGCCCATCGTCGGAATCACGCACGCGTCCTATGCGCTCATCGCGCTCGACATCATCGAAGAGGCCGTGGGGCGTGACGCGATCAAGGCCAAGGGCTACGACCCGGCGAAGCTGCGCGCGTTCATCACGGGACTGCAGGACATGCACGCCAAGCGGCTCGAAGCATGCGACCCGTACCTCGTACAGACGCTCGCGATGGAGCGTGGCGACCCGAATGGGCAGCTCCCAGGTCAGGTATTCGCAGGTGTCGAGTACAGCGCGCCGACGGGAGCTTGAGGGGCATGGACATCGTCGACGCACGCAACGGTCAGCTCGTCAAAATCGGTAAGCCCGTGACCTACGCGGGCGATCCGAATGACGACTACACAATCTTGACCGTGCGCTGGCGTTCACCGCTCACACGTACCGCGACCGTGCTTCGCCGCGACGGTCGACACGACGAGGTCACTATGCCTGTGAAACTCTTCCCACGGCTGACCTACGGCCCCGAATTCCCCTCGGGCGACATGATGGTCTTGATCTACCCGTCATGAGCCTCCCCCGCCGCGTACGCGATATACTCGCCATCCCGCTCTTCATAGCCGCCGTTCCTGGGCTTCTGGCGTGGGGCTTCGGCGCTGTCCTCACGCTCGTCGGTCGTTCGATGTGGATGACCGCGCACAAGGTCTGCCGCGACGACAACTGCGCCTGCGAAGAGTGTCGCGACTTCGATCCTGAATTTGTCCGTTCACACACGCCACCCGAACCGCCGGCCGCCGCGTGATGAAAGCGCTCGTACTCGTCTCCGTGCTCGTCACGGCCTGCTCCACGATGAGCTACGACAGCCACGGTGTGCCGAACATGGCCACCGTCGCTCCAGGCGTCTGGCGCTCGGGCCAGCCGAAGCCTGAGGCGTGGCCCTACCTCTACAGCCTCGGCGTGCGACACGTCATCAAGCTCAACTACGACGACGAGACAGGATACGACGAGGTCGCGGTCGCGAAGGCCGCCGGCATCGACGTCGTCAAGATTCAGATTCCGCCGTCAGAGAACGTGGTCTCCGTCTTCGCGCCCGTCGACGCCGCGAAGATGCAGCTCGCGCTCGATACGATTCGAGCCGGCGGAGGCGTCCTGTGGCACTGCACACACGGTCAAGATCGCACAGGTCTCCTCGGAGGGCTCGCCGACGTCGTCATCTACCATAAGGCGAAATCGACCGCGTGGGACGACATGATCGCGCACGGCTTCCACTGGGAGCTGCCCGACCTGATGGCGTTCTGGCTCGACTTCGAGGTCGACGGCGATCTAATCAAGGTTCGGCGAAAATGATCTCGCCCGCTGCCAAGGCGCGTCTGCGTCTCACCATCATCGCGCTTGGCCTCGTGCCCCTCGCGATCCTCGCACGTGCATGCTACTCGGGCGAGCTGATGGAGTTCGTACAGCGCCACGGCGCCAAGGCATGGGAAGCATACGACCGTACGCGCGGTCGTTAGTCCAGGCGCCGCAGACCGCTAGCGCTTCACCAAGTTCGCGTGGACGTACGAGATGTTGTTGGCTCGATGCCAATCGGACGGGAACTCTGTGAAGAGTTGGACCTCGCTGAACCTGACATCGTTGTTGTTGATGTAGCGAGCCTGTGCGTCTCTGGTCCAGTACCAAAACGAATTCTCGTTGAAAAAGCTCACATGCGTCGGGTCCATGAACGCCCCGCGGCCGTCGGTCGACGGCGTCATCGAAAGCAGCCAGCCACCTGGACGCAGGCATCTGTGGATCTCGCGCATCGTGAACTGCTTGTCCGGCAGATGCTCCAGCAAATCTGAAGCTCTGAAAGCGCCGACACTTCCATCCTCGAACGGCCACGGCTGCATGAGGTCAGCGTACTTCATAGCCGCGCCAGCACGATCGACGGTGATCCAGCCGGGGCGCCCGTCGATGCCGCCGCCGAGGTCATACGCAGGCAGCCCGAGCATCGCGCACTCACGCAGCACGAGACGTTCTAGGTAGTTGGACTGCACGCGATCGGCGATGCCTTTGATCTCGTCGACGCGGCTCGACCACGTATTGCCGCCCGGAACAATCCGGTAGAGGTAGAGCGGTTTTTCGACGTGTAGAATTTTTGTCGCCAAAAACGTCCGGCAGATAAGCTCGTGATCGTCTCCAACAGGATAGGTCGGATCGTGACCACCGACGGCCTCGTACACACTGCGCCGCCAGCACCGGACATGGTTGGGCGCCGTGTAGATGTGCGAGACCCAGCGAGCCGTGGCTGGATGGCTGTGCACGAACTCGTAGGTACCTGGCCGCACACCGCCGACCTCAGCCTCGTAGAAGCTGAAGCCGCTCAAGAGCCAGCCGCGACGGACGTCAGGGTGCCGGTACGTCAGATTGCCCTGGAACGTATCGGCGCCTTCGACGAAGTCCGCGGCGTCCGTATACACGAAGCCTACGGCCGGATCTTCGAACGCGGCTCGAATCGCATCGAGCGCACCCGGCAGGAGCATGTCGTCGTGATCCAGCTCGATGAGCACATCACTCGTACCGAGCCCAAAGGCCGTCTTCTTGCGTGCACCGACACCTGTGAACGGCGTCGGGTCTATCTTCACGATAACGCGTGGGTCGTTCTCAACGATGCGCCTGACGTTGTTGGCAAGCACGTCGCCTGCGACAGCAGACAGACCGTGACTCGCGTTCACGAGCACGATCCACTCGAAGTCGCCTTGGTCCTTGATGGACGCCCACGCATCAGGCAGGTACTTGAGATCGTGCGTGGGCGTGATGATCGAGAGCGTCGTCACTTGCTGTTGTCGCCGTCGCGAGAAGTGATCAAGCGCTCGTCAATGGCCCGCAAGAGCCTGGACATGATCCCGAGCTTCGGAGCGTTCATCCACTCGATGAGCTGATCGCGGTCGGCGCTCGTCAGCTCGTCGTAGGTCACCGGCGTGATATCGAGCGTTGCCGGATCGGCATCCGATTTCGTGACGATGTCGTCGAGCTTCAACGCCTTCCACACGCGATCCAGCGCCTTATCCTCGACGCGATCCTTGGTCCGAATGCCGTTCAAGTGCCACTTGAGCGCGTGGCGATCCCGCTGCGACAGGTCTATCTTGGCCATGCTGAGACACTAGCAGCGGCGCGTTGCCGCCGTCAATAGGTCTAGCCGAGCAACGGGATGTAGCGCGTGGCCCCGCCCGTACCGAGAACCTCCCAATACTCCGCCGGAGCCTCGCCGACGCCTGTAGGCGCGTTAGATATGACGACGCTCACCGCACCGGGCGCGATCAGCCCCGTCGTGATTCGAATCAGGTGGCTAGCATTCACGATGTGGAACGACTCCACACCGCCCGTCGTTAGGCTGACGATGCCAGCCGATGACTCCAAGAACGTGCCCGTGCTGGATAGCACGATCGTCGAATGTGGCCCCGAACTCTGATCTTGAAGTATGAGCGCGCTGCCGTTGCCCTGAACCTGCTGCACGAATAAGTTGCTGAACGAATTGGCGTTACTGCCTAGGTTGTAAGTGGCATCGGACACAGGAATGATGTTGCCCGTTACCGTTATGTTGGTGCTACCTAGAGCAATCGTAGTTACGTTAGGAAACGTACCTCCGCTTATGGTCAGCGTGGCTCCGGCAATCGCATTTATGAAGTTGGTGTTCAGTGAATTGGCGTTAGATACGATGACGTTACCGTCAAACTGCGACGTACCGCCCTGTACCCACAGCGACAGCGGCGTAGTCAACGTCAAAGACCCGGAAGCAATCGGAGCGCCTTTGATCGCTACCGTGGCACCAATATCTATCGTCATCGCAGACGCGTCTGTGTAGGTCGGCGCCTCTACATCTATGAAGTTGACACCCGTCACCGTAGTGATGTGTGTGGTGCCAGTGAACGTAGCCGTGATGGCTGTCCACTTGTACGCATCCAGTTTTGTGCCGGCGGCAGCTACCTGAGACGGCGGCGTAATGTTGAACTTCATCGCGATACCGTTCGCCGCCCCTGATATAGAGCCAGACGAGAATTCGGTATATCCGACACCGGCAGCTTCCAGCGTACCGGCGGTTTCTCCGGAATAGGCAGCGCCGCCGCCCAAGTTCAACGAAACTGTATAAGCTGACGCCGTGCCTTCTGCCGTTAGCTGTACGGCCTGTCCGGCTACGTTGTTGGTGATGGACAGCGTCCCTGACGTCGTCTTGACGATCGATTCGCTGCCCGTACTGGACAACGCGATCGACACGCCATTGGTGTCGGCATGACTCATGACGAGCTTGCCGGCGATCTCGAATGCGCCTGAAGTCGTGTTGCCGGTATAGCTGCCCTGCGATCCGTCGATGAGCACGCGCCCGCCTTTGGCGTCCGTGATAGTCATCGTCTGGTTCGCTAACGTCGTGCCGACGTTGTAGGTCTGGCTGAGGTTCTGCGTCGGTGCGGCCTGCGCGCCTTGCGAACCCTGCGAGCCCTGCGATCCGGTCGAGCCCTGCGCACCGGTCGAGCCCTGGAAGCCCTGCGCACCCTGCGCGCCTTGAGCGCCTGTACCGGCCACGCCCTGAAAACCCTGGAAGCCTTGACGGCCTTGTGCACCCTGATTGCCCTGCGCACCGACGCCGCCCTGAGCACCTGTCGCGCCCTGGGCGCCAGTCGCGCCTTGAGCACCTGTCGCGCCCTGAGCCCCTGTAGCGCCCTGGGCGCCAGTCGCGCCTTGCGCACCGGAACCGGTCACGCCCTGGAAGCCCTGAAAGCCCTGTGCGCCTTGTACGCCCTGGGCGCCTTGTACGCCCTGCGCACCTTGCGCGCCAGAGCCTGCGGCGCCCTGGAAACCTTGCGAGCCCTGCGCACCGCTCGACGGACCCTGAGCACCCTGCGCGCCCTGCGAGCCCTGTGCACCGCCGCCTGGCCCCTGCGCGCCTTGCGCGCCCTGCGAGCCGGCGCCTTGCGTCCCTTGTGCGCCCTGTGCGCCCTGCGTGCCGACAGAGCCCTGTAGACCTTGCGCCCCTTGCGATCCGGCGGCGCCCTGCGCACCAGCGCCCTGCGTGCCTTGCGCGCCAGTCGAGCCCTGAAGACCTTGAAGACCGGTGGCTCCCTGAGCGCCCGCGCCTTGCGTCCCTTGTGCGCCCTGTGCACCGGTCGAGCCCTGTGCACCCTGCGCGCCGGTCGCGCCCTGCGCGCCTGTGCCTGTCGAGCTGCTGTTGCCGGTGACGGCCCAGACGTAGCCGAAGAGCGCGTACGGAGACGCATCTACGATCGTGCCGACAGAGACGATCGTCGCAGGCGGAACGTTCGTCGCGAGACCTGCGGTCAAGCCCGAGATGTAGAGCGTGTCTGTCGGATTGGGCGTCAGACCAGATTCGAGCAAAACCTTCGTGCGAGAACCCGTGCTGGCGACTCTGACCGGACCGTTTGTGACGACGCCGGAGTCGACAACGCCGTAGTACCCGACCGTGTTGGCGAGGATGTCACCCTGCGCCTTGACGACGATGTTGTTCGTCGAAATGCGGACGAGCATGCCCTGGAGAAGCGTCCCCGGACCCGCGAAAGTTGGAGTCGCTTCTAGGACTTGTCCGACGCTGTTGCTCATGTGCTGGCCTCGTCAACGACGTCGTCGAAAAAGAACATCTGGAACAACCGAGCGTTGTCGACCGTCTGGCCGAAATAGCAAGAGGCGCTGTGCACAAGGTCTCCGCGCCAGAGCACGAGCCGGTTGTAGACGTTGCCGATGACGTCCACCGTCTCCCACAGCGTCGAGTCGTAGAAACCTCCGGCGAACATGCTCGGGTCATCGACGAAGCGGCGCTGCTTGGACGCCTTCGATCGATAGAGCGTCGTGCCGGCCGCTGGCGGGGCGTCGGGTGTGAGGAAGATGATCCCGGCGTAACGCTGACTATCGCAGTGGTAGACGATAGGATCTTCAGGTGTACAAACCTGAAAAGTCCCGTTCATCTCGTGCTCGCCCCACTTGCCTATCTTGATCCGGAGCAGGTCTTCGAACGCGACCTTGTAGGCATCTTGCAGAAACTGCTCACGCGTGCGCTTGCCCTTGTAGCCGTCGGATGCGTAGAACATCTGTGCGAGCGCTGTGTGTCGCACGGAGCCCGGATCGGGCAAGAAGTTGTCGACGACGACGATGCTCGGGACCATGAGCCGCCAGTGTACCGCGAGGTCAACGCCGCCGGCAAATCGGCGGGATCAGCGGCCGGCGAGCTGGAGAATCGCCCGAGCAGCCTGCGCGTGTCTGTGCATCGTGGCGCATTGGCCGGCACGAGCGGCGCGCCTCGCGAGGAGAAGCTCCTGACGGGCTGACGGTGAGCACGGAGCGCACGCCGCTGCGGTCTCGGTGACGATGCGCATGTTGCAGGGGCGTCTCATCGACGCTTCCGTGCCGTGAACCGCACCGCAGCAGGAGAGATCCACAGCGCACCGCCGCGCCCGCTCTTGGTCTTGGAGATGAGCAGCGCAGTCTCGCCGCGCGCCGAGTGTCCAGGCCGATCGATCCAGTACATGCCACCATCGTCGGAAGAACCAACGACGTAGGCATACTGTCCTGTCTTGAAGTAGCCTGCGCCGATGCGCCCCTGCGCGACGATCTGAACACGGCGAGGTGCCATGCCCACGTCGGTGCCGCGGAGACCGATCCGTCTACGTCCGCCCGCAAGCCCGGCGCTCTTGCCGTAGCTCGTCGACTTGCAGCGGCTCTTGCGGCACGTCATCAGCGTCTTCGTGAAACCCGAAGAGTGTTCGTCGGTCACGGAGCTGCTGCCACGACGCATGGCAATGGTCCGTGCGGCAGCCGCAGCGGCCTCGGCGCTGGCGTAGCAGCGCACGAAGACGCCGTATTTGCGCAAGCCCGCCGACGAGGATTTACGCCCCTGCCAGTAGACACAGAATTTGTTCGCCATCACCGTCTCCTCTTCCGTCTGCGCCGAGCGCCGGCCATCGCATGCGACGGCGGCCGGTCCACAGGCTTGTACGTACCGCTCGCCGTGCGCGCGTAGTAGACGGTGCGAGTCATCGGGTGTCGCGGCGCGGGCTTCTTCTTGAACAGGTTCTTTAGGCTGAACCCGAGCCCCATGCGCTTGCGGCCCTTCGCCGTGCACGTGAGCCCGACGTTCTTCACGCTGTTCGTCAGCTCGTTAATGAACGTGTGACAGCTCGCCGTGCTCTTGAAGGCGCGTAGGTCGGCCGTCGAGTATGCGCGCGAGCTGCGCATCTCTTGCCCGTTCCGTGCGACGAGAAACCAGCTCGGCATCACCGTCTCCTCTTCTTGCGCCGCTTCGCCTTGCTGTAGCTGGCTACGTGACGGTACGCGCCGGCCATCAAGGGCGAATCACCGCCGAGGTCAGGTGCCTCACGCCACAGCTTATCCGGCAGCCCAGCGCCGACGCCGCGCTTGACGATCTCGATCTTCTGCGTCTCGCACCCCGGAAGCTTGAAGCGCGTCGAGCGCGAGATGACGTCGCCAGGGCCACTGCCGGTCAGCTTGCGAACGACTCGTCCCGACGGACAAGCGAGCGTGATCTTGCCGACCCACTGCACGGGTTCACCTTCAGCGCGTGGCTTTGTAGATGACGAAGCCGAGACCGACCACGAGAGCGATGCCGACGCCCATGGCGACCATCGCCGACCTGTCGCCGCCAGGTGCCATGTTCGGCATCATCTGCATGGGCGGCATCGCGGCGGGAGCGGTGGGAGCCGGCGCGCTCGTGTTGCCAGGACCCATCATCGTCACGTAGTCGGTCGCGCTTTCGCCGAGTCCGCGCATCTGCCGCTCGGCGAAACCCATCTGTCCAGGTGCTCCAGATTCGATATACATGAGGTCAGCGTCTCTTTCTTCGGCGCCGGGCGCCCCAGAAGTTTGAAGGCGTCTCTGTCTTGCAGGCGCCCACGGTCACGGTGCGCATCGTAACAGGTGACTTGAAGGTCCAGCAATCGCCGACGCGGCGACCATCGCGCTGGAAGTCAGCCACGTCCTGCTGTGAGAGCAGCGGCCGCATGCGATCCCACTTGTACGGCTTGCCGTTCTTCTTGACGATGATGTACGGCATCAGCGGCTCCTCTTGCGGCGACGCGCGCCAGCGAAGAAGAGTAAAGACCCTGGCGTGTACCCGCGACCGGCCTGCACCACGGAGCCCTTCTCGCGGTACCACTCCATGACCTTCGGACGCGCGCTCTCGGGCGCATCACAAAACGCGGCGTCACCCTTCTTGGTGAGAAAGCAGTCGCGCACGGGGATGCCACGACGAGCGGCGGCGCGCTTCGCGTTCGCGGCAGAGCCTTTGATGAAGAGCCTCATCGACGTCTCCTTCGCGCCACGCACTTCACCTGCGCGTAGCTGTGCGCGAGCTTGCGATCGATGCAAACCTTCGTCTGCCCGAAGCTCAGCCAGTATTTCGCGTCGGCCACGGCCGCCTTGAGCGTCGGCGCGAACTTCTTCGCCGACGTTCCCTGGAAGCGCAGACGGTACGCCTTCGGGTCTTGTCGCTTGCGCGCCATCATCCCACCCCGCAAGGCAGCGTCGTGATGGCGTGCGTGTGCCCGTCGACCGGATCGGGCAGCACCTTCCCCATGCGGATCACGTGTGAGTGCCCGACGTCGGAGTCCGTGGCGCCGTTGCCGTTCGAATCCATGTACGCCCCATGCCAGTGGATCGGGTACGCGCGCGCCACCGTGCGCGTCGTCATCCTGCACGGGTACTTAGGAGGGTACGCGCGCGGGTAGATGACGCTCTCGGGATTTGGCCAGATCGCCATCAGTGGCGCTCCGCCGAACCTAGTACGCGTCCGGATTCGAGTACGCGTTCCAGAGCACGTTGCCGGACTGGTCGACGACCTGGATGACGCGACCGCCGCAAATCTGCACCTTCGTGCCGTCGAGGCGGGGGCCGACCCACTCGCAGCTCGCAGAGCCGAACATGGCGTGCGCCTGCCGCGTGATCATCTGAGAGTGATTCGGCTGGCGCCGAAACCAGTGGACCGGGTTCCACGAGAACCCGCCGAAGCCGTGCGTCGCCGCGGGAACCGGGGCCTTCGCGCCCGGTGCGGGCACCGGCGGCGGAGGCGGCATGTCGGGCGGCAACGGTGCCGACTGGTACGGCATCGACGCCTGGACACGCGCGCCCGCGTTCATGTAGCCCGCCCGGATGTTGCGGCCGGAGGGCGAGATGCCGGGGAAGTTCCCCGAGCGCATCACCATGTACGGGTCCACGTGATAGTGGTTGCGCACGCCACCGCTCGAACCGAAGCCCGAGCCACCGAACGCGCCCGCGGTGCCGGCGGGCGAAGGTCCGGGGGCCGGCGCGGCCGGCGCGGCAGCGACAGGCGGAGGCGCGATCGGAGGAAGCGCCTGCGGACCCGTGTTCGGGTTCAGCGGATGATACGCCGGGAAGGCGCGCATCCGAGGCGTGTTCGACCAGAAGTTGTTCGAGATTTGCTGCGAGTAGAACCCCGTGCGCGGCAGCTTGAAGATGTTCCCGCCACCGGGTGTCGGCGGCGTGAAATCGATCGGATGCGAAGCGGTCGGACCTGTCGGGCTCATCGGAGTCAACGGAACCGGCACGCCACCGGGAGTTTGGCCGAGAATCATGGGCAGCACCTCATGGAAAACAGAGTACGCGTCTTCGGTGTGCTCCGTCAAATCGCCGGTACGGTGCGCGCGTTAGAGTGTCAGCGCGCGGACTGTGAATCCGTGAAGCGTTTGTGCGGCACACAGAGCCCTTCCTTATTACAGTCGACGCAGAGCGCACGGCCGCACTTCTCACCGGCCTTTCGCCCGCGCAGCTCGAACGTGCACGACGAAGTCGCGATGTTGCGACACGCGAGCGTCGAGCAGCGCTCTTTTGGGGCTCCGCAAACGAAGACCACGACGTCGCCAGTCACCGCGCCGTTCTTCATTTCGAGCCGAGACCTTTCAGCGTCGACATGAAGTTATCGAACGCGGACTTGGCGCCATACGCGAGCTTCATCCCAGATAGAGTCGCAAATTCATACGCCCAAGCCATCAGATGAGCGATCGAACAGCAGACCACAGGACCGTGCGCGGCTCCTCCGGCGTCGAACCTCGTGATTTCGAAGCGCGCCGTGCACGGCTGTCGACAGTGAACACAGACGACGGATGGTGTTGTCACGGTGCCCTCCCGACATTCTCGTGCGGAACCGTCTTGCGATACTGCGTAAAGCCGAAGAAATTGCCAGACCACGTCGCCGTCATACCCTGCGCTTGCGCAACGTGTTCTGCCGGGCTCGCGTGAAGCGGACGCTGGACAATGAGCTTGTCGTGGAGCGCGATGTCCTCCTTGAGATCACGCTTGCCCGCGTGTGTGAGGTAGGAGACGCGCGCGCAGCGACCGACAGCGACCTTGGCCAACACCGACTGCCGTCCGGCGTCGTTGTACAGTGCGCCTTGCCCGATGTCCTTTTCGTAGGCGTCGAAAAGCGGCACATCCTCTTCACCGATCATCGGCAGGTGCCAGTCGTCTCTGTCGAGATGCCGTGGCTTTGACTCCGCCATCGCCGCGCGCATCTTCCGCGCGAGGTCTTGAAAGTGCGGCTCGGCCATCTCGTGATCACGCAGCGCGAAGAAGTTGTCCCATTCCGTCGCGCTCACGATGACCGTGATCCACATCCACGGCTCGACGAGACGGTTCACGACGCCTTTGTGGACGCCGAGCGACAGGAGATAACGAGCCTGCTTGACAGCGAAATCCCGCGCATGCAGCCAACCCTCTACAGCTTCGGCGCGCTCACTGTCGGTCAGCTCCTCGCCTGGCGCCATGCCCTTCTGGTTCTTGCCGATGTATGTGGGCACGACCGGATCGTCGATCACGCGCTGGATGAGCTTCTCCGTCGGAATCGCGCGCGACGAGGCGCTGTTTCGGCTCAACATGCGATGGGTCATTATTTCACTGTGGATAAAGCGAGGATAAGAAAGTTCAAACGTCGTAAGACGTGCGCCGTTCGGTGCGACGGAGTCGGCAAGAATCTTCACGTTGATGGCCATTAGGTCACATCCTCGATCTCGATCGTGACCTTCTGCCCGAGCTTCACCGGCAGCGCACTCTCGAAACCCGTCAGCTTGAGTGGCTCCGAACCGATACGCGCCGCGCCTATCCCGTGTGCCTCGTTTGTCAGCGCGATCTCGGCCTCGACCCATACAATCGGATTGCCATTGAGATCGGCATTCCTTCGCAGCACACTCGTCACACTCGCGTTCAGTTTCATAGCTCCTCCCATCCAGGTATCGTTCGTTCCTCGTACGGCTGGCCTAGCCGCTTCGCCTCTTCGATGCCCTTCAACATCCCAGACGTACGTCCGATGTCTATGTAGAAGGCGCGTAGCGCGGCGACTTCACCCCACGCAAAGCCAGCGGCAATGCCCAGAGCGCGCTCCGATGGATCCCAGTCAGAGAGCACACCTTCCTGTGTGTAGAGAGCATGCGACGCGAACGGCGCTTCACCGCGCATAAGGCAGTCGCGCATCGCCACACGCACGTAGCGCCATACGCGATGGCGTGCCACGGCGTCGTTCTTGTCGTGCGCGAACGGGCTCTCGATGATCACTAGACGCATGGCTGTCCTTTTCCTTTCGCGATAGTCGTCACGATGCATGTCGCGTAATCGAGCGCCTGCACACCCTTGGCAGCGTCTCGCCGACGCACCCAATGCGTGGACGATTTGTAACCGTCTTCTAGATCACGACACGGCTGACCGCGCTGCGACTTACAGTGGCTGCACGGACTGACGACGACGCTCGGGTGGCAGCGAAACCACCAACCCGATACTTCGGGATGAGGAACGAACGCCCACTTCTCGGCGCCGCTGCGCACGACATAGACGCGCTCCGACCGTCGACCCGTCACGGCCGCCTCGGATCTGCCGGCCACTCTTCGTCGAGAATCGGCGACGGCAGCTTCACCCAGCCGCGCGCTTCATGCTTGTCCGGCTTGTACGGCCTAGACACTGCACCGGACAGCGTCGTGCCAGATCCAAACGTCCGTCGCGTGACGAAGCCCCATCGCTGGCCGCTTTCCTCGTACGCTACGTGCGAGACGACGTCGATGACACCCGGCTCGACGCTGCGCGCGAACTCGGTCCCCCACGGCGGAGATGGGGCTTTGAAGATCGCGATGAATCTGACGCTCACGCGCCCTCGACTCTCACCATCGTCACGATGACGAATGGGCGTTTCGTACCCATGTACCGAGCCTGGTTCAACGCCTCGACACGCGTCTTGATGATCTCCAACGCATGCTTTTCGCACAGGTGCTCATCGACTGCACCGCCCGGTGTGCGCGTCGCGATGGTCGCCGGATTCGGGCACGCTCGTCGTCGACAGCTAATCTGCATCAGTGCGGCTCCTCGTCTACTTTTGGTGGCGGTTCGTACTCTTTGAGCGTGCGTAGCCGCACATCGGCCATCACCTGGACCTCGATGAGCTGCGTATCCGGTTCTACTTTTAGCTCCTGCACGTCGACGACAGCTTCCGTCGAAAACCTGATGATGCGGATGATCATGCGCGAAGCGCTTCGCGTGCTCGCCCGATGAAAAAGAGCGAGATGTCGTCTTCGGGCACGCCGCGCTGACGGAGAAGCTTGCCGGCTTGATCCGGCGGCAACTTACCCAGCTCGCGGATGAGCTTGTTCACGCGAGGTGGGATCTTCTGACGTTGCGGTTTCATCGGCCGGCCTCGCGGTCGAGCTTCGCCAGCCATCGAATCACGACGGCGCCGCACTGAACCAATTCGGCCCTAAGCTTGACCTTGTCCTCTTCGCAGATCGCCTCGTAGAACTCCTCTTCGAGCACCTGCGCGAACGTGACGCGGCCCTCGCGAGTCGCTCTGTCACACGAGAGCTGCGCCTGCTCACGGCATACGAGATTCATGCCGCCGTTGCGTGTGCCGTCCGGCATGTTCTCAGTGTGCGGATGCTTCTTCTCGGCGCGCTCGATCTCGCGCATGATGTCGGCGGTGATTCGCCGCTCGTCGAGAAACGTCACGGCCGCTCCTCGATCGCGCGCCAGATGCGCTCGTGGACCTCTTGCAGCGTGCCAACGCCGTCGACGGTGGCATAGCCAGCGCCTGCGTTAGTCCACAGGCGCTTGTAGTTCTCGCGGACGCGCGTCTGTAGCTCCCGGTTCTTCTCGTACCTGTCGCGTGCTTCGGGCCGTCGGCGAAGTGCTTCGGCCTCGGGCACGTCTATGAAGATGTTGATGTCGAGCACAGACGCCGAACCGAGATGGTTCGGTAGCCCGCTGTGGATTCGGTGAAGCCACTTCTCGTCGAGACCGTCGGTGGCGCCGAACGCAAGCGCGCTCTGCCACCAGCGGTCGCAGATGACGACACGGTGTGCCGCAAGGTGGATCTGAATCTCAGCGAGCGCATCGTACTTGTCGGCGAGCATGAGGGACTGGAAGACCATCGCGTCTTCGGCCGCCGGTGCTCCGACGAAGCCCCACGCCGGTGTGTACTTCATCACCTCCGGACCGAGACTTCGTTTATCGACGACTTCGGCCAGCAACGTCTCGCCCTTCAAGTGCCGCTTGATTGCGCGCCCGACTGGCGTGTCGTAGCGCGGAAACGAGAAGATTACGGCCTCGCGCCCCAGCGCCTCGAAACGCGTCTTTAAGAGCTGCGCATTTGTGTTCTTACCAGACGCATCTAGTCCTTCAATGACCACGATATCGATCATCTCGGGCACGGTCACAAGTGAGCCGCCTGTCGCGCTCATCACAGCCCTCGCGTGATGCCCGGCTGCTTCATCGTGCCCGGGTTGTCCGCCGCGAACTTCGCGAACTTGTCGATCAGCTCATCCATCTGCCTGAGCTGGAAGTCGTTGCAACCGTCCGCGACGCACATCTCGCGATACTTGATGAGTAGTAGCACGGCGAGGCGGTCACGCGCGCGGAAGAGAATCGTCGGCTCGTCGCGCGAGATGATCTGACCGTTGGTGGTCTTGACGATCTCGCCGTTCTCGTCGACGTGGTGCTTGAGGTCGATCTGTCTCACGATGCTCATGGGATCCTCCTAGTCTCTCGACAGTTTGCGGGTGAACGTCGCGACGCGGACGTAGACATCGAGTCCGGCCGTGCCGACTTTGTCTTCCTCTGCGATCTCCTGTGCGAGCCGCGCGGCGGCACACGCGTCTGTGACTGCGATGCGATCACCTACTGCCGTACCCACAGCTAGTCGATACGTTGGCTCGATGTCGCCGTCGACGACGGCCTGCGCGACGCAGTAGCGGCACTGCCAGTTCGTCTTCTTGTGCTCGGAGCACTGCCACGCGACGGTGTACGTCATCGGCGGCGAAAAACCCTCCGGCACACGGATCTTCCCCGCCCCCACGACGTCGTCGATGCCGCCTTCTTTCCGGATCGCGTCGACGTTCGCCTCCCAGCCCTCGGGGAGCTTCCGACCGCGAAGCTTCTCGAATGCACCACGCTCGTTGTCCGACCACTGCGCCTCGGTGACGAGCTTGTTGTGCGCGATCTCTTCAGGTGTCAGCTCCCGTGAGATCGACTCGATGACATTCGAGTACCCCGGCGCTTGCCCGTCCTGTAGACCGCCGGTCGTCTCGTGCAGGAAGCAGTAGCGCGTCGGCGGCACGAAGCACGGCAACCCCACGCCGCCGCCGGCCAGCCCTGCACGCAGGAACTTGATGTCATCGGCAGACAGCCCGTAGTGCGCGGCGCCCGTGCAGCCGAGCTTCGTGATGTCGTCGGCGATCTTGACGTTGCAGCGCCTTAGCAGTGCGCGCACGCGCTCGATCTGCTCGCCGTGCAGAGCCTTCCACGCGTCGATCGCCTCTTGTGTCGGCAAGCCGGCCGAGCGTTTCTTCCAGCCCTCGAACGCCTCGGCGCGACAGGAAACAGCGAGCTTATCGAACTCCGCCTGCTTATTCATACGGTCGACATTGATATCGAACCCATCGGGCGCGCCCTCCGGCGGTGCGTAGGTGAACTCGGGCGCGTTGTAGACGAACGCGCTATCCGGCCATGGATGCTCTTTCATGAAGTCGATGAGCTTCGGCGTCAGCTCCGCACCGAAGCTCATGTCCTCGATCTTTCGTTCGTCCTTCCAGAACGCTTCGTCCATGTGGTCTCCTAAGAGGGGTCGTAGCCGACGATCGATCTCGTCGTGTTTCCGCGCGGCGTGGGCGGTAAGTCTGGCGAGCGTACGGGACGCCGATCTGGCTTCTCGGCGGTCGCACGGCGCGCAGCCTCGATCGTGCGGTGCAGGTAGCGCTTACCCGCGCTGTGGTACTTCAAGAGCCGAATGTTCGTTTTCTCGTACAGCCAATGGATCACTTCATCACTGGCATTCGCGCGAACGAGCGCACAGATGACAGCCCAATCAGCTTCGCTGCGGCTGATCTGCTTCTCTGAATACGCGTTGCGCTCGCCCGTATCCATGATGAGCAGGATGCCCTCGCCACCAGGCTGCTCAGAGATTCGCTTCCGCAGCGCGAGTAGATCCATCCCTGGATCTTCCGGCACGCGTATCCCGTCGCTTTCTTTACGCGCCTCCGGCGCACCGACTGCGTTCATACGCTGCTCGACGAAGTCGACCGTGTAGCGCCTCGTAGCATCGACGCCGGTCAGATAACACCACGCAGGCGGTTTGCGTTTCAGGTTGGCTGTACCTGCACAGCGCATGATGCGGTTGACCGAAAAGATCGGATCGCTCACGGTCCACTTACACAGCCGCTCCCACACACTCTTCGCGCGCATCGTCTCACACGGTTCGACGAGCAAGTACGCGTGGTAGCCGAAACCTGAGATGCCGACAACGCTGGGCGGAAGCCGCGCGTTCGTGAGATTCGTGAGCACGGTGTCGATCGGCACGCGCTCTGGTTGCAGGTCGAGCGCGAGCGCCGTCACATATGGCACGTCGGCCTCGAACGACGAGAACTTGTCGCGCGGGTTGGTGTTCACGAACGACGAGTAACCGTTCGCATTCAGCTCCAGCGCGAACTCGGCCGCGAGATCCGCTTGCGTGAAGTACCGCTTGACCGGCGTCGTCTTCGGCATGAGCCCCGTGATCTCGACGAGCGCGCCTGCATGCGGCGCCGGATGCAGCGTCGAGATGAGCGTGTGCGCGTGGTAGAGGCGTGCGTCCATCAGATCCTCGACGGTGAAATCGCAGCGCCCTCGGTTGCACGAGTCAATCCGGTGTAAATCCAGCGACGCCCGTCTTCCTCGTTCAGCCGAATGGATGGCTCCAGCACGATCATCACGTACGGCCACTGCGAGCCTTGCGCCTTGTGCGCTGTCCAGCCGTAGCCGAAGTTCGCCGAGATGTGCGGCGCGACGTCATCACCCGCATAGAAGTTCACGCCGCGCGCCCAGCGCGCGCCCGCAATCTGGATCGCCTTCGCGCTCGCCTGCAGCCGCCCGTGCAGCTCCTCTACCGCCAGCGTGGCCTCGACGCCGTTCTCGAACTCGACGCCGCCGAAGCGCGCGTTCTCCTCGACATTCTTGTACCTATCCTTGATCGTCTCATACTGATCGGGTGGGTGTTGCGGCAACCAGCCCGGGAAGCGCACGACTTCGCCGTTGAGCACACCCGCCTCGTACGTGTTGCGTAGGCACACGAGCGGCTCGCCCTCTTGAGGCATCTCGTCGTTGATGCCGAGCATCGAGCGCAGACCCGCGTTGATCTGGAACCGAGTCACGTTGCGGTGGCAGACTGTGATGCCGCCCTTTTGATGCACGGCGAGCGCGATGTTCCAAATCTCGTTCGGCTTGACCTGCGGGAGATCGCGCACAGCGGACCAGCCGTTACCCTGGCGCAACAAGATCGACGCCCGGATGATTGGCGAGCCTTCGGCCTGGCGCAGAACTTCGGTCAGCTCACCGCGCGCGACGGGGATTCCCGCGGCCGCAAGCTCCTGTGCGAAGGCCGGCGTCAGCACGGAGAAAGGCGGCGTGTTCGGCGGCACAACGGGCGGAAGCTGAAAGCCGTCGCCGATGATGACGAGCCGAAGGCCGTATTGGAAGCACAGCGTATAGACGTCCTTCCACAAGTCGGGGCCGACCATAGATGCCTCGTCGACGACGATCATTCGATTGCGCGGAATCGGGATGTCGCTGTCTCGGCGCTTGAACACAGTCTGCCCCGTCTTCGGGTCCTCGACCGGCTTGTACATCCAGCGGTGGATCGTCATCGCGTCAAGACCGGTCGCCTCGCGCACGCGGAGCGCCGCCTTGCCCGTCGGCGTGATGATGATAGGCACGCCGTGCTCGTGCGCAATGAACTGCAGGCACGACGTCTTGCCCGTACCGGCGAACCCGACGATGAACACGACCCCGTGCTGCTTGCTCGCGACGAGACGCCGTACGGGGTCGAGCGCGTTCTGCTCTTGATGCGGCGTCGGCTGAAAGGGTAGGGGACGCAGCACGTCGGTTTGCGGCTGCGCGTAGACGTTCTCGGATGCTGGAGGCGGCGTCGTGGACACTTCGACGGTGAGACGGCGCGCCACACGTTCGCCGATGCGCTTCGCGAGGTCTTGAAAGCCGTGCTCGTAGATCGTGAAGAGCGCCTGGCGAAGCTCGTCGCCGCGAAGTGAGTCTTGCGCGATGGCGTGGATCAGCGTTTTGATTGTCGTCGCTGCCGCCTCGTCGAGCGAAGAGATGCGCCGCCAGCCGTACTGCGAGCGGCAACAGGGACCGATCCCGATATTCTGACTCGTCTCGTCGGTCAACTCGCGCCCGCACACCGCGCAGTAGACGGACGTAGTAGCGACAGCGACGGTCATCGAATCCTCCCCGCACGGCGCTCCGCCAACCGACCGGCGTTGAATCCGTTCACGTATGCTTGACGTCGCGCCTTCTGGAACGCGCTCGTCGGCGGCGTCTCTCCCGGCGTCACGATGCGCAGCTCGCGCTTCTCGTCGCGGTTCCACTTCCACCATCCCCACGCATTGATGACGACAAAGAGCGCATGGTTCGCGATCAACGCCCACGCCTTCGTGTAGACGCCGTATGGGAACCACAGCACGTTGACGACAATGCGGATGATCCAGCCGACCTTCGACTTAGTCGCGATCGTGATGTTGCCGACGACGTTTAGGATAGCGGCGACCCAGCCGAAAATTTCCCACAGGATGTCGAGCTGGTGCGTCGTCACCGCACGGACCCCGTCTGCGCCGGATCGCACTCGTTACACGTGCACGTCGTAGTCGGCACGAGTCCGTGATTGATGCCACTTGGAGCGTTGCACAGGCAACCGTCAGCGAAGCGTACGTTCTTGTCGAGCAGTGGTTCGCCACAGCCGCGACACTTCTTGCCGAAGATGCGATCGAAGTTGTCGCGATAGTTCGCATTCGCGGGATGGGAGACGATCGACATCAGAGCTACTCCACGTAAAAGTTGCGTTCTTTTTCCGGACACTCGTCGCGTAGCATTGCGCATCCGCGTTTGATACTCGCGTCGCCGGTACCAAAAACTTCAACGCAGTGCCCGCAGCGAACGCACTTGACCTCAATGCCGTCGACATCGCCGTAGTCGCCCTGCAAAACCACTTCGTCCACTTCGACACGCACGCGACTCATGACACCGCCTTCCAGTCCTTCGCCGCGACAGGTTTAGCCGGGAACAGCATCGGCCCGACCCGCCGCTCCATCACACGATTCACCAAAACCTTCACCGCCTCGGCCTCGTCCTCACCGCACTCGACGACGAGCTGGTCGTGCCCGTTCACCACGAGCCCGCGGTGGCGCGCGTAATCGAACGGGTAGGCGCTCACGAGTTCCTTGATCGCCGTGTTCTGCATGTCGGCCGACGAGCCCTGAATCGGGTGGTTGCCCATCTCCTCCTGCTTCTCGCCGCCGATGAAGAAGCGCTTACGCTGATGCCACTGCGTCGCGATGTAACCCGTCGAGCGCCACCCATAGAGGAGCTTCTTCTTGTAGGCCGGGATCGCGGGGTGGAGCTGCCACCACAGGTTGTAGAGGCGCTCGACCTCTGCGAGCGTGATGCCTGGAAAGAGCGGCTGCAGGTTGTCATCACGCAGCAGCGAGAGCGTCTGGTGGATCTTCGGTGGCTGCGCGTCGTACGCGAGGGCATAGACGAAGCGCTTGATCATGTCGCGCACCTTCGGCGTGACCTTGTCCGTCGTCGTCTTGAATACCATGCACGCGTTGAACGTGTGCACGTCCGGGCCCTTCCCCGCATCGAACTCGGCGAACGCCTGGATGAGCGGCCCGTCGCCCGCGAGCAGTGCGATCATCCGAAGCTCGACGGCGCTCATGTCGGCCGCGACGTAGACGTTGCCGGGCGCTGGAATGTACATCTGACGCAGCCGCTTGATGATGTTCTGCATGTTCGGCTCCGACGAGCCCCACCGACCCGAGCGCTTGCCAGGACGCCACACGGCGCGCAGCCGACCGTCCGCGTGCACGTTAGGGCCACCCTCGATGCCCATCGGCGTCGGGTGCCCGATGAACGTGCCGAGGATCTTCTCCGCCTCGCGCACGCCGATGATCGCGTGGATGATCTTCTCAGCGCGCGCGTCCACGCCCAGCGACAGAAGATCGAGCAGTGTGTTCTCGTCCGTGCTCGGATCGCCCGTCGACGTGTAGTGCTCTTCCAGCACAGGCAGCCCGAGGTCTTTATAGAGGAGCTGCTGCATCTGCTTGGGCGAGTTCGGGTTGACCTCGCGCCCCGCGAGCTGCATGAACTCGCCGAGCAGCCGCGCGCTCTTCTCGTGGTACTCGACTGCGAACTCCCAGCGCTTCTTCTGGTCGACGCCGATCCCGAGCATCGACATCGAGCGCCCGATGCGGAACATCTCGTGATCGATCTGGTACACGTGCGTCTGGTTCGCGTTGACGAGGTTGGCTTCGACAAATGGCGCTGACTGGTGCGTCACACCGATGTCGAACGAGAGGTAGCGGTCGAGGATCGCGTCGTCGCGCACGTTGCTGTGCTTGACGTCGTCCTTCCAGTACGGCGCGTCGGTATACGTCGAGCCGAGGAAGTCGAGGCTGTGCGGCAGCTCCGATGTGTTGCCGACTTGATGCGCAACCATCGTGTCGAAGATGCGCTCGTCGGGGATCGGCATCCCGTGGCGCCATAGCACAACGGAGTCGAACGCGAGCCCGTTGTGCAAGTCGAGCCGTGGCTGCCGCTGGTAGAACTCGGCGATCGCACGCGTCTGTGCCTGGATCTCGTCGCGCGTGAGCAGATAGTGCCCGTGCACAGAGAGCGGCCGATAGATCATGACCTCTTTGTCAGTGCCGATGCCCACGCGCCGCAGGCCGCACTGCCACGTGTCGATGCCGTCGGTCTCGACGTCGGTCGAGACTCGGTCGCGTGGCACCGCGAGGAAGTTCGCGACCTCGGCCGCCGTCTTCGGCACGAAGTACCAGGGGTCGCGCCACGACGAGCCCGAGTACGCGATGCGCACGGCCTTGACGATGTCGGCACGGAAGATCGGCGCATAGATGCGGCCCTCGTCGCGCATCGTGAACGCCGCGTGCGGGATCCCGAGCGCTGGCATCTTTCGATGCCCGAGATTGATCTCCAGCGGCGTGCCTCGCAGCTTCATGATCGAGTCGCCAAGCCCTGCCGCCTGCAAGCTCGCGCCGCCCATCAAGATGACGTACTTCGCGTTGTTCAGCTCAGTCTGCAGCCTCGGCCGACAACAGTCGATCGGCGATGCCTTGCCCTGCTTCTTTACGACACGCAGATAGTCCTTCATCGTGCCTTCGGGCTGACAAAGCACAGCGTTCGTGTAGCCGACCCTTTCCGTCGGCATCCCTGTCTCGGCGAGCGTCTTCTTCAAAAGCTTTCCCGACGCGCCGACTAAGGTCTGGCCGTACTGGACCTCGGTCGAGCCCGGTGCCTCGGCGACGACGAGCACATCGACCGGCTGAGTCGCGTCCGTATTCGCGGGCAAGGTCGGCGGCACCGGCCCGCGGCCGCATGCGAGGAGTGGACACCGCCAACACTCACAGCCCGCCGCCACCGCCCACTGGTGGTGCTCAGCGCCTTTCGGCAGCGCGCCGACCATCGGTTCGATCGCGCCGATGCCGCCAAGCGCGGCCGCGACCTGTAGCGACGGAGAGGTGTGAACGGTCTCGGTCATCGGACTAGGCGGCCGGCGTCTCGACTGTCGGACCGAGACCCATGAGCATGTTCATGTCCGCGCCGAAGAGCACGCCCGTCATCTGCCGCTGCTGACATTGATCCCAGAGCGCGCGTGTCGCCGTCTCGAACATCTCGCGCGAGATACGTCCGCGCATCATCAGATACCTGATGAGCAAGAACGTCGTGCGCATCACGTCGACGAGGCAGTAGCCCTCGATCTTCGCGATCTCGCCCTTGTCGAACGCCGCGCGCACCATCGAGCCGTCGAAGCCGAGCTTGCCCGGCAAGCCGATGATTCGACAGAACGTGTCGAGCGAGAAGCCGGCGCGTCGCGAGCTATCGGACTCGCTGAGCGCGTCGAAGAGATCGAGGTGGTGAACCTCGGTGTAGCGCTTGCGGTGGTCGTTCGAGTACCACCCGGCGGGCAACGCGTGACGGAGGGCCCGCAGCGCCAGCACGGGTAAGTCGAACCCGCGTCCGTTGAACGTCACGATCGTCGGCGCGGTGCTGCTCATTACCTGCGCCATGCCCTCGTGCACGGCTGAGAGCAGTGCGCGCTCGTCCTGCCCGAACTGCGACGTGCCGAAGCATCCGAGGCTCACGAGGTTGAGCGCGTCGTCGAGCATGGCGATGCCGACCGCGATCGGCTTGTGTGCGTAGAGCGGTGCGAAGGCGTCGGCGGGATCCTTCTTCGCACGGGGCTTCTTCGGCTCCGGCTGCCACAGCTTGTAGTCCGGGTACGTCTCGATATCCAGTACGAGATAGCTCATCCGCGTCTCCTTCGAAGCAAATCGGGCTGATGAAAGGCCCCACGCCGGAGCGATCCTCACTTTCGTGTGGTGCTCTTCGCTCCGGCGTGAGGCGCCTCAAACTACGTGGTGCCGGGCGCGGGCGGCATGCCCGGGAACGACGACATGACGCTCGCCGCGGTCGGCTGCGGCACGGTGCCGTTCGGCTGCGGCGCGGCCGGTGCGAAGCCCGCGAACGGATTCGGCGGAGCGGCGGCGGGTGCAGCGGGCGGAACCGCGAACGGATTCGCTGGAGCTGCGACGGGCGCCGGAGCTGCCGCGGGCGGAGCGAACGTCATCTGCGGTGCCTGTTGTGGCTGCGGAGCGACCTGCATCGGCGCGGCCGCAGGCTGCGGCGTCGTCGGTGCAGTCACAGGCATCGCGGCGCCCGACGGCGGAGGCAGCGCGCCCATGCCAGGGAATCCGGTACCCGGCAGCCCCGAAGGCAGTCCGCCCGGCAGCGCGCCGACACCGCCACCAGCCGGCGCGGCCGAGACACGCGCGGGCCAGCGCGAAGCCGTGCCGCCCTTCGCGGTCGCCGCCTCCCACTCAATCCTCGTCGACCACGCGCCCACACCAGTGCGCAGGCCGCCTTCCTTGTCCAAGTACGCCTCGGTCTTCACGTAGGCGATCTGCCCCGTGAACATGCCCGACTGGTACGTGAACGCCCCGCGGCCAGCGTCGACCGTGCCCATGATTGACATGAGCAAGCCGCGCCACAGAAACCACGTGTTGCCCTTCGACGTCCTGGGATCGGGCAGGAAGCGCGTGACCTTCTTGCCGGCGGCGTCGGGGTCCTGGATCTCCATCGAGACGACGACCTGCAACTTCTCGCTGATCATCTTCGCCTGATCGCTGGTGACGCGGACGCAGTAGTAGCCATCCTTCTCCAGCACGTCGGGCGTCTCGAACGGTTCCCACGTCGGGTCGGCCGGAATCTGTAGGACGAAACCCACGGCGGGATTCGGCGCGGCGGCCGCAGCAGGCGCCCCTGGAGCGCCCGCGAACGGATTCGCCGGGGCTCCGCCCGGCACGGCTCCGGGCGCGCCCGGAAAGGGAAATGCTCCTGTCGTCATGTCGTTCTCCTTGTGGTTGCGTTTCGCTTACAACTTCTTGCCGTTTATCGGCACCTGAAACTTTTCTGCGTACGCCGTCGCGGCTTCACTGCCGGTCTCGAAGGCTTGCGCGCAAAGCCTTTCAAACTCTTCTCGCGTCACCTGTAGGCGAAGCGCCTTCACAACGACGCTGTCCAGCGCTACGTCAAAAGCCATCACGGCATGAACATTCGACCTGTCCATCAGATCCCCGCATACGGCGGCTGCCGCGTCTTGAGCAACCCGCCGAGATCCGCCGGCACGATCGGACTGTTGATGCCTTCTCGATTCTTCGTACGCCAGAAGCGCCAGTCGGGCGGCTGTGGGATCGTCGTCGGCCACTCGCCTGTGCCACCCGTGTAGTAGACGCGCTGCCACTGCCCCATGTACTGCACGTAGTCGGTCCGCAGCACGGTGTCGACCTGCCCGAAGAACTCGACGATCATCGTCTTCGGCGTGAGCAGCGGCGCGCCCATGTGGAAGACGCCGTCGAGTACCACCGGTGCCATCGGGTGCGCGATGAAGATGCTGTGAAGCCCGATCATGCGGATCCAGTCACGCAGATCGATGAGCTGCTTACGCACCTTCATCGGTATGTCGTACTTGTTCTTGCCGCCCGAAGCCGTAGCCTCGTTGTAGAGGTACGTCGAGAGCGGTGTGAGCCCGTCGAGTACGAGCGCCGTGTAGTTCTGCCGGTTCTTGATGAGCCATTCGAGCGACTGGTAGAGGTCTGCCCAGCTCTTGACGGTGTTCTTCGGGTGATCGGGCACGGGCAGCCCGCGTGACGCGATGGCTTTGAGTGCTCCGTCTTCGAACGGGACGACGAAGGCGTTGCAGCGTCCGTTGACGGTGAAGGCGCGCACGGCGTCCGTGGTCTTTTCAGTGCCGGGATGTCCATAGATGAGGACATTGGCGGGGAGACTCGCGACGTTTGCTTGCGCAGCGGCGCCGGTGACGATTTCGATGCTCACGCCACGGGCTCCTTGGTCGGCTCGCGACCCTCGACGGGTACGCGCTCCAGCAGCTCGCTAACCAGCCAGCGCAGATCGTGCTCGGAAAGCGGAACTTCGGAGATGCCGCGATCGTCCGCGAGGACCAGGCGCGCGCGTTCACCTTCGCCTCTACCGTCGGTGACGCTCAAGATCGTGGCAGCCTCACCGTTCGCTGTATAGAAGATCACGAAGCCTGGTTTGCTCATTTGTCCGTCCGTTTCTTGTACTCGACGATCGTGTGCAGCCCTTCGTGACAAAGCGTTTGGTACTCGCACCGTCCGTACTTTCGCGTGCACGACTCCAAAACCTTCGGACGGTTCATCGGATCCGGGAACTGCTTACGTGTCTCGTTCATGCGCGTCAGCCAGTAGTGCGTGTCCGTCCACAGATCGGCGAACGCTTTGTGGGACACGGGGATGTCGTACCGCATGAACCGCGGCTGTGCGTCCTTCGTCATCGTGTTGAGCACGACGCGCTTGACGTCGTAGCCATGCGCACGCGCGAGCCACAGGTTAGTGAGCATTTGGCGGTCCGCGCGGTACTCGTAGCCCGTGTAGCGGCTGATCGAGCGGAAGCATTTGTGGTCGAAGATGACGTACTCGCCGTTCTCGACACCGAGCAAATCGGTGCGGCACGAGTACGGTTCTTTGCGACCGTCGCCGAGATCAAGCTCCACGACGAACTGGTGCTCGACGAGCACAGGTGTGATCGTGTTGACCGCATAGTGTGCCTGGTACGCGTCGAAGATGCGCAGCGCCTCGATGCGCAGGTCGGGATTCTCGTGCCCGCAGATCCAGATCGCTTCGCGGCCGTCGTTGTAGACGTACCACTCGGGCCGCACGGGCAACATCGACGCGTATCGGTAGGCGAGGCCGACGTGCACGAGCGTGCCGATGACGAGCGCTTCCTTCTCGACCACGCCGCGCAGCTCAAGCTCGTGGGAGAAGGCTTCGAGCTGCGGGCAAAGACAGAACGAACCGATCCTGTGCGGACCTTGCAGGGAAGCCCCGCCCGGCCACACGACCTGGCTACCAACGCCAACAGTCCTTCCGAGGTGCGCATCAGGCATCGAAGATTCTCCGCCAGAACCAGCACGCGAAACTCGCACCGAGCATCGTCACGAAGAGATCGAGCTTCGTGAACGGATGCACGAAGAGCAATATGATCGTGCCGAATGTGAAGCCGTAGGCGAGAAAACGGGTCACGCATCGCCTCCCATTGCTGCGAGCTTCGCGAAGAGCCCCTCGACGATTTCTTCGCTCGACCGCGCACCGAACGTCGTTGCGAGCGCACCCTGGTCGCCGCCTTGGCCCATCACGGCCTCGATGTTCTCGACCTTTGCGATGACCGACTCCGCATAGTGCTCGTCGAGGGTGCCCGTGGCGAGCAGGTAGCGAATCAAGACGCTCTTGACGGAGTCGAACCGGTAACAGCGAAGCTCGGCCTGATACATCTTCCACGGCTCTGGCACGAGATCGCCGAACAAAACCAAGTCGGCGCCGACGAGCGAGATCGCCATGCCCACCGAGTCGATCGTCGCCACGAACGCACACGCGCCCGTCGTCTCGCGAAATGTTGTGGCCATCTTGTCTCGGCCCTCAGGCGTCATGTCACCGTGCACGGCGATGACCGTCGCGTCGCTCTTCGCCTTGATCTCGGCGGCCACGGCGTCGCACTGGTCGCGCATGTACAAGAACACGACGACCTTCTGTCGCGCGGACAGCGCCTCGACGGCGTGCTCGACCACGGCGGGGCGCTTCGCACGAGCCGTCACGCGAAGAGCATTGCCCACGGCCTTGTGGCGATCCTTCGCCTCGACGCCGATGTGTCGTTCGCTTGCCGTGACCTCGACGTCGATCGGGTACTTCTCCCGCTGCATCGGCGGCAGCTCAAGCTTTACCGATGCTGACGTACGCCCGACGACAAAGAACGCCAGCCGGCGGCTCAGCTCATCCAGGTCGCTCGCGCCCGTATCGACCCAACCGTGCTCACCTTGATACCCGCTGCAGTATTTTTTGACCCACGGCCAGTACGAGCCGAAGAGCCCGCTGGTGATGAGATCGAGCTGACCCCACAGATCGCGCACGTAGTTCGGCATCAGCGTGCCCGTGAGCCCCCACACGACCGGGATGCCCTTCGTGACTTGGCGAACCGCCTGTGCCTTCCGTGACGTTCGGCCGCGAAGCACGTGCAGCTCGTCGCAGATCACGATGACGAAGCCCACGGCCGCGAGAAGCTTTCCCCACCCCGGTAGATCAGCACGCTCCGATACGACACCAGCCGGATCTTTCCGTCGCGCGCCGAAGAGGATATCGTAGTTCGCGATCACGTAGCGCGCGGGCGGCAGCTCTTCCGCGCGAAGACCGTCGAGTACGGCGGCCTCGTATCCTGTCCACCGCCGCACCTCGCGCTGCCAGTGACGCTTCGCGAGCGCGGGCGCGAGGATGAGCACGGCGGGCGTCGTCGGCGTCGGCACCGCAGCGAGCGAGAGCCGCCCTTCAGCAGCGCAGAGTGCCTGGCACGTCTTGCCGAGCCCCGGTGCGTCGCTGAGCACCGCGTAGTCGCGCTCGGCCAAGAACGCGGCGCCGTCTTGCTGATACGTGCGCGCGACGAGCGGCTTGTCGCCGAACGGCCTCGCCCACGCCGCGTACGTGCGTGCGCGATCGGCTGCACCAGGAACGCCTGGCCAGATGTGCGGCTTCTGCCTTGGGCCGCCGAGAACTCGTTCGACCAACCAGGCCGAGTCGACTGCACCGCGTGTCTCTTCGCCGTACGGTCCCGACTTCACCGCCACACCGGGCGCATGCCACTCGTCTACACGACCTGCGAAGACGAATGGACGAACGCCGCGAGCGTGAACACTCGGTTGCAGGGTCGCCCGCGTGAGCGGCGGGACGGCGGGGACGAGTGAAGGAGTCGACATTGGAAGGTGAGAGACCGAAGACCGGCGCCTTCGGAGAGCGTCGAGCAGACTGCGCCTGTCAGGGATTCCCCGTCAAGAATTTTTCTGCTCGTGTGGCGAGTATTTTACTGTCAAGGTCTTGCCTTCTTGACTTGACTGGCTAGGGCCGGAGCTGATAAACCGATCCTCCCCGTGCTGCTGTCGGACTCGATCAGCGAGGTACTTCCACAGCCACAGGTGTTAGCTGACGGGAGCGTTCGCAACGGTTTCTTGCGGAGCTACGTCGAGTACGCGAGCTACTGTTCCGACGCGCCCGAGCTGTACCACGTCGGGGTCGGGCTCACGATCTTGGCCACGGCATGCGCGAGCAAACTTCTTTGCCCCTGGATGGCAGGCCGCATCCTCGTCCCGAATCTTTACACGTTGCTCGTTGGTCCATCACGTTCGGCACGCAAAACAGGTTCGATGGACATGGGCACGGCGATCGTGCAAGGCGTGTCTGCAGAACTCGTGATGCCGGTGCCTGGCAGCTACGAAGAGCTGATTGCACAGATTCGCGAGAAGCCCGCCGGTCTGCTCACGTATCGCGAGTTCTCACACTTTCTCAAGACCACGATGCGCGGTTACGGTGAACCGATTCGCACAGTGCTGATGGACCTGTACGATCATCCACCTGGCGTGCCGTATACGCGCAATCTGCGCAAGGGCAAGACGATCATCGAAGGCGTCTGCCTGAACATGTTGAGTTCGATCGCGACCGAGCTACTTTTCTCCTACAGCGACAAGGAAGAGTGGATGGGCGGCTTCTTCGGTCGCATGCTCATTCTCTACGGCGCGCGCGGCACGTTCCGTCTTCCGAACACGTGGCCGGAGGCGACGACACATCTCATCGCTTCGCTGTGCAACTATTCGAATTGGCCGATCCCGCCGTGCGGCGGTTTTGCTCCACTCGCGTGGCAAGAATTGGCGAAGTGGGCGCAGCATCACGACTCGCACACGATCGACGCTCCGTCGCGCGTGCAGACGTTCATCGCAGGAAGCACGACGCTCGCGGCGAAGATCGCGCTCCTCTACGCGGCCGATCAGGGCGAGTTCATGGCCGGCGCCGGCTGGCAGGTGAGCATGGAGTCGATGCGGCGCGCGATGCTGTTCGTCGACAAGCTCTACCTGCCAAGCATCTTCGCGCTCGGTGAGCGGCTTGCACTCGGTCCGTGGGAGCGCGATAGGCAGCGCATCCTCGACGCCATCGAGTCTCGCCATAGCGGCATCTTGCGACGCGACCTTCTGAAGATTGTGAAGATCAGCAGCGACTTCATGGATCAGCTTATCAACACGCTGAAAGAGGAAGGCACAATCACGCAATCGCAGCACGCCGCGGGGCCTTGGTACAAGAAGGTCACGACTGGCGACGAAGGCGGCGGGGGAACCGTCATCCCGTTCCCGCAAGGTGGCGTCGGCGGATGACCGCACGAGACATCGCCGAGCTGTACGTCGAGGAGCTGACGGCTCATCCGGCAAAGCACGGTCTCGATCTCTGGCTGTCGCGAGGGTTCTCGTTCAACCGCCGCGCTGTCCAGCCGATAGGGCCCCGCGGTCCGAACCCGAGCACGTCACATTCGCCAACACGTGGGCGTGTACAACCCGGAAGCCGGCTTCTCAAACAGCGGGTCAACAGCCGCGCGAACGTGCTCGCCGATTCCCTCACAGGGGTACGCGCCATCGTCGCGGATATGCGCAGGCGAGGCGCTTCGGCGGTAGAGGTGCAGCGATACATCGTCACACAGACGCCGTTCACACTGCGCTCTGTCTTCAGGGCACCAACCGACGCCTTCGAGCGCGTGTGCTACGTAGCGGCGCTCTAGGCCGCGACTTCAACCACGTAGTCGATGAGAGAACGTTCACCGTCACGTGAGGCGATTCTCTGCGGGTTGACGGCTTCTTCGGCAAGCCGATAGAGATCGGCGAAGTAGTGAATGCGCCCGTCGAGCGACAGCGTACTGCGGTCGAAGAGCACCTGCGCAATCAGACGGAACAGCGTGACCTCGACTTTGAGCTTCCCGGCCTCGATGCGCGCGACGGTCGACTGGTGGATGTCGAGGCGCTTGCCTAGCTCGACCTGTGTGAGCTTCTTGCGCTTGCGCTCGCGCGTGACGAGCGCGCCAAGAATAGCGTAGTAGCGGCCGCGTTCGAGGCTCATCAGACCTCACCCGCACGAACTCGATCGAGCAACGCTGCCAGGTTCGTGACTTCAGTGCTCCATGAACCGCCGAAGTGACCGAGACCGAAGAACTCGACCTTAGCCTTCTCACGCGCCCATCGCGATACCATCAACATGCCGTTAGATTTACAGCGTGTTCCGGCGTCGATCGGATCACACGTCTCACCACACGCTGTGCAGCACGGAATGAACTGGTCAAGAGCCGCGCACTTCTGTTTGACGAGGAGGCCCTCTGCCGCCACACGCTTCTGAAAGTCGGGGTACGGCTCGCCCTCGGGCCCGAGTGTGGTGATGCCTGGCGACTTCACACGTCGTTCCAGCTCGTCTCCGCGACGACGCCAAGCTTCTCGACGAATTTCGCCTCGGTGAAGTCGCGCACAGCGACCATCGACGACGTGTCTCCGAAGAGCGCAGTCTCGCCCGTCTGCGGATCCTTGCCGACGATCACGAGCGTCGTGATGCCGAGCTGCTTCGCCAGCGGTGCGATCTGCTGAAGGAATGTGGCGAGGACTGGTGTGTTCGGGTTGGCCATGCTGGGATTCTACCAGAGTGTGGTCACGTCACGTGAGCGCGTCACGTGAGAAGTGCCTGCTCTGCGAGACGTTCCGTATAAGCGCGCTCGACGGCCTTCACATAATCCTGACTATCTGGGATCTCTATGCCGTCGATCTTCAACCGTCCCACACCAGACTGATCTGACACAAGCTTGCCGAGTGTGAATACAGCTCGATCATGATTGCGCGACCTCGTCCACCGCGGATCGTCAGGGTACGGTAAGATCATCCCGGCGATCTGATTGATCGGCTTGACCGCCAAACGCTCCAAGCGACGTCGACAGCCTACGGCTACCACGACGAGCAAGAGCATCGTCAGCGCACCGCACCCGCCGCTGAGCAACATCAGCTCTATCACACCGTCACCAATCGTGAAGGCTGCTCCTGTGCCACGCCCATGAGAGCCGCCGCGATCACGGCCTTGGCTATCTCGCGGTGTCCGCTACGATCCGGCTCATCGAGCTGGTCCCACGGTGTGGGCTCGCGACAGACGAAGCACTTGTTCATCTCGGCCTGCACGTCTTCCGGCAGTCCCGAGATATCGCCCTCGAACTTGATGCGAAACTCGTGCAGTGCGATGGCGGCCTGCTCGACGGAGGTGTCGCCGGTCTTGAGCACCTTGGCGGCGAAGGCGATGCCCTCGGGGCCCTTGTTGGACGACGCGCTCGTCTTGCGCACGCCGTTCTTGTTCACGGTGTAGACGACCGTGGCCTCGATCTCAGCCTTCTGCGCCGCGAGGAGAAACGACTGGATGAAAGCAGTCGGCGGAACGTCACTCGGGTTCATCGCTGTCCTTTCGTGTTAGCGACCTTCGCTTCGAGAAGCCGCAAGCCTTCATCTATCACGTTGGCGATTCCCGGCGCAGCGTCGCGGTTTGAACCGAGCGAGTGCCACCCAATAGCGGAGATGCGCTCGATGAGCTTGTCGAGGCGCTTACGCGTCTCCGGATAGATGCGCACGGGCGGAGTGTCAGAAGTGCGGGACATCAGTTGAACACTTCCGCGGCCTCGTACGTGCCGTCTCCACGCTTCACCATCAAGCCTCGACCGGTGAGCGCCGCTTTGTAGTTCCTGAATGTGCCCGACTGTTCCATACCCGCGGCCGTAGCGAGCACTTCGTCCGTGCACGGTCCGGTGTTCACGACGGCTTCGAGGATCTTGGCGATCTTTTCGGTACCGATCTCGCGCTTCCAGAACTCCAGCAGCTCACGCGGATCGTCCGGCGGCAGGTTCACGTTCAACGGGTACGCACGGCCTTTCGGCGTGAGCAGCACGTTGTCGCCCTGCACGATCACGTAGCCGCCGCCCGTGAGCTGCGCCTTGCGGTTGCGCGTCGTGCCGCTGTTCGGCGAGACGCCCGCGATGATGGCGACATTTCGAAAAGGCATGCTCGTGCGGCCCATCGCCTCGTTCTGTCGGAGCGCGCCGAGCATGCGCTGCGACTTCTCGGGGAGGCGCTCTTCGTGTTCGAGATGATCGGGACTCGCGTCGGTTGGGTCGTTCATGACGACTTTGCGCTCAACGACCTGCGCCTGCCGGGGCCCGCGCCCAGGATCGACGAACGCCGGACGTACACCGTTCGCCGCCGGCTTCGCCTGATTCACCTGCAGCGCGAGATTACCCAGCGCGACACGGACAGCTTCCTCTGATTCCTTCACGCGCTCGGCCTGCGTCCGTACGACCTCGGCCATGACGCCGCGGTGCTTCTCCAGCCTATCGACGAGCTTCTCGATTCGAACGATGTCCGCCGGCTTGAGCACGGGCTTCTCGACGATCTGCGCCGGTCCGGCCGACAACGTATTCGTCTTCAGACGCGCGTTCTCTCGTTCAAGCTCAGAGACACGCGCCTTCAGCTCCTTCTCGGTCTGCGCCTTCGTCTCCGCCTCTTTTGGTAGGTCCGCGAGCTGAGGCAGCAGATGTCTGATCTTCTCCGTCGGCGGCGGAGGCGCGCTCTGTCGCCGTCCAGCCTCTGGGTGCTCCGTCTGCACAGGACCGATCTTCACAAGCGTCGGTTCGAGCGCGAGCGCGCGGCCGAGCACATAGAAGACACCGGGCGCCAGCGTCTTGACGTCGATGAAGAACTTCGGCTTGTCGGCTTTCGCGATGCCGAGCGCTCCGGCCGCACGTTCGCGATCGATGTCGATGAACGTCTGACCAACGGCGGCGTTCTTCAGCTCGGCGGCGAAGTCCTTCGACAGCTTACCAAGCCGCTGCGTGGCCGCGACGACACCGTAGCCGCGCTTGCGGCCCTTCGCTGCGAAGTCGATGAGCGCGTGCCGGCACGTCTTCTCCGCCGTGCTCTCGTGCGCGCCATGTCCGGCCTCGGGCGCCAGCTCGTGCGCCTCGTCCACGTAGAGTAAGAGATCACGCCACAGCTTCTTCGGCGCATCGACGAGCGCTTGGACAAACGCCGCGACCCACAGCGGTCGCTGCGCCTTCGACATCTCGAAGAGATCAACGACGGCCGATGCTCCAAGTTCGAGCAGCCTGTGTGCGAGGAGCTGCGCCGAACGTAGGTCTGCCGGTGTATCACCGCCCTTGCCGACGAGCACGAGATCGAACTTCTGCCGCAGCGTCGAGAACTCGCCTTCAGGGTCGATGACGATCTGCGGAACGAGACCGAAGCTCTGCTCGATCATCCGACGAAGCGCCCACGATTTGCCTCCGCCGCTGTTCGCCATCACGAGCAAGTTCGAGCGCAAGATGATGTCGAGATCAGCGTGGAACGGCGCTTTGGCGGTTCCGATGTCGATGCGGCGGCTCAATCTGAACCCCCGTCGAGAGACGCCAATGGAAACGGCCAGTCACACAGACAGCGGCAGTGGCGTATCTTGGTCTTCGACTCGCCACGCGTATCGTCGTACGTGCACCCATGCGGCAGCGTCTCACAGCGCTCCACGCAGCGTGCGACATCCGTCGACGACTCGCAGCTCCACGGCACGAACAGAACTACGGCGAGGGCGCTGACGAACAGAAAAAGACCTACAGCAGTAGAGACCTCTCTCACGACTTCTCTGCGATCAAGTCCGAGATCGCCGCCGCCACGCGTGCCTTCATGCTCTCCTGACCTTTCGCATAGCCGGCCAACCACGCCTCGCCGATCTTGTGCTCCTCGTCCCGTCAGCGCCGGCCATTCCATCGTCGCGATGAGGCCCATCGTCATGGAGTGCGCCGCGATAGGTCCGCCGCTGCGCAGATTCTGCTGTCGCGCCTGTTCGATCTGGTGCCAGTGCAGCGCCTCGATCTCGCGGCCGTTCCAGTGCTTGCCGCCATCGGCGATCTGCGTTGCGCGGCGCTTGAAGCCGCACGTGCACTCGATGCCGATCTCACGTGTGTCGAGCGTCGGCAGCGGTTGCGTATCCGTCACGGCTCAACCTTTCGGAAGCGCTCGACGCCGGAGAAGCCGCCGGACAGCTTCTCCTCGAACTCCACCTCCGTCCGCGCCGAGAGGCGTCCCTTCTCGGACAAGCTCACGTAGATGACGACGACGTCGCCCGCGCTCACGGCCGTCTCGCCGTGCGGAGGAACCAGATTGCCACTCCACTTGACAGTCATGATGATCCCAGTCGGGTGACGCCCTCCGCAGACGGCTGCCAGTGCTGCGCTCGAACCTTCGCGAGCGCGCGTGCTCTCGACGTAGATGAGGACGTCGTCGTCCGGCTGCGGGCGCTCGTAGTCGGCCCACATCGCGGTGAAGAGGACCCGATACCGATTTCCTTTGTAGTGCTCAAAAACGCCAGGCTCAACCATCGAGCTACACGTGTAGCACCGCGCGCGTTAGGGTGTCAACGCGAAAGTGCGTACGCGCTCAAGAGGGCTCGGCGCTGCACGGCTGTGATGTTCCAGCCACGGATCCACGTCGTGCCTTCGTCTTCAAGACGCACGTGCCCGTTCCAGCGGCGACTCTTCCAATAGAGGAGTTTCTCGTTTTCGAGATCGCCGTATGGCTTGAAGCGCGCTTGTGTGATGCGTAGATCATCCACGAAGCCGGTGACGACCGTGATCTTGCTGCTCATCGCCCGAGCGTTCCCGCGACGAGCAGTGCACGCGCTGCCGGACTGTCGATGTCGTGGCCGCGGATCCAAGTGACGCCTTCGTCGGCGGTATGGAATCCGCGCGCCTCACCTGCGACAAAGTGATCCGGTGACGACCGGTATACATACTCGACGACGGCCGCTACGAGCCCTGTGCCGTGTGGACCTGTGACGAGTACGAGGATCTTGTCCCCGACTTCGATCATTTCCCGGCGAGACCTCGCGCGACGAGCAGCCGGTTGACCGCGGGGCCGTCGTGCCCTCGGCACCACTCGTAGCCCTCGGTCGAGAGGCGATCCCAACCGTTCTTGGTCTCGTAGAAACCGCGACGCTTCTTGATCGTTCCTGTCCAGGCGAAGCTCGGCTCGTCCGGATTGATCGGCTCGGATAGAGAACCCAACAGGCTCGCGCACTCGTATGCCGTAGCGATACGGCCGACGGTCGCGTAGCAGACCGTCTCGGCGTCGATCATCGACGTGATCTTGTCGCCGAGGTTCAGGTTGTCCGATTCGTCCATGTCTCGCCGATCGCGCTCAGCACATCACTCAAACGATCTCCGCACGCGACGCGTGAAATATAAATCGCGTCGACGCCGTCACGCATCACGTGGAGGAAACTATCGACACGATCGGTGGTCGCGGCGTGTACACGACTCAACTCTTCTGTCGCGGTCGTCTTTTCGCTCAGCGCCGCGACACGAACGGCTTTGAGAGGTTCATGCACGGTCTCGAATCCTGAGAGCGGTGGTGTGCCGAACAAGTATGCGTCCTTCGGTAACTTGAAGAACTGTTCACGAGACCCCCACGCCAGCTCGAACGCGGTCACGATCGCTTCTAGTTGGACGTCGTTCGGCATGAGTATCGCGCACTCGATACACGGATCTGTATGTGCGGGCACATCGCTCTTCGGCACGTGTAGTGTCCAGCCGTTGTATATAGTCGTCTCGCGTTCATGTGTGATCGGGTTGACGAGCCCTGGGAGAACCTTGTCGGCGCTCGGCGGCAGGAGCGATCCGACACGCAGATATGCGACGCGTTTGTCGAGCTTCACACCGTGTTTGAGAAAGGCGTCTTGCACGAGCTTGATGCGCGTACTGTAGCTCTGTGCGATCCACGTATGATACGCATTCGCCGCCGTCTTCTCGTTCACGAGCGTGATCAGATCGGGTGTGTTCAAGATGCCCTGTCGGCGGAGCCGCGCCGCGAGCTTTACGTAATAGGCCGCCGTGGTCGCGGCCATCGAGCCTCTGTCGAGCAGAGCGGCGAAGAACGCCTGCGCCTCTGGGAAGCCGATGAGGGCACGGGAGCTGACGAGCACGGTGTCAGAACCGGCGGCGAGCGGGATGACGTTCTTGGCTGGCATGGAAGATATAGACGGTACACAAGCTATGGCGCTATGGTCAAGCTATACCTTCACTCCTATCGCGCGTTAAATGATCTATTTATTAATGTGGATATATCTCTATTTTCTACCGAGATATGACCACATACATAAGTAGCCTATTACACGCGCGTGCGCGTGAGGGGTCCTATGGCGCGTGTATACCTCGGATGTGGCTTGACGCCGCCCTCCCGGCTTGTGTTAGAGTGCCAGCACTGTGGACGGCACGACAGGCGACGCGCTCAAGCCAGGCGACTCCGTCATCGCCGTGCAGGCGCTCGATCGCTTCCAGCAGCAGCCGCGTGCTCGTGTTGCGCGAGTACATAATACGTGGAGTGGTAGTGGTACATTCACGATCGTGTATGCCCACACCGGCGGTTTGCACATGTTCAACTACGACGAAGAGAACATCACGTGGTGCTACGGTGACGATCTAAATTCGCCGGCAGCACGTGCACTCGAAGTCGCGGCTGCGCTCACAGCATGATTCGAGATGGCGCGCGTGTGACGATCGTACGTGTATCGAATGGCAAACCACGCTTCTACAAAGCGTACAAGATGGGTAAGAACGCGATACGTGTAGTCTTACGTGATGAGTTGGTGTACGAAGAAGGTGACTTTCAAAATCTCGGTTTCATCCACCCGAATGACGAAGGATCAGTATGGGCACGTGGTTGGTACACACCAGCAGCACGAGCGCTTCGTGTGAAAGTAGGGTTGACGACGTGAAGCCCGCGATCGATGTCTCGCCGGAGCGCATACTAGCGATTAAAGAAACGGCATTCGTGCACGACGAACGGATCTACAATCTCATCCGTGCGTACATCATCGCCATGTATACAGAAAAAGGTAAAGTCGTGTACGTGGTCGTCGCTGCCGACGGACCTATACGCCGCAATCCGAACGAGGCGCATCTTCTCGCGGACAACGAAGGCGTGACCTGGTGCCGCGGGCATAGCTTCGATTCGCCAGCCGCGAATGCTCTTCGTGTAAGTTTGGCGCTGCGAGGCGAGCCGTGACACCTGGGTCGGAGATCGTCGTGCAGGTAGTGTTGGCGTTGGCGGTGAAGGGCTCGTGGCCACAGCGCATACGCGAGCCGCTCCATCGCTTCCACGTCAAACGCGTCAAGGGCGACACCATCACAGCGATCGGGCATTTTGGAGGCCAGCCGCACCGCTTGCTTCTCTCGATGCAAGATCGCGGCGTCACGTGGGCGCCAGCCTGGCGCGAATCAGAGCGTCGCGCGTTCGAGAGTGCGTGTGCGCTGCGAGGCGAGTTGTGAAAGACGGTGACCCTGTATGCGTGATGTCGCGCTTCGCGGGAATCCCAAATGCGAAGAACGACGACGTCGTGCAGTGGAGCTTTCGTTCTGGTTCGAAGCCGCTACGTTACCCGTACGGTTTCGCCGTGACCGAACGCGACGACGGACTCACCGTTGCGTGCTCGCTCTCCGACGGCACCGAAGGCATCGCCTGGTGTGAAGGCACGCTCGACTCGCCGGCAGCTCGTGCAATGGCGGTAGCGTGGACGCTCGGGCGATGACACGTGGAATGCCAATCTCCGTCGTCGCTGTGACGGTGACTGACTTCGACACAGAGTTCGTGGGTGAAATGCGCACGCCCCGTGTGATCTATGCCTTCGTGCTCAGCGACGACGGTACGACGATCACCTGGACGCGCAAGCGAAGCGCGCGTTACAGCGCGCGCAGCGTGCGTGTCGTCGATCGTGGAGTCACGTGGGCACCCGGCTGGGACACGAAAGCCGCGCACGCGCTGCGCGTGATGGCTGCGCTCACACAACCGGCTTGACACACGTCCATGCATCACATAGCGTCAATCCAACGTGGCAGAAGACCCCCACAAGATGCTCGGTGCGGAGATCCGGCGCACGCGCAAGTCGATGGGCATGACCCTGCAGGAGTTCGCCGTGCACGTCGGCCTTCCGTGGCAGACGCTGCAGGCGTACGAGGCCGGCGCGACGATGCCGCCGTCAGATCGCCTGTTCAAGATCCTGCACGCGACGAGACGAGCGCCGGAGCCGTTCCGTGTTCGGCACGTGGCCCGCGTTCTCGCGGCGGCCTGAAGTCTGGCGACCGCGTCCTGTACGCGCTGGCGACTCGCCTGCGAGCGGCCAACTCGTTTCATGCACCTGAGTTCGTGCGCGCTGTCGTAGTTCGTCCGTTCGGCACAGGTGGTTATATCGGCTGGCACGTGCGACCTGTCGGTATGAAGATGACCGTGCGCATCTACACCGACGAAGAGGGTGTGTGGTGGGTGCGCGGATGGAAGACGAAAACTGCGCGTGCATTCGAAGTCGCGATCGCGCTCGGAGCGTCGTCGTGAAGAAGCGTACGAAGACCGAAGAAGTTCGGCGTGTGACGTATATAGATGCGGTGGGAAACGTAGGCCAGCAATTCGCCGTACGCGACACAGAAGGAGTGTTCCGCTTCATAGGCTGGTACGTATTCGATTACGGATCGCGGAACAACGAGCGTCTTCGTGTTGAAGACGAAGGCGTGCGCTGGTCGTGGGGCTGGAAGACGAAGTCTGCGCGCGTGTTGCGCGTGAAGGCGGCGCTCACGTGATCGACAAGCTTATGACAGGTGATCGCGTGCTCTTTCAACGTAAGCCGCGTGCACACGTTGTTAGAGGATTTGCGCGCTGGTTGAGTGATTCACAGGCGTGTTGGATAGCCTACGAGGAAAGTTTACGCGGGCATCCTAAGTGGCAATTCCGTTTGTACGCAGACGAAGAAGGCATCACGTGGTGCCGCGAATGGGACGGACCTGCCGCGAACGCGTTCCGTGTGAAGGTGGCGCTCACGTGAAGCGCGCTACGTTCTTCAACGCGCGCGGAAGTCTCGTCCGCGGGTTCATCACGGCCGAGACCGTGTGGGATGGTGATCCGCGCGTCGTGATCCGAGAAGCCGACTCGCAAGACCCTGCGCGTGTCTATCGCTGCGCGTTCGAAGGCACGACGTGGGTGCGCGGATGGCGCAGTCGCGCCGCACGCGCTCTTGCGGTCGCGAACGCGCTCGCGCCGTTGTGATACAGTTGCCGCTGTGCAGACACGGGCCCGCTTCAACATCGGATCGTTCACCGTCGGCTCGTTTGGCACGGCGGTACTCGGCGGTATGCTGCTCGATCACTTTCACTGGCAGCTAGACATCCGGTTGCGGCTCATGCTAAGTCTCGTCGCAGGTCTGGTGTTCGCGTTCGAAGTGCCGCCGCGCGAGAAGCGCACACCGAAACCGCCGGTTGGACCACTGCCTCCGCCGTAGTAGACTAGTCTTATGGCCGCTGAGCACGTCCAGGTGCCGTGTCCAGGCTGCGGATTTGACCGAACGCTTGCACGGCTTGGTATCAACGCGGACGGAACCTTCGTCGCGTCGGACCGCTGGGCGCTTGAAGCGCGCGTTCGCACCTACGGCGGACGAGGCAAGCTCACTTGTGAGCACCGCGACGTGTCAGTGCAGATCGCGCTCGGCCTCCGCGACATGCTACGTACGCGGCTCGGGCAAGTCGAAGCCGAGTTGCGCGCGGCCGGCATTGACTGTTAGAGTGCCAGCATTGTGGATGCGCCGCTCGTAAACGAGACTGTGTTCGTGCTGCGCGTCGCCACCAGGGGCCAAACCTATGAGGTCGTTGAAGCTCGCGTCACATCGACGAGACCGCGAGATGACTTCGGCGGGGACGTCCTTTACTTCTCGTGGTACACGAGTGAGGGCGGTGGTGGTGACGGCGAGCGCTTGCTGGTCGACGAGGGGGCGACGTGGGCTCGACCTGAAGACGCCGATCGACTGCGCGTCGTGGCGGCTCTGCGATGAAGCGCGTGAAGCGGCCGCACGGCCTTCTGCCGAAAGCTCCCGAGAAGGGTGAGCACATCACTGTGGTGATCCACCGCGCGGTGGCGTCTGTGCACGTGCGCAAGGCGTCGGGTGGTCGCGACATCCGATGGGCCGGTCTGTACTGCGTGAATGCAGGCGCGATGTTCCCACTGCAGCGTGTGCGTGGCGTCGTGCGCCGCAAAGACGAAGGCGAGACGTGGGTTCGAGGCTGGGATACGCCAGCCGCGCGAGCGCTTGCCGTCGCTGTGGGGCTAGGATGAAGCCGGCGACTTAATCTCCGCAATCATCTCTGGCGAGGTCCGCCACACGATTGCCTGGCGACATGCGACGTACTTCATCGCCGCGCGTCCGGGCGTCGCCGCGTTCGCTTATCCGAGACCGCTACCGCTCACGGCGGAGACCGAAGGCGAGACGTGGGTGCTCGGTCACGAGGGTCCGGCGGTCAACGCGCTGAAGGTCAAGGCCGCGCTCGTGAGGACGTAGATGGCGCAGTGGAGCACGCGCGTGCAGGGGATGCCGAAGCCGAACACGCCGATCACGGTCCGTATAGCGAGTTTTCGCACGGACGTTTTCCAGGGACATTTCCAGGGACACGGCCCGTTAGTAGAATCCTCGTACGAGCTTGCGCATACTTGGCTGAGACGCCGTCAAGACGCAAGTGGCGTGACTTGGTGGCCCAGCGGCTCGTGGGCATTCGAGATCAAGCCCGAAGACGAGGGTGTCACGTGGTGCCGGGGCCATCGGGGGCCGGCGGTGGACCGTCTGGCGGTGGTGGCTTCGCTGACGCATCCATGATGAGTCGCACCGCTCGTGTGCCGGCGGCGTCGCGCCACACAGCCGTCTTCACCGTCACGATGCCGAGCACGCGCGCGACGAAGAACCAGAACATGATCTTCACGCGTCTCATTGCTGCGGCCTCTCGATAGGTGTGATGTTGGAGTCGTGTGTTGTGTGTGAACGAACCGGCGTCTTGTCTTCGTCTATTTCCGCTTCACGGATGGCGCTTCGTTCTAGCCCCCAGAGCAAGATCCCCTCGACGACCGGTGTGACGAAGACGCCGAGAAGCGCGCCGACGATGATGTGTGTGATGAGATCGGCGGTCGGCGTCACGAGATCGATGCGTACAGGTTCGACGACTCCGATGCCGCTCAGGAATCCGCCGAGCCAGAAGCCCGAGCAAGACGGACACGCGAGCAGTTTGCCCAGCATGCCGTTGACGCGTGACCAGAACGGACGCGCTATCTCGCTTCGAGCGATGAGCCAGTGCAGGCTCGCGCAGAGCAGACCGAAGAGAACGAGCTGCGAGACGTCGAGTATCATCGCTTCATCGCTTCATGCGCTGCTGAAAATCCGTGAGCGAGATCGTCGGCGACCATTTGTCGCATGTGGCGGTCATCTCGGTGATGATAGTGTCCGTCTTGCAGTACCCGAAGTTCTTCGGGTCGAGCACCATCGAGACGCGGCCGGGGAAGTCCTTCGCGATCGGCGTGTCGAACTTGCCGTCTTCGCGTGGTGTGAGCCCCTTCGAGAGCAAGTGACGGATCACGCGGTTTACATCCACGTGATCCCAGTGCTTGCACATGCAGCACGGCCGGTCTTCGAGCCCGTGCACCATCTCGACCGCACCGTATGCGCCTAGGTCTTGCCCGGTTTTCGTGTCGACGACCTCGGCCTGCGGGATTATCGACTTCCATCCAGTGTCCTTCACGTCGTCGGCCATTGCTAGCACCCTAACACATTTTGATTGACGTCAGCCTGGCTGCGCATAGCATGATCCGCACGATGGCAGTCTCGACAGTCACCCCGTTGCCCCCGTCACAGCCCGACATCTCGAAGCTGAACACGTACACGGGGCACACAGTGACCGTGACGAAGCATCTCGGCCCGCGCAACACCGTCGGCACGATGGTGGTCCCGACGCAACCGATGTCGCTCAAGCAGATTCTCGAATTGCAGTCGAGTATCCCGCTGAATCACGGGCCCGGCTTCTATCACTTCACGGTGGTCGACACAGGCGGAACCGGCGAAGTGGCATGGATGATCAAGCTCGGTCCCGACGTTCCTTATGCACAGGAGTTCCCCATGGCTGGCTCGACTGGCGCCCCTCCGAACGGTTTCACCGGCGCTCCCGCCGTCCCGATGGATGCTACCGCCGTGACGCAGATTCTTCCGGGCTGGTACTACAACAGCCAGATGGGCCTGCTCTACACGCCGTGGCGCGAGACCGTGGCATGGAACACGGGCGATCCGCTGCCGAAGCCGCCTGCACAGGCCGCGCATCTTTCGCTCGTGCCGCCGGTACCGAATACACCGTGGGGGCAGCAGGCGCCGATGATGGGCGGATGGGGCGGCTATCCGGTCGCCGACGACAGCAAGGAAACGATCAAGCGCCTCGAAACCAAGATCGCCGAGGATGCGCGCGCTCGTGAGATGGAAGCTCTGCGTGCTGATCAGCGTCGGCAGACCGACGAGACGAACGCGCGCATGGAGAAGAACCAGCAGCAGTTCATGACGATGTTCGAAAAGCTCATGTCGACGATTTCGGACAAGCCCCGGGGCGAAAGCCCCGAGCTTCTCGCCATCAAGGCGCAGAACGAGGCACTGCAGCGGCGCCTCGACGACGAGAAGCGTGAGCGCGAGGCCGAGCGCCGCGACGCGATGACGCGCGAAGAGATGCGCCGGATGAAAGAAGACACGGATCGCGCGATCCGTGAGCTGAACGTGAACAAGGCCGATCCGATGCTGCCGATGCTCATGCAGGTCATCGGGCAGATGAACACGGGCGCGATGGAGGCCGTGAAGGCCATTCAGGCGTCCACGTCGGCGGCGAACACGTCGGCCGAGCGGCAGGTGCAGGCGCTTGCCGAGCAGCTCCGGGGCACCATCATCAACCCCATGCAGATGATGCAGATGATGCAGACCGCGAAGGGCGACAGCTCTGAGATGTCGCGCATGGTGCTCGACACGACGACGCGGATGATGGAGGCGCAGCGGGGCATGTACGATCAGCTCCTCGAAGTCGCGAGCCAGGGCGGCGACCCGCCGTGGATTCGCGCGATCGAGACGATCGCCGACAAGGCGTCTTCGGTCGGCACGGCCATCGCGCAGCAGCGTGCACAAACGCAGCAGCAACAGCCCACGCGGGTCATCCGTGTGCCCGTCGACGCACAGGGCAATCCGATTCGCATCACGCCGGCTCCTGCGCCGGCACCGACGGCGATCACAGGGGCTCCGGGTGTCGCGCCGGCTCCGGCCTCGACCGCACCAACGGAGATTCGCAATACGCCGCCGGCCGAGGCGCCGGCTACGGCCGCCGCTCCCGCGAAGAAGAAGGGCCGCAAGACGAAGGGCGGCAAGCGGAAGGGTCCAACCGCCGAGGCGTCGAAGATCCCCGCGGGCGAGGGCCCCGGCGGCTCGCTCACGATCGCGCAGATCCGCAAGCTCGATCCGGACGTGCTCGCCGAGCAGATGGCCAAGTTCTCCGACAACGTGTTCTTCGGCGACAAGCTCGGCGTGTACGTCGCGCAGATCCGTCAGCGCGTCGTCTCGGGCGCGGCGACGGCCGAGCAGCTCGCGGAGTTCTTGCTGCAGCAACGGAACTTCTTCGGGTCGCTCGATCCGATCCCGATGGCCGTCGAGCTGTTCATGGCGGCACAGATCGATGTGCTCATCGATCGCATGCTTCCCGAGGCGTCCGACGAGTTCCGCGAGAAGGTCGTCACGATCATCGAGGACACGTTGGAGGCCGAGGACGCGGGCAAGGACGAGGAGTAGGACATGATTTTGGAGTGCATCTGCGACGTCGAAGGGTGTGGTGAACATGGCCGGCTCAAGCACGGCCAGTTGCCCGCCGGCTGGGTGTACTTCGTCGTGTTCGAGAAGCGGAAGCTGCCGCGGAAGATTCCGCAGTTTCCCGTCGATATGGAAGACATGGTCATGCGCGAGCAGATGAACATCCCGCGCATGCGCAAGCGCGCTGTCTGCGGAAAGCACGAGTTGCCGAAGCTCGTGATCTATGACGGTGAAGAGGATGATGAGTCGACGATACTCGGCGGCGGATTGGGGGTATGATGCCGTTCTGGAATATCGAAGTTTGTGGCACTTTTCACGGGCAGGATGCCGTGATCGCTGGATCGACGACAGGTGTCGAAGCCGCGACAGCCGTTGAGGCCTTGACACTGGCACAGGCGAAGATGGATCGCGGGCAAGAAGGTTGGTGGGCGCGTACGGAGCCGCGAGTAGTCGTCTACAAGATCGAGCGCTTCGAGACGGCCGAGGCGGCGAACCGTTTTCCTGATTGGCAGGAGCAGTACCAGCTCGTGCACATAAAGACGAACAAGCCGGTGGCGTAATGCGCATCCAGGGCGTTCTCGGCAACTCCATCTCTGACGAGCTTGGACACGAAACCGTGTCGCCGAGCTTCGACGCATCGATCACCTTCGGCGACGTCACGCTCACTCGCATGCGCGACGGGCGCTGGATGGTGAACACGTTTCACGGAGGCGTCGACCTTGCACAGCTCGAAGGCGCCGTGCAGTGGGCCAAGCACGCGCCGACGCCGCTGCCCGAGCCGGCGCCCGCTGTTGAGACCGACATGCCTCAAGGCATCGTCGATGAAGCGCGCGATCTGTTCACCGAACAAGGCGGCTTCGGTGCGACGGTCGGCGGTGGCGGTCCGATCGTGAGCGCCGATTGGGGCACTATCGACGTCGAGGATGTCCGGGCGATGGTTCTGCAGGTTTCCCTCTCCGATCTGACGAAGGTGTGCGAGACGGCGTGCAGTGACAAGGACACCGCCGGAACCGACATCTTGGAGATGGCGCTCGAAGAGCGTGTTGCGAAGATGCTGCGTGATGCAGGCAATTCCTACGGGTGTTTCCATTCGTCGAACAACGAGGTCCGTCACCTGACATACGAGCGTGCGAAAGCGGAGAGCATCGACGACGGTTGCGGGTTACCGAGTAGGGCTGTCTGGACCGCACAGCACGGACAGCTCGTGAACGGTGTCGAGTATCTCGAAGATGTGCAGACGTACCTTCATCGGCGCCGCACCGAGCCTTACACCGTCGGTGAGTGGAGCGCGTGGCGCGCACAGAGCGTGTCCTCCCGTGCGGCACACGCCGCGCAGCGCGCGGCTTGGGAGCGCGAAGAAGACGCGCTCGCGGAGGGCGATGACGACACAGCCGAGTGGCCGGATTCGCCGTAGGATTCGCGCGAACCCGTCGATTTGACACTCCCGCCGGCCGACGCGTACCATCCTTGGTATGGCACGAGTCACGAACAGACGGCTCCGTAAGTTCATCTTCGGCGAGGGCGAGAGCAAGCCGCGCAAGCGGCGCCGAGGCGGCAAGCAGGCCCAGAAGATGCGGGCGGCGCCTCAGAGGTGTAAGACGGGCTTGTCCGTCTGCATGAAGGGCGGAGGCCGCTCGAAGGCCGGGCCTTGCATGCGCGCGTTTCACAAGTGCCTCAAGGGAGGGTGAGGATGAACAACCTACTGAATGACACGTACCTGAACGGCACCACGACTACTGTCGTCGGCATGATCGGCCGTGTGGCCAGTACGGGCCGGGTGGAGCTGGCGCAGGCCGATACGCTGGCACACCTTGCCGGCCTCGTCGGCGTCGTCCGTTCAGGCAGCGTGGCGGCGGCCACGAATGCGCTGGAGGTGGCGACGCACGGCCATCAGAAGGTTCTGCTGGAGACAGGGCTCACGCCCAATCCTGGCGACGTCATCTGGGTGTCGGCCACCGTCGCCGGTCGCGGAACGAACGTGCAGCCGATCGCCCCGAACATCTCGTTCCCGATTGGGACGATCAAGACGACCACGGCCTACGCTACGAAAGGCGTTGTCGGGGTGGACGTCGGATCGCTCGCGGCGATCTTCGCGGCGGCTCAGGCCGCTGCGGCGGCGCCTGTGGCCGCCGAGTTCTCCATGTTCTACGGCTTGACGGCCGGCACCGGCAACGGTGGCGCGACGGACTATGCCGGTACCATCGCCGTCAAGACGTCGGCGGGAACAGGACGTGTTCCGTTTCCGAGAAGCGGCCCGATCTCCGGCGCCATCTCGAACATCGACGGTTCGAGCTTCATGCTGCCTGACATCGGCACGTACGAGATCACGTTCGAGGTCCACACGACCGAGCTGGGACAATTGCAGTTGGAGCTGGGTGGAGTTGATCAGCCGCAGACCTGCGTCGGCAACTTCAACCCGACGGCCGGTGGCCACCCGTACAACTGCCGCGTGTACGTCACGACGGTCGCCATCAACACGGTGCTCGCGGTCATCAACCCGGCCGGCAACTCGACGGCGCTCACCGTCACCCCTGCCAACGGGTCGCAGACGCACGCGAACGCTCAGACGCTCACGATCCGGCGCATCGCGTAGGCGTCATGGCGCGTCTATCACGATCGGCCGCGTGTGAGATCCTCGATCGTGCTGGTGTCCCCCGCGGCGGCGATTCGGATTTCTACGTGCTGCGCAGCTCGCAGGTCGACGCGCTGCTGACGGAGGCCAAGCGCGTGCGGTACCGCAAGTCGAAGAACGCGCCGGGCTCGACTGCGCGCATGTTCCACAAGTACGTGCAGAAGCGGTGTCGGTGATGGCTCGACGTCGTACACGCGGACCGTGGTTTGGGCGTAAGAAGCTGCGCCGCATGTACGCCAAGCGCCGTGAGGCGGGGCGTACCGCTGGTGACTTTGCGACTCGCGCAGACGGTTCGCGGATCTTCGTGCCCGACGGCGTCATCAAGCACGTGAAGACGTCTTCTCGCTATTGTGCGTTGCCGGTGCGCGGGCGATCTGGCTTCGTCGTAATCGACACAACACGGAGACGCGCGATCGGGCACTCGTGGCCTGATCTGATGTCGCTACGTACGTGCAGCGATTCACTGAGCGGTGCACGAAAGAGGAGAGCACGATGAGACCACTCACCACGAACAGCACCCTGATCCTCGGCTTTGCCCTCGCCATCGGCGCGGTCACGGTCGGCGTCTGGGGCGCCAAGGGCACGCGCGGTCTGAACGGCTACCGGAGGCGATAGTCCCGTGAAGGGTCTAGTCGGCTTCCTGCTCGCGGTCGGTGCGCTCGGCGCCGGCCTCTACGGCGTCACGCGTGGCGGCCGTGAGCCCGTGCTGTCCGGGTCTCGACGTCGACGCTCGCGCGGCTTCCGTGGTCACGGTGAACAGCGCGAGCTGAAAATTTTCATCGACAATGACGGCGACCTCTACCGTCAGCAGACGACGCCGATTCACAAGAACCTCGTGACGAAGATCGCTAAGGGCGTCTATGACAAGACCAAGGCGGAGAAGTTGTGGGGCTATCTCGTCGAGGCCGGCGCCAAGAAGTACAGCAAGGAATACGGTTCGAATGAACCTGGCGAGTGGCATCGCACGTTCTCGGTCGCCGACCGTCGCGAGGTCGCGCGCGAGCTGAACGAAGAGTTCCTGACGGAACAGAAGCTCGGCAACTTCGATCACCTACTGCCGAAGAAGTACCAGAGGGCGTGATGCTGTCGCTGCGTCGGATCAAGCGCGTGCTCGCGTCCGTCTACTACTTCAAGATGCCGAGGGACTGACGTGGCGAAGAAAGGCATCCCGCCGACCGTTTGCAACTTCCAGACGGTCTTGACGTCGAAGCTCACGCAGTACGATCAGCGGCAGGAGAAGGCCGCGCTGAAGCGCGGCCACTCTCACAGCATCTACGCGCTCGGCCACTATCTCAAGGCGGCTGAGAAGGTCGAGGCTGACGTCAAGCGTGCCGCGCCTGACTGCAATGTGACGATGACGCCTGAGATCGCTTCGACGATGCGCACCGCTCTGCGCCGGCACTTCACGGATGGTTTTCCGCCTGCTCAGAACGTGACCAAGCAGATCGATGCGTTCCTCACGACGGGGAAAGAGCCCTCGCTGCTGGGTCGCGCGCGTCGACGCCGATGACCCGCCGTCGCGTCAGGCTCGGCTCTCCGAGTGATCCGTGCTCACCGGACGCGCGTCTGTGCGACTTAATGAAACAAGGCTTCTGGAAGCCGACAGGCAAGGCGAAGAAGGCCGTGAAGGATCGTCCTATGGTCGCGTGCAACCCGTGCCTCAACTGGCACCGTGAAGGTCAGCACACCGCGACCGCTGCGCAGCGCCGCGCGAACATGGCGAAGCGCTAATCCGTCTCGCGCGCCTGTGCGTCCACGTCCACCGGCAGCGCAACTGTGCCACGACAATGCACGCAGTTCCGCAGGTAGTGCAGCTCGACGCCGTCGTTCAGCACGCCGATCGCCACCGTCTCCGTGCGCACGCGGTGCAGGTCGCTCTTGATCTCGTCGTGCACTGTGATCGGGCAGGCGAGCGACGTATTGTTCACGACCGTTGACATCGGCGTTTCACTCTTTTGGCTTGAGGAACTCTTCGAGCATCGGGTGTGCCGCTGCGACTCCGCCGAGCATGTATGCAGACATGAGCGCCCGGGAGAACTTCGCGTCTTTCAGCCGATCAACTAGTGCGGCTACGTAGAAGTTCTCGCTCTTCATGTTGCGGACGATCGCTCCGAGAAGATTCATGAGCGGCACGTCGGCTTCTTGCACGAGCAACATCTTGGGCGTGTCGTCGGCTCCGACACGATGTGGAATGCCGAGTGCTCTGCAAACAGGCAAGAGCAGCATGTCGCGAAGATAGTCACCGCCGCCGTCGACGAGCTTCCAGCTCATGACGTCAGCGCCTTCGCGACCCAGCGCGGTCTGAACATCCTTCCGCCGCGCTCGGTGAGTCGGACGAGCCAGCGGCTAGTCATTTCGTCGTGTTGATGGCGGATAAGAGGAATCGTGCCGAGTACGGCTTTGCGCGAATCTTCTGTCACTAGACCGTAGTAGAGCGCAACGATGTGCGTACATCCGGCCCATTGTTCCATCTCGCCGGTGTTCGGGTTGTCCTTCGCTGCGCCGCCGCAGTCGCAGACGATCATCGACTTCGGCGCGAGATGGACGTGGTACCAGACGAAATTCTGTCGGTCTACGAACGATGCCGCTGGGTATTCTTCAGGCCGTCGTCTCTCGTCGACTCGGATGCTTGCAAGTAGCACGCCGCGTTTTATTCGCGCGAAGTTCACGCGAATCCTCCGCGCACGAGTGTCATTGGCACGCGCGGTCGGCGCTTGCCGTCAGACCCTACTTGATAGTCAATCGGCGCCAAGATACCGCGGAGCACATCCTCAGGCGCGTCGAGCCGCCGAGCCGTGTCGAAGCGCGGGATCAGCTCACAGCGCTCGTGCAGCCGCCGTGCGGCCTCAGGAAAGCTCAGCGTCAGGAGCTTCGCGACGGCGAGCACGACGTCCATCATTGCGACACCGGCTTCGGTTGTCCACGCCTGGTCGCCTTTGCCACAGCCTTGACGGGGTGCTGCCCGCGTCGGGTGAATCTCGTGCGGTAGGTTGAAGAGCGCGAGCGCTTCGTCGACGTGCTTCGAGATGACGTTCGCTAGGCGCGGCGGCTCGAATGGCATGAGTCCGCGTTTTCTGACCTGCGCAGCAACGACACGTGCATTGCATCGTTCGCTGTTGAGATGGCGCTTGAGCCACGCCGCGCCGACGGTAGGCCCGGCCGCTGTGAGTAGCAGACCGCAGCGTGGGCACGGCTGTGTCGTCATCACTTCTTGTCCTCGCTGAGTCTGATCGCTGCGCAGCGAGCGCGGAGCATCGCCCCGACGTCGCCGACGCTCTGTGCTCCGCCACGTTCGAGCGTCCGTACGCACTCCGTACAGACGTGCATACGTTCGTGCCCGCCGTGCATCAAGCCCCCGTTTGGTGAGACGGAGATCAAGAGTGAAACGATGGCGCAGCCTGTGCCGAAGTGGAACAGGCAGGCGTCACGCTCGCACAGCGGGCACGTGGCGGTCGCCATGCCCGTGCACCCTTGCGGTGTGGCGAAGTCGCAGAGGTTGACGAGGCGTTGGCTCATGGGCACCAGCGCAGGAACGGCGCCAACGGATCGAAGCCGCGCATGCTGCTCACGTCCAGCGCGTGCGCGAAACCCGCCGGCCAGAGCAGCGGGTCCTTGACGGCCTTCTTGACGAGCGCCTCGATGCGCATGAGATCGTCGACGAGCTGCAGGTCGCGCTCGGCGATGCGTTTCTCGTTCTCTGCGCGCTGCTGCTCTTTGTAGACGCGGTCGCGATGCGGCCGCAGCTCGTCTTCGAGCTTGCTGCGCTGTTTCTGCAGCTCGTCCACGCGGGCTTTGAGAGTCGTGATCTCCTGCTCCCAGACGGTCTTCTGTTGATCGATCTTGCTCATCGGTCTCTCCTTTTTCACGTGCGCTTGCTCATCATGCCGGCCACGGCCTTGCGCAGCGCGATCTTGTCTCGATTGGTCATTTTCACTTTGTAGAACCTCCAGCGTGACTTCAGTGTGCGCAGCAACCAGTAAAGACCGAGCCGTTGTTCGAGCAACGCTGCGCTTGTGACTTTGTTGCCGCCGTGCCCGCCCGTCAGCGCGAGTGGAAGCTTCATGAACTTGAGCGCGACGTCAGCCTCTTCCGCCTTCGTGACGAGGTAGGGGCGCATTTGTTCCAGCACCGTCGCGGCTAGGCGCGCCTGGCACAACCAGGCGTAACTGGCGTTGCATTTGTTCGATCTCGCCATTCCGCGCTGAACCGTGCCGGTGGCGAACAGGTCGAAGAATCTACGCACGGTTGGTAGGTGGCACATGGCGACCTTCACGACGACCGTGTACCGATCCGTCAGACAGCCGCGCTGCTTGGCAGCCGGCACGCGTGTGATCGCGACGCAGCCTTCGCCGTCGAAGACGCCTGCTGCCCACGCAAGGTCGACTTTCTTCACGCGCGTACCTTCAGCGCCGCACGATCACCGGATCGATGCCGTACTCACCGATCTCAGTCTCGTGCACACGGAACGACAGGCGCGTGCCGTCGTCGAGGATGAAGACAGGATCGTATGTGATGGCGCCGCCGGTCGGGCGTGTCGCTTCCCAGAGCCCGTCGTACTTGATTTTGCTTGCGGGGATGTCGCCGTCTCGGAAGGCACGCGCTTCGATAGCGACGATGCGTCGGCCGACGAGGCGCTTCTTCATCTCTTTGACGGTCATGGCGTGCTAGAGTGCCAGCATAAGCCGTGCCGACGTTCCTGTCATCAGATCGCCGATCTCACCCTCTGCCCACCCCATAGACCGTGCCGTGCCGTCACACTACAGTGTGTCCAACGCACAACAGGTCGACCGCGTGCAGGCCGCGAAAAACCGGCCGTTTTCATGGCACGCTAAACGCATAGAGGGGAGACGTTCGCCAACTCTCACAGGAGCCTGTCCGATGAACAGCCGCATCTTCCACGCCGCGATCTTTTGCCCGAGCCCCGAGGGTCACACGGGCCTGCCGATCTTTCTCTGGTCCAAGCCAGGCATCGGCAAGACCCACTTCGTCAAGAACGGTGTCGAGCGCACGGGCCTCGCGTTCGAGCGCCTCAGCCCAGGCGAGCGAGGCGAAGGTCAATTTGGCGTGGTCCCCGTGCCCAGCGCGGATGGCTTCCTCCGCTACCCGGCGCCGGACTGGAGCAAGAAGTTCGAGAACGGCGGCGTGCTCTTCGTCGATGAGCTGAACACGGCTCCGCCCGCGCTGCAGGCGCCGCTCCTTGGCCTCGTGCAGCTCCGCACGCTCGGCTCGCACGTCTTCCCGAGGCGCACGCGCGTGGTCGCGGCCGCGAACGAGACGATGGACGCGGCTGGCGGCTGGGATCTCGCCCCGGCGCTCGCCAACCGCTTCGGCCACTTCGACTTCGAGGGTCTCGACACGTCCGCGTGGTCTGTCGCGCTCATGGGCGGTTTCGCGAACATGGAGGGCACCGCCACAGCGCTCTCCGCCGAGGTCGAGGAGGCGCGTGTGATGGCGGCGTGGCCGGGCGCCATCGCGCAGGCGGCGGCGCTCGTCGCCGGCTTTGTCCAGCGCAAGCCGGATCTCCTGCACAAGCAGCCGACGTCGGGCGACGCCAAGGCGAGCAAGGCGTGGCCGAGCCGCCGCACGTGGCACTACGCGGCGCATGCGCTCGCGTCGGCGCAGGTGCACGGTCTGAACGAGATCGACGCCGACACGTTCATGGCGGGCTTCGTCGGTCTTCCCGTCGTGACCGAGTTCCGCACCTGGATGGCCAATCTCGACCTCCCCTCGCCGGCCGATCTGCTCGACGGCAAGGTCACGTGGAAGCACGACGGGCGCAGGCTCGACCGCACACTCGCGGTGCTCGGCTCGTGTGCGGGTCTCGTGGCGCCTGAGAAGGCCGAGAAGCGCAAGGAGCGCGGCAACGCGGCGTGGACGCTGATCGCGTCCGTGCTCAAGGACGCGGCCGACTGCGCGGTCCCTGCGGCGCGCGTCATGCTCGCGGCCAAGATGACGACCAAGGACTTTCAGAAGACTTGGGAGACCGTCGGCGACCGCCTGCACCCGCTGCTCGTGCAGGCCGGGGTGCTCGGGGGCTGAACGTCGGCACGCAAATTGAAAGGACCGATCACATCATGGCCTTGACTCCCCGAGAGAAGATTTCCGTCGCCATCCTTCGCGCTATCGAGCCACCGAAGGGCATCGCGCCGTACTTCGGCGCCATCATGCGGGGGCTCGTCCGGCGCGAGATGAGCCCCGAGACCGAGGCCATGATGGAGGCGATGGGCATGAAGCCGACGCTGTTCGTCACCGGCGACGGCGTTCTGCAGTGGTCGGCCAAGTTCATCGACACGATCGACGTTGTAGAGGTCGCGTGGAGCCTCATCCATGAGGTGATGCACATCGTGCTCGACCACCCGAAGCGCGCCATCGCCAAGGGCATCCCTCCCCGGCTCGGCACGCACGAAGACGTCTCGAACTCGCGCCTGTGGAATCTGGCCGGCGACGCGTGCATCAACGAGGATCTCGCGAAGATGAACGGTGCGGCGCTGCCCGGCTGGTGGGTCATGCCCGCGACGCTCGAACAGAAGCCGGGGCTCACGACCGAGGAGCGCTACGAGCTTTTGCGCCGCAAGCGCGAGGAGATCCTCAAGCAGCTCAAGAAAGAGGGCGTCGGCGCGGGCGGCTGCGGCACGTGCAGTGGGCACCCTGTGCCCGGCGAGCCTCCGGGGAAGAACGAAGACGGGCGCAGCGAGGCCGAGATGGAGCGCTTCCGCAAGCAGACCGCGGAAGACGTCAAAGAAGCGTGCGGCAAGAGCCGCGGGACCGTGCCGGCGTCGCTCGAACGGTGGGCAAATGAATATCTCAAGCCGCCGAAGATCGACTGGCGTACGAAGCTCGCGCGGCTCGTGCGTGGCGCCGTCTCGTACCAGGCAGGTAAGGCGGACTTTACGTTCACCAAGATGTCTAGGCGTCAGGGCGGCCTCGGGTACGGTGTCGGGCGCGCGGTCGTGCCGGCGCTCCACGCGCCCAAGCCGAACGCGGCCGTCGTCATCGACACGAGCGGGAGTATGAGCGAGACGGATCTCTCCGACGCGCTCATCGAAGTCCGTGGCGTTCTCGCTGCAGTGGGCGCTGGCGTCACGGTGTGCGTCTGCGACGCCGAGGTCCACGGCATCAAGCGCGTGGAGAACATCGAGCAGGCCGCGAAGATGTTGAAGGGCGGGGGCGGCACAGCGATGGAGCCCGCGCTTGCGGCTGTGGCGGAGCTGAAGGACAAGCCGAGTGTGTGCATCGTGTTGACCGACGGCTACATCGACAATCCGCCGGAGCCGTCGTTCTCGGTCATCTGGGCGATCATCGGTGGCAACAAGGACTTCTCGCCGTCGTACGGTCAGACGGTGTTCGTAGAGCGCGACGAGAAGGCGTGATGGTCGCGCGCGGTACAGATGCAGTGTGGAAGGTCGTGGAGAAGGCCCTCGACCGCGGCCACTATCTGATCGCTTTGCGTGCGGCGCAGATGTTGATTCGTCAACATGCAGCAAGACGCGACTCTGTTGTGTGGCCACGCGTCGGTCATCGTATTTATCGTGCAATCGTGAAGTCAGGGGAAACGCGTGGCCGTGTCGACATAGTGGCGCTGGCTAAGTTCATGCAGGAGACACAGGCGTGATGATCGTCGAGCGCTACACATACGAGCGCGCCTGCCAGATCGAGGCGGCGTATGCCGCACGCGGGATGAAGCCTGTGCAGGGGCAACAGCGCCGACTGGACATACTCAAGGGCGCAGGGCTTCCGCGTGTGTACGGTCCACGAGCGCTGCACGGACGTAAAGAGGCTGAGAACAACAACGTCTATACGTGGACTGAGGCAGCAGACATTCTGATGCACCCTGCGCTGGACTGGTTCTATCGTGAGCGCATCTGCAAGTACGGCGCGGATCGCAGCGCTCCGAAGATCATCGAAGAGCGCCGCGCCTATTGGCGTTCCGTGCTGGTGGCGCTCGCGCTCGGCGCACCTGCGGAGGCGCTGTGATGACATCGTGGCTCTCAATCTCCTGCGGCGAGTGCGGACAGCTCTTCAAAAACCGCAACGCGCTCATCAAGCATGCAGGCTCGCGGCCGTGCCAGCGTGAGGCAACGCGTCGACTGATGCGCGTTCGCGGCTGGGCCGTCACCACCGCATTTGATGCGCTCGATGTGCTGAGCCAAACCGAGTTGGATTACGAGGAGGCCCCTGCAGAGGTGACGCGTGGACACGGCAGCGGTGGTTGGGACTTGGTGAAGCGGCCGTGGTGCGCGGCGTGGGCCGTGCCGATCATCGACGCAGTTCTCGTACGTGGCACGAGGCGCGCGGCGATCATCAACAGCATCAACGGCGACGAGAAGAAGATTCGCGCGTGGCAAGTGGCGGTCGCGCTCGATCGAAATGCGGCGTTCGTGGCGTACAGCGAGGACGGCGATGCTCAAGCCGGGTGATGAGATATCGGTCGTCGTGCAAAATGGAAGGACGATCATTCGAGCTAAGGTGCGCGGGTTCGTCAGCGATGAGGTGCTTGGTTTTACCACAGTCTCGGAGCGCTTCGGCTGGGACACACCGTGGCAGGCGAGCGGCTACTGTTACGACAGCGACGAAGGCGTGACGTGGGTGCACGGTTATGTCGATGAGCCTGCGTGCCGTGCACTGCTGGTCGCGTACGCGCTCGGGAAGGGGGCTGCACGATGACCGACTATCTCAAGCGCATCGAGCGCGAGCTGCGCAAGCTCGAAGCGACGACGGCCGAGCGCCCGATAGCTCGCAGGAACGCGCGGCGCCGCGTGCTCTCGGCGATGCGTGTGCTCCGCAAGGTGATCGACGCCGAGTATCCGGCGATCGTCGATCGCACGGGGGTCAAGCGCCTCAAGACGTTTGCGGGGCGTCTCGCGCGGGCGAAGAAGGCTGGATGGCGCCAGATTCCGGGCGACCATCTCGCGGCGCGAGACGTGGCCAACTACGTCGCCGCAGGTGTCCGCGTCAAGAAGCTGGAGCACACCGATGACGGCGACGAGGCGCGCGGGCGTGCAGGCGAGCACCACGTGGCGTGGCTCGTTCCTGCGTGGGCGGCCGCGATCGGGCCGCAGGATGTGCCGGCGCTTCGCCGTGCTCGCAGGAGTGTGAAGGCGCGGCGTTCGGCAGTCGTCGCAGAGGCGCTCACGGAATGAGGATCGGCGATGTCATCACATGCTGCGCACCGAACGACGCTCTCGTTACAGGTACGGTCACGGATATGGAGCCAATGAAGACGCGTTCCGGTTGGCACGTGACTATCGTGCCGAAGCATTTTGGCGAGTGGAAGCGCTATGTTATCCGCCCGGAAGACGAGGGTACTGCATGGATCTACGGAGAGCATGAGACGGCAAAGAAGGCGCTAGAAGTAGCTCGGGCGCTAGTCGATCGGACACAGGTGGCCGTTCCGTGGCAGGGCAAGAGCAAGAAACGCCGCAAGAAAGATACACTGTGACCTTTTCACAACACCACACTTCGGCGTCTACACCGTACGCCACGTACATTTATACGTGGCACGCTTTGTGCTGATACGCCTGGCACAAAGGAGACCTGCATGACCACCAAGGACTATATCGTCGTCGACGCAGTTCAGACCGCCGGTTGCATCTCATATTTTCGCGTTGCGTCAGAGACGCACATCGACACGCTCACGGCGGCGTGGAAGAAGCACGGCCTCGACCTTAAGTCGCTGCCGACGACGCCCGACGACGGCGTCGCGCTCGGGCGCGCGGTCAAGGCCACGAGCGAGAAGCGCCGCCTCGTGCGCCCGCTGGAGCGCCGTGGGGCATGGGCCGTCGTCGAGGAGACGGTCGAGCCCGGCAAGACGCCCACGTACCGCACGCTCGTCACTGTGCGCGGTGGCGCGGGCCCGGCGATCGACTGCGTCGCGGCCTCCACGGACGAGTACACCGCGCTCGTCGGCGCCATCCGCAACGGCTACGACCGCGCGCGCCACGTGCTCGCGCACGTCGACATCAGCGCATGGCTCATCACCGAGATCCGGGCGCGCGGCGGCATCAGCCTGCGCGAGTCGGGCGGCGTCTACTTCGTTCCTCGGGACAAGGCCGAGGAGTGGCAGAAGGTCGCCGCCGCGCTCGACGAGGCGGGCAGCTCGGTCTTCACGATCCCCGCCATGAAGACGGCCGAAGCCGTTGCCGCCATCACTGACGCGATCACGGCCGAGGCCGCCGCCGAGTCCGCCAAGATCGAGGCCGACATGGAGAAGACCGGCGACGAGGCGCTCGGCGCTCGCGCGCTCAAGACGCGCGTCGAGGCGCTCGAAGCGATGCTGACGAAGGTCGGCACTTACGAGGAGCTGATCGGCAAGCAGCTCGCTGTCCGCGAGCGCGTCACGAGCCTGCGCGCGAACGTCTCGGCGGCGATCTTGACCGTGATGAACGAAGAGGCGGCGTAGTCGTGGACACGCGGCGGCGCATCGACCTGTGCACGTGCGGTCAGCCGCGCTATGCCAGCGTGCACGCGTTCAACAGCGGCTACGCCAACGCACACCCCTTCATGCCGAATCCGCAGCCGCCTCCGCCTGCCCTGTCGCTTCCCGACGCAGCCGCGTTTCACCGCATCCACGCGCTACGCCTCAACGGTGTGTGGGTCGCGGAGGTCTACGGAGCAAAGATGGGGCGTGGACAAGCCGTGCAGTGGATGGACGCGGTCAACGCCGCGCTCGAAGACTTGAAGGAGAAGACGTCATGATCAAAGTCGCGTTTTACGGAGCTGTGGTCATTTTCCTGTGCTCGATCGCGGGCTGCGGCGGCGTCGAGCTGTCTGGGCTTGGCGCTGACGACGGCGGTGCGGGCAGCGCGGGCGGCGCAGGCGGCGCGAGCGGGTCGTCTCCTGACGGGAGCGCCGGGCGCGGTGATACGGTCGACATGAGCGGCGCCGCCGGTACGGGGGGTACGGGCGGCGCCGCGGGCACGGGTGGAGACGGCGGCACAGGCGGCACAGGTGGCGCAGGCGGTGCTCCGAGCCGTCCGCTCGGTGCTGGCTGCAGCGCAGACAACCAGTGCGGCAGCGGGATCTGTGTGATGCAGCTCGACGGCGCAAAGGCTTGTTGTGACGGTGTGCCCGACGCCTGCAACACGTGCGTCGGAGGCTACAAGACGCCGCTATCTGACGGCACGGGTTGCGGTGGAACGGCGACGTGCGACGGTACGGATCGCAAGTGGAATTTGTGTAAGAGCGGCGTGTGCACAGCCGAGGTCGTTCACTGCGCGACCGCGCTCTGCGACAAGGCCGGGAACAAAATCTGCCCTGGCGTAGCTTCAGACGGTAGCGTTCAAACAGGTCAGTGCAATATCGCGTGGAACCCGTGCTACTGCTACGACGGCGCTGGCGCAGGCAATCTGTCGTACCAGTGCCCTTAGCGTAGCTTGTAGGCCAGCTCAACTGCTGGCCGTGCGTCTTCGATGTCGTGCCCACGTCCTGCGATGGCCTCGTGATAGACCGTCGTATGCAGCGTCCCGAAGCCGTCGGAGAAGATGATCGGAGCGCCGTCGACGGTGAGCGCGCGAAACGCCGAGCCGTCGGGGCTGTCGGCTTCGTCGATCGAGAGTAGCCACTCGACATCGGCGCGCGCGAGCGTTAGTGTCCCGCGTACGCTCATGGGCGAGCGAGACACGATCGAGCTGGCTTCGCACGTGCCGTAGATCCACAGTAGCAGGTCGAGCATGTGGATGCCGATGTTCGTGACTAGACCACCGCTCTTCTCGGTGTCACCTTTCCAGCTTTGGTGATACCAGCGCCCGCGCGGCGTGACGTACTTGAGCTGGACGACGGAGCGTCTGTCGTTGCCGTAGACGTTGTACTTGAGCGACTGCAGCTTGGGCATGTGCCGGAGCTGGAGCACCGTATACACATGCTTGCCCGTCTTGCGCTCCGTCTCGGCGAGGGCGTCGAGGTTCCACGGCGACAGACAAAGCGGCTTCTCGCAGATCACGTTCGCACCGTTCTGCATGCCGAGGCGCGCGTGGACGTCGTGCAGGTGATTCGGGCTGCAGACGCTCAGCCAGTCGACACCGTGGCTCGACAAGAACCGCTCGAAGCGCTCGGGGCTCGTGAAGAACTCCGTCGAGCGATCGAAGCGGTCGAGGATGCCCACGGAGTCGTTCGGGTCGAGCGCGGCGACGAGCTTGCCACCGACGCCTTGGATCGCGTCGAGGTGTCGAGGGGCGACGAAGCCTGCGGCGCCGATGAGCGCGAAGGTGGGGGGCGTTGACATCGCTGGCACTCTAACACACACTCGTTTTCGTGAACATACTCGTACTTGACTCCACGGCCGTCGATGGCGTTGACGAAGGTCCTGGATCGCCTGCGTATTTTTCTCGCTATGTGATCAGCTACCTCGTCGACGCCGGCCACGCTGTCACGATCTCGAACAACCCGCCGCCTGAGTTGGTCGAAGCCGCTGACGTTGTGTGGAGCGAGTGGTGCAACGAGCTGGCGTTCGCCGTTGCGAATTCGGGGCTCGCTAAGAAGCTCATCATTCGGATGCGCGGCTACGACGTGTGGATGCCGCTCGACAAGATGCCGTGGAAGAACGTGCACGCGCTCGTCTACGAGAGTGCATTTTTGAAAGAGCTGGTCGAGGAGCAACCTATCGGGCTAGCCGATCAAGTCATGACGGCTGTTATTCCGAGCGGTATTGATCTAGACGCCATCACGTACCTGCGCCGCAATGATGACGTCGGACCTGTGCTCGCACTAGTCGCGCGCACGACTGCGGACAAGGGCTATCAGCTTGCGTTCGAGTACGCGCGATCTAGACCGCATATCCGTCTGCACGTTACGACGGCGCTCAGTGAGCACAACCCGCGGCTCTTGCGCTACCTACAGCACACGAAGCCGCCCAACGTCACGATTCACGGTACGGTCGACACGTGTGCGTGGCTCAACGAGATCGGTGCAACGCACATCTTGTCGTGCTCGATCTGGGAGACGCTCGGCTACACCATCGCCGAGGGGATGGCTGTGGGCTGCCGCCCGCTTATCCATGACGGACCTGGACTTGCGACGAACTGGCCTGTGAAGCATTTGTGGAGAAGCTTCGACGACCTCGATAAGCTCGTGTGGCAGCCTGTCGACTCAGATGAGTACCGTGACTACGTCGAGAAGCACTTGAGCGCCGAGCGCGGATCAGAGGAGTTTGCGAAGCTGGTGCTAGGGTGAACACATATACAGAAAAGATGATAGACGAGTTCGAAGAAGACGATCGGCGACGACAGGCTGCGCGGTTTCGGCCTGTTCGCCATGCGCCAGCGGATACAGGACATATGTTCGTGATGATGAGCTGTCCTGGTAGAGAAGATGTGACGAAGCGAACAAACGCGTCACTTGTTGCAGGCGGGTTGCGTGAGTGGACTGGACCGGTGTCGTTTTTCAGTGACGACAAACGCCGTGGACAGGCGGCAGCTTTCTTCGATGTCCTGCGCGTTGCTGAAGCGACGTCTGGAGTTCATACGCTAACGCTTGTAGAAGACGACATCGCAGTGGCTAAGAACGCGCTCACATACATCTCCACCACCAAACTAGAAGAAGATGTCGCGCTGACGTCGTGGTTCTACCAGCAGATACCAGCTACACGTCCGGTAGGGCACTATTTCTACATCGACAAGGCGGCCGTGTTCTCTTGCAATCAGGCGATCACGATGCCGATGCAGACGATTCGAACATTGCTGGCTTCGGACATACTCAAGACGTGGAAGGACAGACATCTCGGTGACATGATTTTTTCGCGCGTGATGCCAGAGGCAAATGTCGCTTATCATTTTCCAGGGCTTGTGCAGCACACTGGTGTCGGGCGCTCGATGGCCGATACGCCACTAGAGTTCGTCACGCCAGGCGGCTCGCCTACTTTCGTCGGCGAAGACTTCGACGCGTTCGATTTGACACGGTAGCCCCTCTCGGGCGATCCTGGCCTCTACATAGCAGGGGCTCGTCTCCTGCAACTCGCGACTCGATTAACGGGCGCACTTCGGTGGAGATGGTCTCCGTCGGCGTGCGCCCTTTTGCGTTTCGCGGGTCCTCTTCGGCAGTCGGGCTGCCGTCGAGAAAAACGCCGGGGGAGTATCGCCTCCGGGGAGGAAAAACGACATGGCCACGAATCTGCACCAGAAGCGCAAGAAGCTGTACTTCGATCTCACCTTCGTCCGCGGCACCACCGTCGCGGTCGTGCCGTGTACGCAGTTCACGGCCACCTCGGCATCCGTCGAGCGGTACGGTGGCTTGCTCGATGCGCTCGTCTCGGCGCAGGGCGCGACACCGGGCGGGACGAAGGCGAAGATGGCGGTGTCGGCGTGGTTCCAGCCGAACACACGCATCGTTTCGAACGCGACCGCGGTCGGTGCGCAGACGTTCTTGGTCGACTTCGTCTCTCCCAAGGCGGCGCAGATCGGCGGCACGGCGACGGCTCTTCCGTACCTCACGGGTACGGCTGGCGGCGGGCTGACGACGATCTCGACGCTCGCAGGGCACGAGGCGATCTACTCGATCACCGTCGGCGCCGTGCGGCACTTTGCGACGCGCGTGCGTCGCGTGGTCGGCAGCGGCGTCGGCATCTCGGTCACGGGAACGCTCTTCGTGCAGCGCCAGAACACGCTGGAGGTCTGAGCCTCTAGACACCGTCAAGACGGTGCTGATACTCTAGCGGGCAATGGCTCGCGAGACATTGGAGCTGGAATCTCTTGACGGCGTCGCTGACGCTGACTTTCACAAGCCGGTCCGCCTCGTTTTCTCGAATCCGAGACGAGGCGGACCGCGTGTTTCCACGATTCGAGCTGCGCTGACGCCGAAAGGCAAGCTGCGGCTCTCCGGAACACCGGCTCGCATTTTCGCTGACCTAGATCCTGGTGAGCCGGAGGCTCCGCTCATCACGCTCGACACGATCGTGCGCAGTGATGCAGCAGGCTTAGAGCGCATGCTGCTGACGTCACTTGAACACGTCGACGCGATCGTGCTCGGGATCGACGGTCGCAGCGACGAGGCTACGCGTGAGGTCGCAATGGCCTACGCGGACGTGACGCACGTGTTCAGAGCGTCCGATATCGACATGTCGGCCGAAGCGTGGGAAGCGAACAAGATCGACTTCGCTGCCGCACGCAACATCGGGCGCAAGCTCGTGACGACGCCGTGGACACTCGTTATAGACTCGGATGAGTACGTGGAGTCTGCGTCAGATATACGTGCTCGGGTGCGAGAGGCCGATCGCTTAATTGGCAGCTTCTCTCCGGCAATCAAGACGCACGGTGCCGACTATAGAGATGCGCAGCGTCTCGCGCGGTCTAGCTATCTGTGGAAGAGCGCGACGCACAATCAGCTTCAGCGTACGGCCGGTCCGAAAGACATAGACATGGTCATCGTATCCGATACGAGTCTTCGCGAGCGTGCGGAGATAGTGCGTCGCGATGCACAGCGCCAGATAGGAATCGAAGAAATGGTCGACGCCGCCGCGAAAGGAGACCTCGGCGCGCTTTTTCACGTCGCGAAACACAAAGCAGCAGGCGACGATGTTGTGGAGACAGTTCGTCTCGTCGAGGATTACCGTGGGCGATGTACGCCCGGTGACATCCTCGCTGACGATCGCATGTGGCTCGCCATGGCCCTCGCATTCAAGTTTTACGAGATGGACGACATGGGCGAGGCGAACCGTTGGGCTTGTCGAGCACTCCTAGACGGCCCGAGCGTTGCCGCGTTCTGCGTGCTCGGAGACGTCGCTGAGGACGAGGGTCATCTAGATCGAGCGCTTCAGTGGTATCAAGCCGCGTGCTCGATGGAGGAGACTGGCAAGATCAAATGGCCAGGGTTGACGGAGCTGCGTTTCGGGCGCCTCGCAGGCATCAAGCGAGCGCTCGTCGATCCGACGACTGCGCCGACCATCGCGATGGTCAGCGGCGACTAACGCTTGTGCAGCGTGTGATGAAGACCGACGCTGACGACCTTGAGCATGCCGAGCAGCATGATCGTCCAGCCGACGCTCCAGCCTAGATCGGCCGCCAAGTCTTCTTCTGGCCAGCTCGTCACGGTCCAAACGTCTTCGGCGACGTTCTTCGCCGTCTGGACTTTCGACGTCGGATCGTAAATGGGTACGAGCGCATCCGAACTCGGGTCGAAGCTGAATGGCTTCGTTGTGCTCGCGCCGATCATTTCTTCGACTTCGGCTTCGACTTGAAGAGTGACGCGACGAGGACGACGCCGATGACGAGGCCACCGATCATGATCAGGTTGCCTTTCTTGCCGCCAGGCATCGTCGCGCCGCCGCCATCGCTGCTACCGTCGTCACCGCCAGCCGCAGCCACGTCTTGAGCCACTTCGTTCGGATCGGAGCCAGGAGGCGGACCTTCGTCGGCTGCGGCATCGGGAACGGCCGTCGGGTCGCCCGCGGTGATGATCTGGCCGTTAGGACCGATCGCGATGGGTGCCTGTCCGTTCGACGCGAACTTGTGCAACATGGAGTTGACGAGCGCGATGAACACCGGGATGAGCGCGGCGATGACGGCCGGTGCGATCCCGAGGTTCGTGCTCATCGAACCCATGTCGACAGGCATCGGCAGTGGACCCGCGAGCATCGCGAGTAGCGGCCCGTGCGGGAGCTGCTTTCGGAGCTGTGACTTCGTCCACGCCTTCGCCTCGGCCTTCTCGGCCGGCGTCGGCGTGCGGCTCTTGCGCTTGTCCCACGCGATCTTGGCGGCGCGGCGCTTTTCGAGCGTGCGTACACGGCTCGTGACGGGCCGAAGTGCGAGACGCGTCGCTGCTTTCGTGAGTTCGAGCGAGAATTCGTAGGGCGCGAGCGCGACTTTGCCGACGATTTTGCCGACCTTGACCACGCCGTGTCCGGCGGCGCGAGCGCCCGTCGCCACGCCGTGCTCGACGCCTTTTGCGGCGCGTGCGACAGCGTGGAAAGGGTTGAACCCGAGCCCTGTTTGACTGGTGTGCATCGTGGCGCCCGCCTAGCGGCGCCCCCGGCGGCGGCGCGAGCGCCCGAAGCCGTGCACGGCGTGCGCGTGCGGAGCGTGACCTCCGCCACCGCCCTTCTTGCGGCTCTTGATGAACTTGTAGCCGCCGAACGCGACACCGGCGAGCACGAGTCCGATGATGACCTTGCGTCCGATGGCGTGGCCGGGGTGCTCCGCGGGCTCCGCGCTCGCGGCGGCCGCCGCATCCTGCGTCGGGCCCATGTCGGCCGCGGGCGCGGCCGGCGAGACGTCGGGCTGTGGCGTCGGCATGCTCGGCGCCATGACGACCTGCGAGGTGGCCGGCGTGGTCACGACCGCGCCGGGCTGCGCCTGCGCTTGCGCCTGAGCCTGCTGCGCCTGAAGTGCGGCGAGCTGCTGCTGGGCGGCGACGAGCTGCGCCTGCGCGACGGCCGCCTGCTGCTGCGCGGCCGCGGTGCCCTGCTGGGCAGCGAGCTGAGCCTGAAGCTCGGCGTTTCGCTGGCGCTCCCGCACGAGGCGGAAGGCTTCGTCGTGACGCCGCTGCCACTCGCGCGGAGGCTGCGCATAGCGCGGCGGCGCGAACATCGGAGCCGCCGGAGGTGCGTACGACGGACGCGCGTACTGATAGCGCGGCGTCGGCGCCGCAGGCGGAGCGCCTCCCGGCGAGAATGCCGGACCGAAGTGAGAGACACCGCGACGCCCCTCGTACTGCGGGAAACCAAAGACGCTCATGGATGTGCCCTTTCTACTTGTTCAGCGCGAGAAGCGCGACGAGGATGCCCGCGCCAACGAGACCGTAGATCAAAATGTGGCTGTTCTGCGCAGGCGGGCCGGCAGGTCCGCCACCGCCGCCGCCACCACTGCCGTCGTCAGGCGCCATTTGCCCGTGAGGTCCGGTAGGTCCGGCAGGTTGCGGTCCCTGACCGGCGCGGTAGATCGCTTTCGCCTGATTCACGCCCGACGCAACTTGCGAGTACGTACCGGGGGCATATTGGTTCGCTTCGGCCTTCGCCACGTTCTGCACGAGCGGGTTCCGCACGACCGTCTTCAGAGCGTGGAATGGATTCCACCCCAAGTTGCCGGACGTCGTGGTCGTGATCACGCCCCTGATGGTGCCACGATCAGTGTAATCGGGTCAAACCGCCGGGACACGCTGCGCGCTCGGACATTCCAGGGAAGATACGATGCCCGTCTCCGAGGTGCTTCGAAATCCAGTGTGAGACGCGCTCTACGATCACGGCACGATGGCCATTCCCAGCAGGTAACGTTACACCGCAGATGCAGCCTGCGGCGCCGTGACTGACTGATCCGTCGGCGTGATCACGTAGGCCGATACGCCCGATCAGCTTGTAGATGCTGTCGTACGTGACTTGCACGGGGTCGAATCGTACCACGTCAACTTGACCAAAGACGGTGATCGCGGGCACACTCTTCTTCGTGCCCACGGCCGGCGCCCCGACGCTACGCGCACATCCGGTGCGAACACTCGAAGACCGTGTGCGGCTCTTGCAGAAGCTCGTGCTCTACGGCTCGCAGGCGTTCGACAAGAGCAGCCCGCCGTTCGGCTCGATTCGCGATCCGGAGATGCGCCGGATCGGTCTTGCCGTAACCGAGGTGTGCAAAGCGCGCGACGACCGCTGCGAGCTGATGGCGATCTACGACTTCGTGAAGCGGAACATCCGCTACACGGGCGACGTGACGAACAAAGACACGTTTCAGAGCGCGTGGGTCACGATGCAGATGGGCGGCGGAGACTGCTTCCCGCAGGGAACGCTGTTCGTCACGCGCGATGGCTTCGAAGCTGTCGAACAGCTCGAAGTAGGTGACGAGATCCACGACGGGCGCACGTGGGTGCCGATCTTGAAGACGTGGGATCGCGGCGTGAAGACGATCTTCCGTGCGCAGCTCGACAACGGCAACGTGCTTAGACTGAGCGACCGGCACAAGGTTCTACGCGTGCCGAAGAGCGGCAGTTACAGCGACGCCGAAGAGGTGCGCATGGCGGACGTGCGGCCCGGCGACGACCTGCTGCAGCCGCGCCAGTTCGACGGCGCCTCGTCAGATGAGCTGGACGAGGCGACAGCGTTCTTGGTGGGCGCGTACTTGGCGGAAGGGTGCCGCAGCCACAAGCGTGTGGGCGGTGCCGACGTGTACATCTCGCTGGCTGGCGTTGCGAATGGCAAGATGATCCGTGAACGCGCGATTGAGATTTTGAAGGCGCGCTCGGTGCCCTTCAAGGAACGCTCCCGCGAGATCGTCTTCCACGCGATGTACTTCGAAGAGGCGTTTTCGCTTGGACGCACCGCGATCGAGAAGCATCTGCCGACGTTCCGCTACGGCCCGAAGACGATCGACACTATCGTCAGCGCAATGAACGCCGATGGCGGTCTGAGCACGACCGGTTACAACTTCGTCTACTCGACGATCTCGCCACAACTGGCGCTCCAGTATCGCGTGCTCAAGCGCATGCAAGGTCGTTCTGTCGCATGGAAGACGCTGCTCGATCACGGCGGTGCGGGCAAGAACGCGATTCACCGCCTGACAGTGCGTGCCGAAGCGACACGTCGTCCGTGGGCGAAGGTGCGTTCGGTCGAAATCGAGCGCAAGAAGGTGCCCAGCTACGACATCATGACGTCGAGCGGGCGCGTCTACTTGCCCGAGGCCGACGTCATCACGCGCCAGTGTGACGATCACGCTGTCATGTGCGCCGTGCTCTCTATGGTGAACGGTTTCATACCTAAGTTCCGTATCACGAGCAACTACGGCTCGTCGTGGGATCACATCTACTGCATTGTCGGGCTTCCGAAGCTCGAACCACGCAGTTTCGTCGCGCTCGACACGACTCTGCCAGGCTCCACAGACGCGCGTTTCGGTAAAGAGCCGCCGCGCGCGAAGTTCAGAGACTTCGGGATGGGCGACACGTGAGTTTGCAAGATCCGGATCTTCAGCGACCCGTGACGAAGGGCGACGTGCGCACACTCGTGCTCCCATCCGGTGGCACGGTCGAGATCCCGATGCCGAAGTCGAAGCAGAAGGGCATCGTCATCAATCCCCCGTCGCAGGGACTTGCGGACTTCGCAGGCGGATCGTCGATTATGCCCGTCGTGATTGGTGTCGTCGTCGGGGCGGTCGTCGGCGGCGCGATCGTGTGGGCTCTCACGCGGCGTGCTGCGTGATGGCCGCGCCTACGCCGTCACTGCAGGTGTTCGTGACTAATCTTGCGCGTCTGATCTCGGTTCTGCTCGGGCAGCGCGCGCATGCGCAGATCGTGATCGTCGTGAAGGACGGTCAGCTTCAGCCTGTGCACGTCAACCAGACGTTCTTGCCTGGTGAGCTGCCGAAGGTCTGATGCGGCTCGTTGACCTACACCCCCGATGGGTACGCGACCACGACGCTCCCGAGGACGCCCGTCAAGGCGTGAGCTTCGACTGCCCGTGCTGCGTCGGCAAGCCAAACAACGGCAGCCGTCTCGCTATCTTTTTCACGCCGCCGTTATCCAGCCACCCGCCGGCCGATGTCTCGGGGCCAGGTCATGTCGCTCGAAACGAGGCGAACCATCTTACCGATCATCATGTCGGGGCGATCCTCTGGCAGCGTACCGGTGAAACGTTCGAGACGCTTTCGCTCATGCCCTCTGTCGACTGCTCGAAATGGGGCCATTGGCACGGGTTTCTGACGAACGGCGAAGCCGCGTGACCTCGTCGATTTGACCGTTCTTCGCTACGCTGGCACCATCGTCAGGTGATCAGCGCGATGACCAGCCTAGGTGGTGAGCGGCAGTTTGCTGGCGGCTGCTCGTCCTGTCTCGGCGCGGACGCCAACATGAGCGCGCTGCCCGGCATCTGTCACCCACATGCCCCGCGGCCGCTCGCGACCATCAAGCGACTGCAGACGGCGCTTCGCGGGCTCGCACAGCGCACAGGTGACGGTACCGCCAGCGTGCCCGTCGACGGTCTCGTCGGTCCGCACACCGTGCGCGCGGTGAACTACGCCGTGCCCAAGTACGCGTCGGCCGATCCGCTGCTCGCGTCAGGGAATCTGTCGCATGCGCAGGTCGTCGCGTTCGCTCCGCAGCTCGCGGCCGCCATCGAACAAGCTCCAATCGCAGCCCCCGCGGCGCCGAGCATGCCGGTTCCGCCGCCTGCACCCGCGCCGTCTTCGCCGTCGTTCTGGCAGGACGTAGCGCAAGGCACGGCGATGTATGCAGCTCAGCAGGCCCAACAGGGAGGAAGACCGATGCCCGCACCCGTCCAGTATTATCCGCCCGGCTATGCGCCCGCACCGCACTATCCGGGATACGGTCCGCAGCGGCAGGCGAGTGTCGACATCAAGGCGTTCGTTCCGGCGCAGTACGAGCACGTGCGCTTCAACCCCGTGACGGTCGCCGTCATCATCGGGGTCGGCGTCGCGGCCGTGCTGATCACACAAAAGCGCGAGAGGGAGAAGTAAGATGGCCATCGGGTTTACCAAGGCAGGGGCGTCTCCGTACGCACTCAAGTATTTTCTCAACGGAGGCGCTGGCTCAGCGACACGATCGGCGACGCAGATGATTGCCGACTGCGCGGCAGGACCGTTGAAGACGCTTCTTCAAGAAGTCAATGCAGGGCTGACCCCGCTGGGTACGAACGGGTGGACGAACCTGGCAAACTCCGTCCCGCTCTCTATTTACGTGACGCCTCTGTCTGTCGGAGCCGCGGGCGATTGCGGGGCGTGTGGTTTCACGGGCGGACCCAACGGGATCACGGGATCGATTCAGGTCGGGAACGGCGCGACGAGCTACCTCGTCGAGATTCGCTTCTACCCGTCCAGCGTGGCGTGATGCCGTGAAGCTGCGCGGAAAGTTTTGCGAGAAGAAGGTCGCCTCGAAGACGGCCTTCGACCGACGATCTTTCCGCTGGAAGAAGTCGGGCCGCGGACGCATCCTCGTCGGCTGCCCGAAGGGCAAGTTCAAGAACGGTCGGTGCAGCGTAGGTATGCACGCGTACGCTGTGCTCGTGAAGTCGAAGGGCTCGTGCCGAGTCGGGCAACGTGCGATCCGAAAGGGTTGAGTGAGCGCATACAACGCGCAGCAGTGGGCTCGTGTGCAGGCGGGACTTCAGTGGCAGCCACCGCCACCATGTCGATGTGATCGGCTCGACGGCTTCTCCGATGATGCACGCACGGCGATGCAAGCGTCGCCCGATTACTTCATCAAGTGGTACACGATCAAGAGCATCGGCCTCGGAGTCGTGGCGGCCGCGCTCGCATTCATGATCGGGCGCGCGTCGAAGCGCTAGCCCGGATCGTCTTGTCCATTTCGGATCGCCGATAGGCGCAGCACGAGCACCTGCATTCGATTCCGGATCGTGTGAATCGCCGTCGAGTGATTGTCGAGCTTGACTTTCAGCTCCTCTAGCTCGTGCGCAAGCTCCGCCTCGCGGTTCGCTCGCTCGACGGGGTCCACGTCTATGGCTTACGCGTGAGGAAGATCCACGTCAAGCCGGAGACGATCGTGAACACGCCGGTGCCGACGAAAAGATCGACGGCGTCTTTCGTCGCGAGCGCGTCTCTATGAAACGCTCTGCGCGTGAGCGCTCCAGCCGCTAAGCCTGCTGCCTGACCGGCTGTGACGGCGGCGACGAACTTCCAGACGGGCGCGCTGCCGTTCGGGTGATGCTCGCCGAGATACTTCACGCCGATCACTCTACCGCGATTTGACACGCTCTCCAAAACCGGGCACGCTGCAGTGACATAGCGGGAGTTCGCTTCCGCACCTGCGACTCGAATAACGGGCGCTCATGAAGGTCACACCGACCTTCGCGAGCGCCCTTTTCGCGTTTCCCAGACCTACACCGCGGAGGACGCTCGACATGCTGACGAGAAACGATCAAGGGAGCATCCCCGAACTCGTCATGCGTACGGGGATCATCCGCACGATGAATCCCTCCCACGCGCGACAGGACATCGACGCGCAGCACGTGCTCAACGTCACCTCCGCGCACGGCATCTCGACGGAGTACGACCAGCCGGTTGCGCAGCCGTCTGCTACACAGCAAGCGGTCGCGGCGACTGTGGTCGCGACGCCGCCCATTCCCGTGCCGCCCCCGCCCGCGCCGCCAGGCATGCACGGCGTGATGCTCGGCGCGACGGCGTCGGGACAACCCGTCGCCGCGTTTCAGATCGACGCCGCGCCGCAGCCGCATCAGGCGCAAGGCGCCGTCATGGCGCTGCGAAAGGCTGCGTCTGATCTTCAGAAGTTCGGGCACGGCTCGCTGCCGCCCGAGCTGATCGGCGGTCCGCTCGCGGCGCTCATGCGCGGCGGTGCTATCGAGCTGCATTTCAAAAATGGGGTCGTCACGAGGACGGCCCTTTAACCCCGACCCCATCACAAGGAGAGCCAGATGAAGAAGTGTCGATTCGGCGTCGCGAAGAAGGGCCGTCGCAAGGGGCAGTGCCTCAAGCACAAGCGGCCGCGGAAGCACCGCCGCGGTCTGAGCGGCGGTCGCCGTCGGAAGCACCGCCGGTAGTCCCTCTCAACCCCGCACAAGAAAGGAAACCACCAACATGGCACTCGGTCGTCATCGTTTCCGCGGGTTCGGGAGCGGCCTCTCGGATCCCTCCGTCGCCGGTCCACTGATCGGCGGCGGCGCGACTCAGGTCGGCGTCATGCTCGCGCACCTGCACGCCAAGAAGAACCCGAAGGCGCTCCGGCACGCCGGACTCCACGGGCTCGTTCTCGGCGGTCTCGTGGGCGGCGCTCTCGCGATGTCCAGCAAGCATCGCGCGACGGGCATCTCCGCGCTCGTCACCGTCGGCATCATCACCGTTCCGCGCATCATCGAGGGCTTCATGGGCCTCGGCCACCGTCACGAGGAGCAGCTCCAAGGCTTCGGGACGATCGTGCCGCAGGCGCTGCAGGGCTTCGGTGAGCCGGAGGTCCAGCTCCTCGACAGCGGCTCGGGCGGCGGCGTTCTCGGCACTCACGTCGCCGAGGAGCTGCACGGCATGGGCAACGCCGAGGGCGTCGAGATCATGGGGGCGGCGGGCTTCGGCTCGAACTTCCTCCAGTCGCAGTAGCAGTCTGATCGGCGTCGGCGGTGGTGAGTCGCAGGCGCCGTTGATTGAAACGTGACCGAGCTGTTGGTGACGGCGACAGCGGCCCGGCTCGGTTTGAACCAAGAACACCGTCAGCCTCTCGTCGTGAGGACTATCGACTACGTCGGTCCCTCACGAAGAAAGACATCGCACCATGGCCGAAAGCACTGGCACACTGACCGTTCGAATCAAGGGGGTTCCGTTCCCCATCCAGTTCGCCGACTGGACGCACGATCGCCTGTTCCACACCGTCGAGTTCGAGGGCGGGGATTCGCAGGAGCACGACGTGTTCATCGGCGGCCTCGGCGCGCAGATCCCCGGCGGATCTCGCGTGCTCACCGAGGTGGACACGAACATCCCGCGCTCGGGTGACACCGGGCTTCAGGACGGCTGGGAGGCGCTGGTCTACTCGATCCAGCTCCAGATCGTCCGCGAGATGGCCCGCAATTCGAGCGCGCAGGCGTTCGCGTTGCAGGACGTGACCAACTCGGGTGGCGCGGCGATCCAGTTCAGCCGCAACACGCACATGGGCGGGTACGACCCGGCCAACACGGCGGGCGGCGTGCTCTTCGACTTCGCCCGCAAGATGTTTCACCGCTTCACGGTGAACCAGAAGCGGCAGAGCGAGGGGCCGTTCGAGAAGTACCCGCAGGGCTCGGGCCTGTCGGTCTTCGCGACGACGACCTCGGTCGAGGTCGCGAACAACGGCAACCCGTCGCCGCGGGATCAGAGCGCGTTCGTGCTCCCGATCCACATCAAGCCGAACATCGCGTACGTGGGGCAGCTCCGCCCGCAGGCGCAGCTCGGCATCGGCGGCAACAACGCGGCCGCCGGCCCGCCCTTCGCCACGATCCAGGGCTACTTCGACTGGTCCGGGATACCTGCCACGAACATGGGCATGGATATCCGGGAGACGCTCGAAGGTCTGATCAAGCGCCCCGTCGTCTGATCCACGACGCAAGCTGAAAGGCGAAGCCCGCTCGGTGGTGAACCGGGCGGGCTTTTTCTTTGCTGACACACTAACATAGAACAAGGCCGAACGATTTGCTAAGCACGGCCCGATCGTGGCACCATGACACCCATGAGCTTTCCTCCCGGCCTCACACCGCCGATGGGTCCGATGAACCCCGGCTTCGAGACGATGGTCATGCAGTTCGCGCCCTACATCAAGTCGTTCATCGACTGGTTGGGGCCGCTCGGGAATCAGCCCGTTGTGCGCGTGCCGTACAACCTGCCGATGTCCACGAGCACGACGATCGCCGCGGGCGTGACGAACCAGCCGCTTCTGCAGAGCGACTACCAGAACTCGCTGGAGTATCCGTTCGAGTGCCGGCGCGTGATCTTCTCGCAGGACCGCACGCACAACACGCGTGACTGGCGCTTCTTCAACATGGATCTCACGTTCAACATGCCGTGGATGAAGGCCCCGGTGATGATCGCGACGCTCGTCGACGCGAACACGCTCGCGTGGGACTTCGTCTTCCCGTGGGTCGTGCGTCCGAAGGGCGGTGGTCTCGTGCCGCAGGTGACGAACCTCGACACGGTCAACCCGATCACCGTCGACATCAACTTCGTCGGCAACCTGCTTTTGCCGCGCAGCTCGTAAGTCGCGCGATGTCGGCCGGCGCGGGAAATCCGTTCGGGTTCGGTTCGCTGCCGGTTCCCGGCGTCGGACCGGCGCGTTCTACACCAGCGTGGCAGCCGACGCCGAACAACGCGCCCGAGGGCTCGCTCACCGGCGCGCCCGTTCGCACGATCCTCAAGAGCGTGCCGCTTGTGGTCGGAGCGCTGACGGTGATCGCGCCCGGCACACGTGAGAATCGCGTTCTGTTCATCACCCCACCAGACGTCGGCTTCACGGTGTACGTTGGCGACGCGAACGTCTCCCCTCTGACGGGCTGCGCGTTGCCCGGTGGCGTGACGTCTGAGATCCCGCTCGTTGGCTTCCAAGAGGTCTATGCGGTTACGGACGCACCGGTGCTCATGCGCGTGCAGGTCATGATCACGTCGATTCTCGCGGCCGAGACCGAGCGGCGGTACTAGTCTCGTGGCCGACGCGGCGAAAGCTGCTCCGACACGTGCGGCGGACACGTCGACGATTGGGCTTCTGCTGTTCGCTGCAGGACTCGTCGTCATCGGTTTGCACATCGTGCACCCGGACTTCGTAAAGATCAGCAAGGCGCTCGGGATACCGTTGAAGGGCGTTCAGGCGGCGTGGACATTCTCACGCAAGCGGGGACTGCCGTTCGCTTGGGTTCTCGCGACCATCCTCGTCGAGAGCGGTGGCCGCGCGGATGAGCGCGGCGACGCTGGCGGCGAGAGTGTGGGCTTGATGCAAGTCAACACCCACGCGCACGCGAAGGAGATCGCCGCCGCTGGGCTCACGCCCGAAGCCCTGCTCAATCCGACGACGAATGTCGATTGGGGCACGCGCGTGTATGCAGACATCTATAACAAGGTGAAGGCGGCGATGGCATCGTCCGGCGGGCAGCGTGTGAAGACTGGAATCGACGTCTCGACGCGGCTTGCCTACAAGAATCCGTCGGTGGTCACGAACGCGATTCGTCGTGGAGAGGAACCGTCAGCTATCTCCTGGGCACATCCGGCCATCGAAAATTGGCGCGCGGCGAGCGCACGTGTGGCAGCGGCGACTGGTGGCGGCCCGGCGAAGTTACCGTTCGTCTAGACCCCGTTTTGACCGTAGGGCCACTAGGGGTGTAGAATCGCGAAGCGATGATCAACCGCACCTTCTTTGTCAAGATGCCGACGTCGTCTCCGACGACCGCGGTCGACATCCCCGTTCAGACCAATCCCGGCTCGTCCACGGCGCCGGTCACGGTCGCCACCGACGCGGTGTACTACGAGCTGCGCGGCCGCACGACGCGCTTCGAGCAGCTCAAGCTCCTCACAAGCGGCGGGGCGAATAGCGCGTGGTCGCCGCTCGCGCGGCAGGGCGTCCTCGCGACGGTGACGCCATTCGGCAACGCGGCCATCGTGACGGACCTGCCTGACCTACAGCTCAGCGCGAGCTTCGGCACGTGGGCAGCGTCGGGCATCGCGATCCCCGCGCTCGCCGACAGCGTCGCGAACGGTCCGATCATTCGGCTCATCGGCGGTGCGGGCACGGCCGGCAAGTTCTTCGTCGTGTCGCTGCTCATCTTCGAGGAGAAGGACGAGAACCGCTCGTCGACGGGGCACTGATGATCGGTTGCGCACGTAAGGGTCTCGGGAGCGGCCAAGCGCTCGTTCCCGTCGCACCCGTGCCGGACTGGGCCACGTGGAGTTCCGGCGGTCCCATCAGCCACGGCAACGCGAACGTCGTCGGCAACAAGGCGCAGGACGTCTAT
>DASZFS010000279.1:0-43048 GCA_035939575.1 Vicinamibacterales bacterium | reverse complement strand
CCCATCGGCGTCGCAATCCTGATGACGCCGTTCTTCTGGTTCGCGCACGGGCTCACGCGCTGGTCCAACCTTCCGCCGGACGGCTTCTCGCTCTACTACCAGCAGGCGGCCGGCCTCGCCGGCGTGGCCATGTTCGTGGCGGGCCTGCTGGCGATCCGCTCCCTGCTCACGCGCTATTTCAGCAGCGGAGTCGTGCTGGCAACGCTGACCGCAATCGCTCTCGGGACCAACCTCTTTCACTACGCCACGTATGACGGCACGTTCAGCCACGTCTACTCCTTCTTTCTGATCGCGTGGCTCCTCGACGTGACCGACCGGTGGTGGACGTCCCCGTCACCCGTGTCAACCGTGGGTCTTGGAGTCCTTGCCGCGCTCGTCTTCCTCACGCGCCACCCGAACGCGATCTTCCTGATCGTCGTTCCACTGTGGAATCCTGCCGGGATCTGGGCGCGGCGCGGCAGTTTCGCAGCCATCGCCGCAATCGGCGTGCTGTGCGTCCTGCCACAGCTCGTGATCTACAGACAGGCCACCGGCCACTGGCTGGTCAGCGTCTACGGCCAGTTCGGCCGGTTCAACTTCGGCGCGCCGCACATCGTGGAGGTGCTCTTCGGCGTCCGGAAGGGGCTCTTCTTCTGGTCGCCGCTGCTGCTCCTTGCAGCCGCGGGCCTGCTCGTCGACAACCCGCTATCACGGCGTCTGAGAGTCGCGGCGATTCTCGTCTTCGCCGCGAACGCCTACCTCGTCGCGAGCTGGAGTGATTGGCAGCTGGGGGGCTCGTTCGGCCACCGCGGCTTCACCGACGGTCTGGCTCTCGCGGCCGTGTTTCTTGCGTCCCTGTTCGACTGGGTCTCGCGGCGACCACGCGCCTGGATGCCGGCTGCCGTTGTTGTGGGGGGGCTCGTGGCCCTGTCGTGCGCGCAGATGGCGCAGTACTGGCTGGGGATCCTCCCGATTGCCGACACGACGTGGGATCAGTATCGCGAACTCTTCCTGCGGTTTCGATGACGCGCGGGCGGCTGCTGATCGGCGCGCTTGCACTCGTCGTCGTCACGGGCGCCGCCTGGTATCTCTACGACCCTCCGTGGGTCGCGAACGTCACTGCGGGCCTCCGGGATATTGAACAGGACACCGAAGGCACGCGCTTTCGATGGACCGCCGGATCGGCGAGCTTCTTCGTGCCCTCGACTGCCTCAGAAATCCGGCTGCCGATGAGGGCGGGGTTTCCCGGCGCCGGCGGACAGCCGGTCGTCGTACAGATCAGCGTAGACGGGCGGTGGATGGCGGACGTGACGATGAGCAATCCGTCGGAGTGGGTGTATACGGTCGCTCCGCTCCCCCGCCGGCCGACGCGACGCCGCTATCGGCGCGTGGACCTGCGGGTCAGCCGCGTGGTTGGTTTCAATCTCGGCGTCCAGCTCGGCGAGCCCACATTCCGCTGAACGAGCGGCGGGGGCGCAAGGTTTCATCGTTTCAACGTTTCGACGTTTTTTCAGTGGCCTGCTGAACGATCTTCACGCCGGCGCTTGCGCCTACCCGGGTGGCCCCGGCCGCGACCATCGCCTGCAGTCCCTCGAGATCGCGCACGCCACCCGCCGCCTTGACGCCCATCTCCGCGCCGACGACCCGGCGCATGAGCGCGACGTCGGCCGCCGTAGCGCCGCCAGGGCCGAAGCCCGTGGAGGTCTTCACGTAGTCAGCCCCAGCTGCCTTGGCCAGCGTACTCGCGGTCACCTTTTCGTCGTCGGTGAGCAGCGCGGCCTCGATGATGACCTTGCTCAGCGCCCCGCAGTCGCGGCACGGAGCGGTCACCGCTTCGATGTCGCGCTCGACGCCGCGCAGGTCACCGGACTTGAGCGCGCCGATGTTGATGACCATGTCGATCTCGCGAGCGCCGTCGAAGATCGCCCGCCGCGTTTCGTAGCCCTTGACGTCCGGCGTCGTTGCCCCCAGCGGGAACCCGACCACCGAGCAGACGCCGACCCCTGAGCCGGCGAGCAGGCGCGCAGCCAGCGCCACCCATACCGGATTCACGCAGACAGTCGCAAACTTGAACTGCGCAGCCTCGCGGCACAACTCCTCGATGTTGCTCCGCGTCGCATCGGGCTTGAGCAGCGTGTGATCGATCATCGACGCAACGCCCGCCGGGGCGCCGCCCGTCGCGTGCACGCCAACGCGCGTCGCGCCCGCGTCAATCACGCCGCGCAGCCGGTCCGGGCAGCAGTCATGCGCCACGGCGTGACACGGACACCGCGTCAGGGGCCTCGTTCCCGCGACGGCGAGCTCGCTCACGATGATGTCGATGATCCGCTGGAGCTCGACTCTGTCTAATCGGTCCACGCTGTCACTCTCACAGGTTCTCCAGGTCCCGAATCTTCGCGAGGCGCCGGATGTAGCGCGGCTCGCGCATCGGTGTCGTCAGCCAGACGGTGACGATTGACTTCGCCTCCTCCGCGCTGACGAGCGTTGCGCCGAGCGTCAGAACGTTGGCGCCGTTGTGCTCGCGCGAGTAGCGCGCGATTGTCTCCGACGCCGCCATGACCGCGCGCACGCCCCGGATCTTGTTGGCCGCGATGGCAGACCCGATTCCCGCGCCGTCGATGACGATCCCGGCGTCGGCCTCGAGACGGGCAACCAGGGTCCCCACGCCGGCGGCGATGTCCGGATAGTCCACCGGATCCGGCGTGTCCACGCCAAGATCTCGAACGGCGAGTCCCCGTCCGCGCAGGAAGGCGACCAGCGTCTGGCGCAGCTTGATGCCCGTGTGGTCGCACGCAATGGCCAGGGTCCGGATATCAGACGGCGGCGCGAGCGCGCTCTCGTCGGCCGACACGCGCGCTTCATTGATGACGACGATGTGCCTGGCCCGGAGGGTGTCCTGGGCGAGCGGCGTCACGTGCCCGCCGCGAGCCAGCGTCACGGTCTCTCCCGGCGTCAGCACCCTGGCGTCGCTCTCAGTGATGATGTCGAAACGTCTCATGCGAGTATGATCGGTCGCCTATGACGGAGCTGCGCCCCACCGAAATCTTATTCTCTCAGCGGCAAATCCAGAACCGGGTTGTGGAGCTGGCCTCAGAGATCCGGCGGGACTTCCCGGACGACCTGCACGTCATCGCCGTGCTCAAGGGGGCGTTCATGTTCCTATCTGACCTCGTCCGCGCGATGCCCGGGCACGTGTCGCTCGATTTCATGGCGGTGTCGAGCTACACCAAAGGGACCACCACGTCCGGCGAGGTCCGCCTGTTGAAAGATCTCGACACGACGCTCGACGGCCGGCATGTCATTATCGTCGAAGACATCGTCGACACCGGGCTGACGCTCACCTACCTGCAGGACATCCTTCGCGCGCGCAACCCCAGGTCGCTGCGGACCGCCTGCCTCCTCAGCAAGCCGTCGCGCCGGCAGATAGATGTCAAGGTGGAATATATCGGCTTCACCATCGAGGATCGCTTCGTTGTGGGCTACGGCCTCGACTACGCCGAGCAGTACCGCAACCTTCCGCACATCGCCGTGCTCGCGTGACCGTCATCGCCCGACGGCCGCGCGCACGCGCGCGGCCAGCTTGTTCGCATCCGCGATGACCGCGCCCCGGTCGAGCGTCCGAACCTGCCGGTCCCTCATCAGCACACGGCCGTTGACGATCGTCGTTCGGACGTCGTCACCCCGCGTTGTGTAGATCAGATGCGAGACCGGATCGTATAAAGGCGTCTGCCTGGCGGCGGCGAACGAGACCACGATCAGGTCCGCGCGCTTGCCTGCCTCGAGCGAGCCCAGCAGCCGGTCCATGCCGAGCGCTCTTGCGCCGCCGACGGTGGCCAGGTCCAGCGCTGCCTGCGCGGGTACCGCCGTCGGATCGTGGGTGGTGTGCTTCGCCAGAAACGAGGCCTGGCGCATCGCCTCGAACATGTCGAGATCGTTGTTGCTTGCCGCCCCGTCGGTGCCCAGGCCGAGCGCGACGTTCTCCTTCATGTACTTCACGACCGGGGCCGCGCCGCTGGCGAGCTTCATGTTGCTCTCGGGGTTGTGCGACACGCCCACGTTGCGGCGCTTCAGCACCGCGATGTCCTCGTCGGTCACCCAGACGCCGTGCGCCGCGAGCGTCCGCGGGCCGAAGAAGCCGATCGACTCGAGATAGCCCGTCGGCGTCAGCTGATGCTGTTGACGGGCGATTCTCACCTCCTCGTCCGTCTCCGCGAGGTGAATCAGGACCGGGACCCCGTACCGCCGGCCGAGGTTGGCCGACGCCACGAGCGTCGCCGCGTCGTTCGTGTACAGGGCGTGCGGCGCGACGGCCGGCACGATGAGCGGATCGTTCTTGAAGTCCTTGATGAATTGCTCGGCCCGCGCCAGGGCGTCGGCCGGTGTCTTCGCGTCGGCAACCGGAAACTGGATGACGGTCTGACCCAGGACGCCTCGCAGGCCGGCCTCGCGCGTCGCTTTGGCGACCTCTTCCTCGAAGTAGTACATGTCGGCGAACGTCGTGGTGCCCGACTCGATCATCTCGAGGGCCGCGAGCCGCGTCCCGGTGCGGACCATCTCGGGCGAGACGGTCTTCGACTCGGCCGGAAAGATGTACTTGTTCAACCAATCCATCAGCGCGAGATCGTCCGCCAGCCCGCGATACATCACCATCGGCGCGTGGGTGTGTGTGTTGATGAGACCGGGCAGAACCGCCTCATCCGCGGCGGTAATGGTCTCACCCGCCACGAAGCGTCCCGCGATCGCCTGCGGCGTGCCGACCGCCACGATCGAGTCGCCATCGATCGCGACCGCGCCTGGCGAGAGGACCTGCCGCTGTGCGTTCTGCGTAATCACGAAGCGGGCGATCACCACGAGCGACACCCGCCGCAGGTCCTGCGCCCCTCTGGCGACGTCAGCGACGTCAGCGACTCCGGCGCATATGACAACGACAAGCAGCAGGCGTTTCATACGGGGCGATTGTATCCCGGGCCTTTTGTCTCTGGGCCAAGCCTGCCTGTATAGTGATGCGCGTGCCGGTTCACATCGTCGATCACCCGCTGGCTCACGACGCGCTCGCGACCCTGCGCGACAAACGGACGTCGCCGGACCAGTTCCGCCAGGCCGCGACGCGGATCAGCGTGCTGCTCGTGGCCGAGGCGCTGCGCGACGTGCCCACGCGCCCGGTCACAGTGGAGACGCCGATCGGCCCCGCGGAGGGCCGTCACGTCGGTCGGGATGTGGTCGTCGTTCCCGTGCTCCGGGCCGGGCTGGGCATGCTCGATGCGGTGCTCGCGCTGGTGCCGTCCGCGCGCGTCGGCCACATCGGTCTGCAGCGGGACGAAATGACGGCGGTGGCGTCGCAGTACTACTCGAAGCTGCCGGCACCGCTCGCGGACAGCTACGTACTGATGATCGACCCGATGCTGGCGACCGGGGGCAGCGCAGTCGCTGCGCTCGATCTGCTCGAGCGGTCCGGGGCCCGCACCATCCGCCTCGTCTGCATCGTCACGGCGCCGGAGGGCGTCGCGCTGGTCGAACGCCACCATCCGCGCGTGGACATCTACACGCCCGTCGTGGACCGCGAGCTGAACGCCCACAAATACATCGTCCCGGGTCTCGGAGACTTCGGCGATCGCCTGTACGGAACAGTGTGAAGCGTTTCGTCAGAACAGGGAAAGCTATGGCCACCAAACCCACGGAGCGACGCGCCCGGCCGCGGGAGACGGCTGACGAGCGCTGGCAGACCGCGCTGACCGCGATCGCGCCCAACAGAATCCAGGTCCGCGGCTACTCCCTCGACGAGATGATGGGCCGGCTCGGTTTCGCCGAAGCTGTCTATCTACTGTTGATGGGCGAGCTGCCGACGCCGACGATCGGCCGCATGCTGAACGCGGTGCTCGTGTCTTCCATTGATCACGGCGTGACGCCACCGTCGACGCTGGCGGCGAGAAACGTCGCGACGTCTGGCGCGCCCCTGAAGGACTGCGTCGCCGCGGGCATTCTGGCGTTCGGCCCGCACCACGGCGGCGACGTTGAATCGTGCATGCGGTTTCTCGATCGCGGGCTGTCGCTGATGCGGGCAGGTAAATCACTTCAGAAAGCGGCCGAGGCGATCATCGACGAGTGCGCCGACCAGCACGAAGTGCCGCCCGGCTTCGGGCATCGCTATCACACCCGCGACCCGCGGGCTGCGCGCCTGTTCCAGATGGCCATGGAGCTCGAGGTCGAGGGCGAGCACGTCCGGCTGATCCGGGCCGCCGAGCGCGCGCTCGTGGCGCACAAGGATCGATTCGATCGGCTGCTGCCGGTCAACGTCGACGGCGCCATCGCCGCCATCTGCGCGGATCTCGGCTTCGCGTACGAGCTGGGCAATGCGATCTTTCTCATTTCGCGCCTGCCCGGCCTCATCGCTCACGCCCACGAGGAACGCACGCGCCAGTCCCCCATGCGGCAGATCGACCCGAAGGACCATGACTATGACGGCGCCCGCGACCGCCGCTTGCCGGATGGGTTGAAGTCGTGACGGGGGTGGGAGCGCACGATAAGGCTGGAATTTAGAAGTCTTGAGTTTTGAGTCTCAGAGGGAAAAGGCAAACGCATGGCGAGCGATCTGCGGTTCAGCGAGGGAGTGACAACCCAGTACGAAGATGTTCTGACCGGCGAGGCGATGGCCGCGCTCCGCGCGCTGGCGCCGTTCGACCAGGACCGCCGCCGTGTGATGGCCGAGCGTCTCGAGCGACGCGCGAAGCGCGCCCGCGATCGCCAGCGGATCGCGTTCCTCGACCCCCGGCACGTACTCCCCGGGTCCGGCCTGACGGTTCAGGACGCCCGCGATGGACGGTTCGTGGGGAGCGAGATCCCGCGCGACCTGCAGCGGCAGTGGATTCAGGGCACGGGGCCCGCCGCGCGCCCGAACAGTCCCGTGGAGGCCAGCCTTCGGAACGTGGCCTATGCCCTGTTATCGGGCGCGGATGGCTGGATGTTCGACGGCGAGGACGCGCTCGGGCAGGTCTCGACCATGTCGCTCGACAATCAGCGGAGCCTGAAGCTGGCGTTCGAGCGCTCGCCGATCTTCATGAAGACCGCCGAGCAGGTGGCGCAGGAGATGAACGCGTGGGCAACGGGATTCTTCGGCCGCGCGATCATCACCGACTGGAAGCAGCAGCTCGGCTTCACGACGCGGATTTTTCGCCCTCGCGGCCTGCACCTCGATGACCGGCATGTCCGGTATCCGGACGGCGAGGGCTTCTCCGCGTCCATCGTGGACGTGGTCCTGTTCGTGGCCAACAACGGCAGGCGCCTTCGACGCGACGGCGCATCGCTCGTTCTGTATCTTCCGAAGATTCAGACGGCGGACGAGGCGGCGCTCTGGCACGCGTTACTGACGGCGCTCGAGGCGCACCTCGGCCTGCCGGCTGACTGCATCAAGACCTACGTGCTCGTCGAGCAGCTCGAAGCGTGTTTTCACCTCATGGAAATCCGCGCCGTCCTCGGTGGCCGGTTCGTGGGTTTCAACACCGGGCGCTGGGACTACATCAACAGCGTGGCCGATGCGATGGCCTGGGACGCGGCCTTCATCGACCCGAATATCGACGCCATCACGATGACCTACGGCTACATGCGGAGTTACGAAGACCGCGTGCGCCGGGCGGTGAACACGCCGGATCGTCAGGGAGCCTTCGCGCTCTGGCAGGGCGGGATGGAGCCCAATATCCCCGTCGGATCGAAGAGCGGTGTGGACGCCGCGATGCAGCGGGCCGTGGCTGGCGCGACACGCGAGCAGCAGGCAGGCGCAAGCGGCAAGTGGGTTGCGCACTGGAAGATGGTGCACATCGTGCGGCCGGTGTGGGAGCGCGTGGGCGACGACAATCAGCGGGGTCGCGCGTTTCCTCCGTTGACCTACACCAGCGCCGACGCCGACAGCCTGCTGTCGCTCGAGGCCGCGCCCCGCACGATTCGCGGCGCGCGCGATCTGCTGAGCGTCGGGCTGCAGTACGGCAACGCCTTCGGCCAGGGCATGCAGGCCGCCGCGCTGAAGCCCGCCGATTTCTTCGGCAACGACGACGTGTTGTATCTGATGGAGGATATGGCCACCGGCGAGATTCGGCTGAGCATCCTCTGGGAGTGGATCCACAAGGGCGCGGTCATCAGCGCCGACGATCCCGACGACCCCGCTGGCGCCAAGGCCGGGGACCGTTTCACGCTCGCGATCTTCGAGCGGCTGCTCGACGAGGAATACGCCAAGCTCGTTCGCGCGAACACGCGCGACGTACACGATAACTCGAAGACGACGACGCTGCCGGTTGCGCGAGCGATTGTGGACCGGTATGTGCGCGAGCCGTTGAAGCTGCCGTGGTTCATCGATCTCCTCAACGTGACGCTCGAGGTGCCTGATCGCGCCGAGGCCGGCCGGCGGATCGACGAGCTGGCGCGCGCGTTTCGCGAGCGCGGCGTCCGCATTACGACCTTGCTGGAACCTGTGAAATAGTCCAGGATGAGGCGTCCCCGCCATAGGACGAGAGTGTCGAGAATGACGAGGTGGTCCATGAGATCTTCCACGCTCGGCCTGATGCTCGCCTCGGCCATCGTCTCGGTTCCGGCCGGCCAACAGCCCTTCTCGGCGGCCACGCCGACGCTCCTGGTCGACCTCCAGGGATCGCGGTTCAAGGGGGACCCGTCCCAGCTGGCCTGGTCGCCCGATAGCACGACCCTGTGTCTCCAGACACTCGAGGGCGACCGGGCGCCGCTGAAGACGCGCTACTACCTGATTCATCTTGGCGCGCGCGATTTCAACGGCATCGACGCAGCGCCGGAATGGGCGCCGAAGTACTGGGAGTGGAAGTCGGCACGTACGGCGCCCGGGCATCCCGAGCTCGTGATCCAGGTCGATACGCAGAACAAGGCGGGCAAGGTTCCCACCCAGAGCTTGCAGCAGAAGAGCAAGAACGGCCTGATGGAGAACGCGATCGCCGCACAGAACGAAGCCGAAGGCTCCGTGGTGCGCACCCTGACGCTCAGCGGAGAGGCCATCGGGCAGTACATCGACCAGCCATTGGTGCCAGGAATGACGTTTGGCTGGTCTCCGGAGGCGCTGCATGCCGTCGCCTATGTCAAGCCGACCGGCAGGCTCGCGCTCATGGATCTCAAAGGTGGCAAGCTTGAAGTCGATGCGTTGAAAGGCATCACCCTGCCCGCGTGGTCACCAGACGGCTCCCAGATCGTCTACGTCCAGCAGCAGGGGCGCCATCATTTCGCCCTGATGCAGGTGGCGGTCACGCACCCGTAGCGCGCGAGGGGCAGATGCCAGTGTCCGCTGCGTGCACGCGACCGTGCCTTGCGCTCGCCGTGTTTGCCTGCGGGACCGCCATCGTTGCGACGGCAGTCACCACGCCAGGTCGAGTGTCCGCACAGACGCGGTTCCGCGCCGGCGTCGACATGGTGGAAGCCGACGCCGTCGTGCTCGACGGGACTGGCCGCCCCGTTCGCGGACTCACCATCGCCGATTTCACGTTGTCGGTTGACGGACAGGCTCGACCAATCGAGTCGGTTGACTACGTGGATGCGGGTGAGGCGGGTGTCCGGAGCGGGAACGAAGCGGCGAATTCCGCAGACAGAGCGCCTCAACGCCGCGCCGACCGCCACGTCATCTTCGTGATCGACGAGGGGAACATCAGCGCCGGCGGCGGCAAGGCCGCGATCGCCTCGGCGCAGAGAATGCTCGACCGGCTGGGACCGGCCGACCGGATCGCGCTGCTCACGCTTCCGACCGGGCCCTCGGTCGAGTTCACGACCGAGCATGCCCCGGTCCGCGCAGCGCTCGACCGCAGCGTTGGCCGCGCGGCCCGCCCCACTGGTGCCGACGACTTCGATTTGAGCCTCGTGGAAGTGTTTGCGTTCGATATCGGCGCGACCGTCGATGAGCGCGCGCTCCAGCAGAAGATCCTCATGCGGGAATGTCCGCCGGCGATGCCGCCGGGGCGGCGGGAGTTGTGTGAGGACTCTCTGCGTGCCGAGGCCCAGGCCAGGCTCGAGTCGTACCGGGAGCGTGGGCGCGCCACTGTTGGAGGTCTCGACAAACTGTTTCGCGCGCTCTCCAGGATGCAGGGGCCCAAGATCGTCGTCCTGGTCTCGGAAGGGCTGCTCCTGCGTCCTGATCTGCGCGACGCTTCGGTTGTCTCGCAACTTGCCAGGCTCGCCGCCGCCTCTCGCGTCACGCTGTACTCGGTGCTTCTCGAGTCGCCGCTCGTGGACGCCGGCGCGGCGTTGGGGCGCGAGCGCTCCGGGCTCCCGACATCGACGGCCGGACAGGATCGCGCGATCGAAGAAGACGGGCTGAAGGCGCTGACGAGCGAGTCAGGCGGCCTGCTGTTTCGCGCCCCTGCGGCGCCGGACGAGGCGTTTCGCCGGCTCGCCGACGCGCTGTCGGGCTATTACCTCGTGACGTTTCGCTCGACACCCGCCGACACGGACGGCCCCCACAAGATCGCGTTGAAGGCGACGCGTCAGTCGCTCAGCGTCCACGCGCGGGCACAGTTCGTGATGACCACCGCCGAGCTCCGCCCGTCTTCAGCCGGTCCGGGCGCTGGCCTGCGCGCCGGCCCGAGCGCCGGCCCGCGCCCCGTCACCGCGCCGCGCCGCAGCGACGCCGCCTCCGCGTTCACCATCGACAAGGTGGCGGTGCAGGTCGCCACGCGGTCAATCGCCGATGCGAACGGCAAGATCCGCATCCTGCTCAGCCTCGACGTGCGGGACCCGGCGGCCCACGAAACCGCGGCGCTGGCCCTCGGTTACAAGCTTCGCGTGGGCGACCGCATTGTCACCGATAGCGGGCGCGTGGTGCCCGTCACGCGCGGTCCCGACGGCAAGGCGCAGCCGATCAGCTACATTGCGTTTCAGGGCCTGGCTCCCGGCACGTACGAGTTGCAGCTTTCGGCATCGGATGGGTCGAAGCATTCAGCGTTTGTGTCGCATACCGTGTCGGCGAGGCTGCATGCGATCGGTGGCTATACGCTCAGCGATCTCCTGATTGCAGGTTCGGCGCAGAGTGCCGACGGGCCCTTTCCCGTGCCCGCGCGTCCGGTCGCCACCGATCAGATCGTCACGGGCGTTGAGGTCACGGCCGCCGACCGCGCCGCGCTGGCGAATACGACCGTCCGGTTTGAAGTCGTCTTAGCCGGCGGTCGTGAGACTGTTGCCGCCCAGGACGTCACGCTCTCGCCCGGCGGGCCGCTCGGCCAGTTCGTTCGCGCCACGCTGGACCTTGCGGCGGCGAGCCCCGGCGAGTACGTCGCGCGGGTGTCGATCGTCACGGCCGGCACGTCCCTCGGGGCCGTCGACGCGCCGTTTCAGGTCGCGAGGTGAGCAGACCATCGGTCGAGAAGTCGAGTCGTGATTCATGTTGGTTCGCTGGGTTCGCTCGGTTCGCGTGCTTCGCGTGGTTCAACAGGTTCTCAAGAAGTCGGCACCTTTGCCACGAAGCAGCAACAAGCTGATAGAATCATCTGTCCCGTCGGGCGCTTAGCTCAGTTGGTTAGAGCGCGTGCTTCACACGCACGAGGTCATAGGTTCGAGTCCTATAGCGCCCACCACTTCACGAGGACAGCTGAAACGATCTGTTACTTTCGATCTTTCACTTTCGAGCACGAAGTGATAGGGTACCGGTGAGCGGTGACCACGGGTCCAAGTACCGGGTGGAGGTCATCGGCCTGGGGCGTCAGGACTGGCTCCTAGAGAGCCGCAATCCTGTTTCAGGAGCGCCTACCTCGTTTTGTGGCACCGCTCGCTTCCTTCTCCCTCCGTCAACCCGACGCCCGCGCCCCTCTGCCGTCAGCTATACTCTTGCCACGCGGATGTACTCGTCGACGTTCTTCGCCAGCACGTCGAGCGGCACATTGCCCCCGAGCACGACCGTGTCGTTGAACGCCTTGAGATCGTACTTCGCCCCGAGCGCCCCCTTCGCGCGCTCGCGCTGCCGGTTGATCTCGCTGTGGCCGACCTTGTAGCCGCACGCCTGTCCGGGCCATGAGCAGTAGCGATCGACTTCACTGGCGACCTCAATCGGATTCGATCCGTTGCGCTCGACGAAGAAGTTGACCCCCTGCTCTCGCGTCCACCGCTTCGCGTGAATGCCGGTGTCGACGACCAGACGGCAGGCGCGGAAGGCGATCGCCTGCAGGTATCCGAGCTTGCCGACCGGATCGTTCTCGTAGGCCCCGAGTTCATCGGCGAGCTGTTGCGCGTACAAGGCCCAGCCTTCCGAGTAGGCGTTGAAGGCGAGGAGTTGCCGGACGAGCGGCATCCCGTGCGTGTATTCGCCCTGCCAGATGTGGCCGGGAATCGATTCGTGGAACGCCAGGTCGGCGAGCGCGAATTTGCTGTGCAGAGCGGTCGTCCGCAAATTGATCCAGAAGCGCCCCGGAATCTTCCCGTCAATCGATCCGGCGCCGCCGTAGGCGGTCGGCGCGCCAGGTTCTTCCTCGGGCGGCAGCCGTTTCACTTCCATGTTTGGATGGACGAGCGTATTAAACGCGCGCGGCAGCTGCGCACGAATCCACGCCAGGCGATCCTGGATGAACGCCATGATCTCGGCGCGACCCTTGTCGCCTTCGGAGAACTTGTATTTCGGGTCCCTGGCGATCGCTTTCATGCGGTCGCCGACGCTACCCGTGGTGAGGCCTATGCCCTTCATGATCGCGTCCATCTGCGACTGCAGGCGGTCGAGTTCGCTCTGGCCCATCGCGTGGACTTCGTCGGGCGTCATGGTGGTCGTGGTCGAGGCCTTCAACGCCCACGTGTAGAACTCGTCGCCACCCGGCCGGGCCCACATCCCGGCATCGTCCTTGGCGACCGTGCGTTCCTGCTCGAGCTCGGCGATCTGACGGTCAATTGCCGGCGCGATGTCCTGCGCCGCGATCATCCTGGCGCGCTCCGACCAGTTGCCGGGAATAGTCCTGGTGCGTCGCTCAATCGATTCGACGAGTGCGCCGCCGTCGCGCGCCCCTTTCGCCGACATCCGCATCTGCGCCAGTGCCTTGTCGAGCAAAAACCCCGGCGGCAGCAGGCCTTTCTCGCGTGCAGCGTTGATGCGGCCCAGTTCGCCATCGAGCTGCTTCGCGAACGACTGCAGACGCGCCAGATAGGCCTCCGCGTCGGCCGCGTTCTCAATGCGGTGATCGCTGTCGATGAATCGCGGAATATCCAGATAGGCACCGACGTTCTGAATCACGACATACGGCGTGTTGCGCCAATTGCCGACGGTGATGTCTCCATATGGGAGCGCGAAGCCTTCGAGCGCCGTGGCGTACGCGCTGCGCACGACCTCGACGCTGGTGCGCGTCGCATGCGACAGGCGGTTGGTATCGATGGCCCTGGCGCGCTCGAGATCCTGCCGCACTTGATCGGCGATTCGCCGTTGTCCGTCGGCCGATCGATCGCCGAGCTGCGATCGCAACGCCGCGCGCTCGCCGGTATCGATTCCCAGCGAGGTCGCAGACTCGGGGAACAGCTTCAGCAAGTGTTCGCCGATTTCGTCGAGCGCGGCGCGCGCACTGGCCTCACCTTCGGCACCTGCCCCGGACGCTGCGGAAGAGGCGGTTGGTTCGTTGCGGCAACCGTCCAGCAGTGGCAGCGTCGCCGTGGTGGCGAGCACCGCGATTGCCTCGCGGCGGTTCAACAATGGAGACACGGATTCATCCCTCCGGAAGAGTTTTTCACCCGGTGCCCCTTCGCTACTTCGCTTCAGGCATCAGCGTGACCCGCACGTAGTTTCCGGTATCGAGGTATTTCTGCGCGGCTGCCCGAATCGCGTCGGCGCTCAGCTCAGAAGTCCTCGGCGGCTGGACCCCGGCATCGACGTGCGCCGCGTCACCATCATCGTAGCGGCGAGAAATCTGGCCGAGCAGGTACCCGTTCTCCTCGCTGCTCTTCTCGAACTCTTGCAGCAGAATGCTACGCACACGGGATACCTGCCCAGGCGAGAGCAGCGTGTCCCTGATGAACGCGACCTCTTCCATCACGCGCTGCGCGAGACTCGCCGTGCGCGCCGGGTCGCACGTCCAGTCAATCCGCACGCGGTACTCTGGTCTGGGACGCTTGGTCGTCTGCTGCGTGGCGGTAATGCTGTAGGTACCCCCGAGCTCCTCGCGAATGGCGTCGTTCAAGCGCGACTGGAGGAGAAGAACCACCGCCTGAAGGGCCAGCTTGTTCGCATCGTCGTACTCGAACGGGCCGGCGAAGACGACCGCTACCGCGCTTTTCGGCGCGATCCCCTTTTCGACTGTTTTCTCGATCACCCCTTTCGGCGGCGCGATGCCGAGATCGCGCCAGGTCTCGTGCGCATGCGTGGCCGGCAGGCTGGCGACGTACGTCTCGACCAGAGGCTTGATGTTTTCGGGCGTGAAGCTGCCGACGAACACAAACGTGAAAGCGCTCGCGTCCGCGAAGCGCGCTTTGTAGAACCCCAGCGACTTCTCGAGACTCCAACGCTCCACGCTGGCTGGCGTGTCGGGCTGCCGCCGGGGGCTGCCGCTGAGCGCGGCGCCGACCGCCTGGTTGAAGACCACGTCCGGGCTCGCCATCTGATTCGCCAGCAGCGCCAGCGCCTGCGACTTCATCGCGCCAAACACCGCCGGGTCTGCGCGCGGCTGGGTGAAGCGCAGGTACAGGAGCTGGAACATCGTGTCGATGTTCTGCGGCGTCGCGCCTCCCCTCATCCCTTCGTCGATTTCGTCGATGAAGGGCCGCACACTGACGGCCTTGCCCGCGAGGACCTTGTCGAGCGCTACAGCGCTGAGGCGGCCGGCGCCGCCAGCAGGGATCACCTCGTCCGCCACCTTGACCTCACTGAACTCGCCGTCGCTCGCGAGCGATGTGCCGCCGGGGGCCATCGCGCGGAAGAGGATCTGATCGGCTTTCAGCGTCGTCGGCTTGAGCACGACCGTCGCGCCATTCGACAGCGTCCACTCGGTGATCCCGGCCTCCGGGCGCAGAAGCGTCTTCACGATGCTGCCGGGCACAGGTGGAGCGTCCATGAGCCTCTCGCCCCCGACCGAATCGACATAGGCCGACAACCGCTTCTCAGACGCCGCCCTGACAGCGGCGGCGAGTTGCGCCTCGCCGGGCAGAATGACAGCCGCCACTTCCGGCGCCGACACGACGACGAGCCGATTGCGCTCGGGGAACCAGTCGCTCGCGCGCGCGTTGACTTCCCTCAACGTGATACCCGGGAGAAACCGCCGGTGAAACGCAAGCTCCTGCCAGATGGTCGGCAGCGCTTCTCCCTGGAGGAAGTTCCGTGTGTATTCGTCCGCGCGGCTCGATGACTCGCGATCTGGACTCTCAACCACGACTCGCTCGTACCCCGCCATGCGGGCCTGCTTCGCGCGTTCGAGCTCGGTGGCGGTGAACCCGAACCGAATCACGCGCTGAAGTTCAGTCACCAGAGCGTCGAGGCCTCGCGTCACGCCGTCATTCGGCACGAGCGCTTGCAGCGCGGCCTCATCCCGTGTCCTCGGCGCGGGAAACAGTGACCGTCCGGCGGCGGCTTCGAGGAATGCTGGATTCTGCGTCTGGCTGAGCTCATCGAGGCGCGCACTGAGCATGACGCTGAACAGCTGATCCAGCATGATGTCGCGATAGCCGCCGACAGTGTCCTGGCTGCGCGCCGGTCGAAGGTTCGAGACCTGTACAGCGGTCGCGGTGGTCTCCTTGTCGGTCACCACGGCGTACCGGGTGGCCGGATGTTCGGGTACGTCGAACGCGACCCTCGGCCGCTCGGGCGACGGATTGGTGAGCGACTGAAAATGCTGCGCGATCATCCTCGCGACAGCGGCGCGGTCGACGTCACCCACGATGATCACGGACATCAGATCCGGGCGATACCAATCGTGGTAGAACCGCATGAGCGGCTCACGCTGGGGATGGTCGATGATGTCGGGACTGCCAATGGGCGACCGGTCCGCATAGCGCGACCCTTCGAGCTGCACACGGCGGATCCTGTCCGCTGTGCGTTCCTCGGCCCCCAGGTTCATCCGCCATTCGGCGAGGACGATGGGCCGCTGGCGTTCGATGCCGGTCTGGTCGAACGTGGCGCCTCCCGCCCAGTCCTCGAGGACCGTCAGCGCACGGTCGAGGACGTTCGGCACATCGGTCGGCACGCGCAACGTGTACTGGGTTTCGTCGAAGCCCGTCGCTGCATTCGCATCCGCGCCGAGGCTGAGACCGAGCGCGCTGAGAAACTCGCTAATACCTTGTCCGGGGAAATGTCGGGTGCCCTCGAACTGCATGTGCTCGACGAAATGCGCCAGCCCCCGCTGGTCGTCATCCTCCAGGACGGAGCCGGCTTTGACCACCAGCCGCAACTCGGCTCGCCGAGCCGGTTTCGCATTCGGCCGCACGTAGAAGCGCAGACCGTTGGGCAGCGCGCCAACGAGGACTTCAGGGTCGACCGGCATTGGCGCTGTCAGGGAATAGGCGGCGACCGACGCTGCGGAGGTCTCGCGCCCTGGGAGCGAAGTCGGCGAAGTCGGCGACGTCGGCGCCGTCTGCGCCGAGAGCGTGGAAACAGCGGCAGCAAGCAGGAAGCCGAGCACTCCATGCGCGGTGTACCGGAGACGGAGACAGTTCATCCCTTGATCCTATCGGACATTCGAGACTCCGGGCGGCGTAGATTTTCGCCCAGCGGTCGTGACGCTGCGCCGAGCCGTGCGGGGTATGCTCTCTCTATGCGCACGATCGCTTCCACCCTGGTGCTCCTGCTCACCGCCGCCGTGCCGGTGCTTGCACAAAGCAACTGGTTCCAGCCGGCACTGCTCGAACGGCCCGACCTGAAGAAAGCCCTGCAATCGGTAGACGAGCGCTCGTCGGCCATCGTCGACGAATGGATCCGCCTGGTCGAGATCCCGGCGCCGTCGCGCAAGGAGCAGGCCCGCGCGCAATACATCCGCGCCGAAATGCAGAAGCTCGGACTATCCGATGTCCGGGTGGACGACATGTCGAATGTCAGCGGCGTGCGCAAGGGATCAGGCGGCGGGCCGACGGTCGTCTTCTGCGCGCATACCGACACGGTGTTTCCCGAGGGGACCGAGCTGAAAGTGAGGCGCGACGGCGACATCCTTCGCGCGCCGGGCGTCGGCGACGACACGTCGAACGTGATCGCGGTGCTCGAGATGTTCCGCGCCCTCAACCGTGGCGGCGTGCAGACGAAGGGCGACCTCGTGTTCCTCGCGACCGTGCAGGAGGAGATCGGCCTGCTCGGCGCGAAGCATTGGCTCGAGACGAGTGGCTACAGGCCGGACATGTTCATCGGCGTGGACGTCGGTGCCAACCAGGTGTGGTACGGCGCTCTGCGGATCAGCCAGTACAAGTTCTATTACACGTCGGCCGGCGCCCACACGATGGAGAGCCGCGGCGGTCCGAATCCGGCAAAGGCGGTCGCGAACGCGATCGCGGCGGTCTACGACGTCCCGCTGCCGCCTGTGGCCGAGGGGCTCGACTCGTTCAAGCTTCCGGTGGCGAATGTGGGGATGATGGGCGGCGGGACCGTGGTGAACGCCGTGGCGCGCGAGGCGTGGTTCACGGTCGATCTCCGCTCGCTCGACACGCCGACGCAGGCGAAGCTGGAACAGGCCGTCGAGGCCGCGGCGCGGCGCGCGTCCGAACAGGAAGGCGTCGGCTTCCATATGGAAAAATCGGTGCTGCAGGACTACTCGAAGGCGCGCCCGAAGGAAGAACGGCTCAACCATCCGTTGGTGCAAACGGCGCTGGCCGTCAGCAATCACTTTCGCAAGGCGGGCACGCCGGCCATCGTGCCCGCCGATGTCGGGTCCACCGACGCCAACAACGCCGTCGCGCTGGGCATTCCGGCGGTGGCCATCGGCGCGACGTTGGAGCACATGCCGCATCGGCTCGAAGAGACGGCCGAAGCCAGCAGCATCGTCCCCGGCATCAAGTCTCTGATGACGCTCGCGGTGACGCTCACCAGCCATCAATAGGGATGGATCGGCGAACGCGACAGCGCCAGCTGAAATCATGGGGACATGAGACCGCGTACCCGAGACGGCGCATTGGTAGGCGCGCTCTTGTCCGCGCCGCTTATTGCCGCATCCTACCTCGGGTGGAAGCTCGGCGGGCTGCCGTTCGCTCCGTTCGATCTCTTTGATTGGATCGCGCGCGAGCTTCCGGGATCAGTCGTCACAGTCGGCATCGATTCGGCAGTTACCGTCCTGCGGGGGCTTCACGTCAGCAGCACCGCGGCCGCCGCCAAGACCGCCGAGCAGACCATCGCGATTGCCGTGTTCTTCGCGGCCGGGATCTGCTCTGGATATGTGCTCTTTGGCGTGCTGCGACTGTCCGACGAGCCGGCGGTTCTCGTTGGCACCATCCTGGGCGGATTGCTCGGCGGTGCCGCGCTTCTCGTTGAACAACGCCTGCGTCGGATCGAATCCGCTTCGTTGATCGACGCTTCGTGGATTCTCGGGACGTTCCTGACGTGGGGATGGGCATTCGGCGCGATCTACGACCGTTTAGGCGAGGCGAATGCCCACGGGACTGGCTCACTCCTCACGGCAGACGGTCGGCTCAATCGCCGTGGATTCCTGCTGCGTTTAGCCTGGGCCGCAGGCCTGCCGACTCTTCTCACGGCAGGCTGGGGTCTGGCGATGGGCGGCCGCCGCGCGGCTGCTACCGGCACACGCTGGTCCGACAGCCATCCGTTGCCGAATGCCGGTGCGCTCGTCACGCCGGTTCCGGGCACGCGCCCCGAGTTCACACCGCTCGAGAGCCACTACCGGGTCGATGCCGATACACGGGCGCCAGTCGTCGACGCACATCGATGGCGACTTCAAGTCGGCGGGCTCGTGGGTCATCCGCTGGAGCTCACGCTGGACGATCTTCGTCGCGAGGAGCCGCTTCACCAATTCGTCACGCTCTCGTGCATCTCCAATCCGATCGGCGGCGACCTCATCGCCACCACCAGATGGAGCGGCGTCAGCCTGCAGCGCCTGCTCCCCCGCTTCCAATTGCAGCCGGGCGCAACGCACCTGAAGATCTCGTCGGTTGACGGGTTCTTCGAGGTCGTTTCCCTCGAGACGATCGAGAACGATCCCCGGGTCATGCTCACCTATGCATGGGACGGAGTGCCCCTCCTGATGGAACACGGTTTTCCGCTGCGGATGTTCATCCCCGATGTGTACGGAATGAAGCAGCCGAAGTGGATCGCGGCGATCGACGTCATCGATCATTGGGAGCCTGGTTACTGGGTCGTGCGCGGCTGGGATCGGGAGGGACGCATGAAAGCGACGGCGGTCATAGACGCCGTGGAGGTGGGGACGACCGCTCTCGACACGGAGGGACGAAGGATCGCGTCCGTTGGCGGCATCGCCCACGCCGGAGCCCGGCGGATCTCGAGGGTCGAAGTGCGAGCGGATGATGGTGAGTGGCGCACCGCACGTCTGCGCGACCCGCTGTCGGAGACGACGTGGGTCGTCTGGCGCGCCGATCTTCCGTCAGAAGCCGGTGATCACATCCTCACCGTACGGAGCTTTGAAGGCGACGGCACGCCTCAAACTGGTCGACTTCACAGCAAGCGGCTCGTCTCGAGGAACACAGGCTCCGCTTGAGACGCCGGATTCACGTCTCAGCAGCGACGCTACGGTTCCGTCTTTGGCTTGCACATGGCCGACGAGTCCTGTATCCAGGCCTCACAGTCAGCCAAATCGATGCGGGGCCGGTATGGCCCGTCAGGAGGTCGGCGCAAATCGCTCAGCGGGAGCGTGTTGACGTCGTCGACAATCTTCGCGTAAGCGCGGGTCGCGGCCTCCAGCCCAGACCACCCGACGTTGTCGGGCGTGTCGCCGGTCGTGTGCATGTACATAAAATCGTTGGACTGCACCACGACGCCGGGCAGGAACCCGACGAACGGGCCCACGTCTCCTCCAGGCGGGGTCTCGGCGGGCTGCGCCCAGATGGGCAGACCAAACTCGTGAAACGCGTCGCGAGCAATCTTGGTCAGCTGCGGCCTGGCTGATCCGCCCGCGTACCAGGCATTGGGCGTCACCGTTTCCGTCCATCCACCGGTGGCACCGCCATGTGTGAGGACCTCGGACGGATGTTCGGCGTTGAACAGTACCGCCGTCTTGGCGAAGAACTTCTCGCGGTTGACGGCCAGCCACTCGCGACCATAACCGCCGGGACTGATCTGATGATGCCCATCGGTCCCGATGAAAATCATCGTTCGGCGCCGCTGCGCTTGCGGAGTCCTGGCGAAATACTCCGCGAGCCCGAGCAAGGTGGCCACGCCGCTGGCGTTGTCACCGGCGGCGTCGAACCAGCCGTCGCGGTGCGCAATGACATAAATCGTTTCGTCCGTGGCGCCCGGTAGCGTGCCCCACACCAGGAACGATTTCTGACCCGACACCCACGTGGCGTCGAGACGAATCCTGATGTGCGGCGGATCGCCCGACGCCGCTGTGCCGATCAGATCGCGAACGGCGAGAGCATCGTCGGTCCCGAGGTTGAAGGACGGGAGTGTGGTGCTCGCCCGGTACGCCTGCACGTTGAAGTTTCCGCCTCTGAGATCGGACACGAGGATGGCTGCCGCTCCGTGATCCTCGGCGCGCTTCAACACGTCCGCCGGGCCCACGTTGTAGGTGAACTGGGACCTGATGAACAGCACGGCTTTCCCGCGGACGTCGCGTCCCGCAAAGTCTGCCTCGCTTCCGAGCCCGACATACACCGCAGGCAGATCCAGGACCCTCCCATCGGTCGACACGGCTCCGTACGGCGGCTGGGCCGACGTGAGCTTCATCGTCCTGCCCGCGGCCGTCGCCGTGACCTCCCAGGACTGAGGCACCCATTGTGGATGGAAGAACGCCACGGTCTGGCTGTGCGTATCGGTCAGGCCGGCCTGCCGGTACTTTGTGAGCAACCACTCCGCGTCCTCGAGATCGCCAGACGTGCCCGCGATGCGCCCCCAGAACTGCGGGTGACCCTGGTCACGGTACCGTTCCGCGATGTCCGCCTGCTCCCGGACGTACTGCCAGAGATGCTTGCCGTCGATCGTGCCGTACGCCTTGCCCGTCGCTGGCAGCGGCCATCCGATGTACACCGGGGCGGATGAGGGCCTGGCCGGCAGTTGCGCGCGCCGATCCGCGGCGTCGGTCTGATAGAGACGACCGAACAGAACAAGGGCAACAACCAGGCCCACTAGAGCTGACCCTGCTCTCATCTTCCGCATCTCAATTGCCACGCTCTAGTTCTTTCGGTGATCGTGCGGTAGCGGCGGCGCCGTGGTCGCTTCAACATGACCACGGCCAGCAGCGTTCGCGATTTCCTCGAATGCGAACGCCATCCCGACGAGCTTGTCATCGTCCCACGCGCGCCCCAGCAGCTGGATGTTGATCGGCTGTCCGTGGTTGTTGTAACCCACGGGGAAAACGACCGTCGGAATCCCATTCGCCGCACTCGGCGTGTCGCGGCGACCGAAGCTCGCCCGGCTGCCGCCACCATCGTTGACGCTGATGTCGCTCAACAGCCCCGGGTAGACGACGGCGTCAACGCCAAGGTGGTTGGCGCCCGCAGTATCCATCCACACTTTTGCAGTTGCCTGGCGTCCTCTGCGGTAATCCCGAAATGCCTGGATCTGGGCTGCCGTCAAGCGGGGCGGAGCCACAGCCGAGCAGGTGCTTGGAGCAGCCCGCACGTAGGCCACCTTCCGCTGTGAGCAGTCCACGTCGATCACGGTGAAGATCGAGAAGCCCTCGGTCGCCAGCTCCGGATGACCGTCGATGTAGTGCCCCCAGCCCTCCGCGCGGATGTCGCCGGGGGGCGCGACCGGCGCCGGCGGTGTGTCGGTGCCTCCCACAGTCACGCCCATCTCGACGATCGTCGCGCCGGCGGCCACGAAGAACTGCAGCGCCGCCTTCTCGGCGTCAGTCGTGTTCGTAGTACCGAACGGATCCACCCACACCGACGGGATGAAGCCGATCCGCTTGCCCCGAAGTGCGTTCGGATCCAGCACAGTGCGCCAGTCCGCCGGAGCGTGACGGCCGGGTGCCGACGTTTCCGGGTCGGCGGGATCGACCGCCACGACGACATTGAGCATGTCGGCCAGGTCCGGGACCGAGCGAGCCATGACGCCGCCGAAGTCCGTGAGGTAGACCAGCGGCATGACGCCGGTGCCGCTCTCCAGACCATCGGTCCCGCGCAGCGTCACGAGGCTCGCGCCGCTCGAGGGACCGTAGAGGGAGTCGCCGGTCTGTGATCCCATCGCGCCCGCGGCCAGGTTCGCCGCCAGTGCGCTGGCGGAGCCGCCGCTGGATGCGATCGCGGAATTCGAGGGGTTGAACACGTTCCACACCTGTCCCCACGCGTCGTTGGAGTAGTTGCCGTAAGTGGCGTACTCTTCCAGGGCCGTCTTGCCGATGATCACGGCGCCTGCCTCACGGAGTCGCGCGACCTGGAAGGCGTCGTGCGCGGGGCGGAATCCCGCGAACGTCATGCTGCCGTTCGTGGTCGGCATGTCGAAGGTGTCGTAGAGATTCTTCACCGCGATTGGAATCCCGAGCAGCGCCCCCGTCGCGCCCCTCGTGCGGGCGTGATCGGCGGCCCTTGCTTGTTCCATCGCATCGGCGGCGAGGACCTCGAATGCGTTGAACCCGAGCTGTCCCCTGTCGTAGAACTCAATCCGGTCGAGATACGCCTCCGTAATCTCCTTCGAGGTCGTGACGCCCGACTCCATGTCGGTGCGCAGCTGGCCGATCGTCTTTCCGACGACGTCATATTTCACGTCTGTCTTCGGTTTCTCTTTCCTCGGAACCGGCGCCTGCGCAACTTCGAGCGCCTCCCTGTTGTGTTTCGTGGGCGTGCAGTCGTAGTCGAAGCCACGGGCCGTCAGCGCGGCGATGTTGAAGTTGTCGATCGAGCAGACTTCGGCCAGTGTCAGGTCATCGATTTCCGGGGCGGTGGCAAGGTCGGTCGCGGTGGCTTCAACCGCTGCGCGCACGCCGGCCGATGACGCGGCGTTGACCATCTGGCCGAGCACGACGAAATGCAGGAGCGATCGGGTCTTGCCGGGCCGCAGCGTGATCGTGTTCACGTAGGCCTGGAAATTTCCCTCGTGACCGGCATACGACAGCGGGTTGTTGAACGGGTTGACGCGCCAGTTGCCGGCGAACGTCATCGCGCCGCTGAACGGCGCCGCCGGCGATGTCGGGGTGCCGATCACCGTCACCTGGGGGCCGCCGACCAGTGTCGAGCCCGAGAGTGGCGTGGCCACTTCGACCCACGCGTCGGCCGCGGTGACGACGGCATCGCCGCTGGACGTGTTGACGATCGAGCTCGAGTTGCCGCCGCCGCTGCCGATTCCCGACTGGCCGCCGAACGCGACTTTGATCGTCAGCGGTGACCTCGTGGTGTTGGTGAAGCTGTCGAGCCAGCGGCCCCAGTTCGCGCTGCGATTGATGAAAACGGAACGGGAGATCGTGACGCCGCCGAAGTCGATCGACCGCGTCGTCGCGAAGCGATTGACGCCATCGAACGTCAACCCATAGCCGCGCATGATCTCGCCGTTCAGGCGCGGCGCTGGCGTAGCCTCCACGAGAACCTTGATACCGCCGAAGCCGTTGATCGAGGTGCTGTACGGCGGCGTCACGCACGCCGTGAACAGGCAGTCGCCCGGCCCGGTCTGTGTGGCGCGGATGCTGCCGGTGTCGACGCGGGGCGGCGCGGCATCCTGAATGCCCCACCATGTGCCATTGGCATCGGTGACGTAGTTGAACGCTCGGACCGGTCCAGCGGTCGCCAGACCGAGAACGAAGACAGCCCCGAGTAAGGAGCGAACTTTGAGGAGCGCGTTCGGGATGCACAGGGGTCTGAACATAGCTGCCTCCTGCGTGAGAGAGAGGGCTCGAGCAGCGCGGATAATCTGCCCGCAGGGACCGCTTGTCAAGAAAGTTGGCGGGCAAGACGAACGGCCGAGCTGCCTGGCGATGATGCGCCGTTCCGCAACGCCACGACTATAGTTGTGGCGCTCCGGCAACGCGGCGTGATGGCCGCCCACCAGAGCAAGGGAGGATTCGATGCCGCGCGCCGCGCTCGTTGGTTGCGTCCTTTCTCTCACTGGCGTCCTGGCGCTTGCGCAGCAGGCGCCGCCCGGAGCCGAGGCTCGCGATCCCAGGCGGGAACTCGCGATGAGTGCGGCCGACGGGTTCACGGTCGCCGCTGTTGGCGACTGCATCATCGTGCGGCCGGTGTCACAGACGCCCGGCTTCGCGCCGGTCGGCAAGATCGTCCACGACGCTGACGTGGCGTTCGGCAATTTCGAGGGCACGGCGCTCGATCTCTCGCGGACCACCGCGATACCGCAGGCCGAGTTCGGGGGCGTCTGGATCATCGGCTCGCCTGCCGTAGCGAAGGACCTGAAGGCCATCGGGTTCGACGTGATGTCGCGGGCGAACAACCACGCGACCGATTGGGGCCTCGAGGGCATGCGCGAGACCAATCGCGCCCTGGACGAGGCGGGAATCGTGCACGCCGGCGCTGCCGAACATCGCGCCGCCTCCCGGGCCGCGCGCTACGTCGACACCGACAAAGGACGGGTCGCCCTCATCTCGATCGCCTCCACCTTCACGCCGCTCTCGCGCTCAGCGCCGCCCGCCGGCCAGGCGCCCGGGCGGCCCGGCGTCAACGCGTTGCGCACGACGCGATACTCGCTGGTGACGGCGGCCGAGCTCGGCGCGCTCAGAAAGATTCGCGACGAGCAGCCGGCGGGCTCGGTCCGGCTGACCGAGAAGGAGCCGGCCGACGAGCTCGAGCTGTTCGGCGTGCGCTACAAGGTCGGCAATCACCGGGGATTCACCTACAGAATGGACGCCGTCGACGAGCGGGAGATTCTCAAGAGCGTCCGCGCCGCCAAGCAGCAGTCGGATTTCGTGATCGTCACCATTCACGCGCACGAACCGGGTAACTGGAGCCAGGAGCCGGCCGACTTCCTCCCGACGCTGGCGCGCGAAGCGATCGATGCCGGCGCAGACGAATTCATCGGCCACGGCCCGCATCAGGTGCGCGGCGTCGAGGTCTATCACGGTAAACCGATCTTCTACAGCCTGGGCAACTTCATCTTTCAACTGGACCTGCTCGAACCGGTCGCGAGCGATTTATATGAGCAGTACAAGATGGATCAGGCGACGACGACCGATGCTGAATTCGACGCGATGTGGAACCAGCTCGTCTTCGGCGGCGAGATGTGGTACCAGAGCGTGGTCACGACCAGCCGGTTCGAGAAAGGGCGGCTCGCGGAAATCCAGCTGCAGCCCATCGATTTGAACTACGCGGCGCGCGGTGCGGACCGCGGCGTGCCCCGTCCCGCCCAGCCGGAGGTCGCGCGGACCATCCTGGAACGGCTGCAGCGTCTCTCGCAACCCTTCGGCACGACGATTTTGATCGAGCAGGGAATCGGCGTGATCCGGCCGGCGGCCGAGGGGACAAGCGCCCCCCGGCCCCCGATCTCATGACGAACTCATGACGAAACCGATTGCGCGCGGCGGGATTCGGGTGTAGTGTCCCGTCATTCAGACATCGGACGAATAACCAACGGCGGTGTGACCTCCCCTATTCCGACGAACACGGAGGACGCAGATGAGGCGGTTTCACTGGGTGTTTCGCTACCTGGTCCTCGGGCTGGCGTTGGGTTCCGCGGGCGCGGCGTCCGCACAAACGGTCAGCGCCACAACCGGCGCGATTAACGGCAAGGTCACCGACACGACCGGCGCGATTCTGCCGGGCGTGACGATCTCCATCTCGAGTCCGTCCATGCAGGGCACGCGGACGGACATTACGAGAGAGGACGGCGCCTATCGCTTTTCGGCGATTCCCCCCGGCGATTACACGATCACCTACGAGCTGAGCGGCTTCGAAAAGGTCACGCGCCAGGGGCTTCGCGTCGGCCTCGGCTTCACCGCCACCGTCAACATCGAGCTGCGCGTCGCGAGCCTCGCCGAGTCGGTGACGGTGAGCGGCCAATCCCCGGTCGTGGACGTCGCGACCACGAAGACGTCGACCAACTTCGACTCGCAGCAGTTGGCGTCACTGCCGAACGCCCGCGATTTCTGGTCGATTCTGGCGGCCGCGCCCGCCATCCAGATGCAGCGCATCGACGTCGGCGGCAGCGCCGCGGGTACACAGACGGGTTACTCGACCTACGACACGAAATCCGATCAGCATCGGCCGATGGTCGAAGGGATCGTCAACACCGAAGGCACCAACGCCGCCGGGTTCTACTACGACTACGGCTCGGTGGAGGAGGTGTCGCTCACGACTGGCGCCAACACGGCGGACATGCCGTGGGCCGGCGTGATGTCGCAGTTCATCGCGAAGTCGGGTGGCAACACCTATCACGGCCGGATCTACGCGGACTACGAGAACGAAAACATTCAGTCGCGCAATATCGACGCGGCGCAGATCGCGCTCGGCGTCAAGGGCGCCGGCAATCTGGGGCCCACTGACTTGAACCGCCTGCACAGCTACCACGACGTCAACGGGGACATCGGCGGGTACGTGAAACGCGACAAGCTCTGGTGGTACAGCTCGCTCCGCGACCAGGACGCCCAGAGCCTGCTGCCGAATTTCCCGGTCAAGCCCTTCGAGACGCACCTCCAGAACATCACCGGCAAAGGCACGTACGCCCTCAACCCCAACAACAAGCTCGTGGCGTTTGGCCAGTGGGGGCTCAAGCAGCAACCGAACCGGCTCGACACCTTCCTCATTCCCGCGACAATCGCGATCCACAACAGCCCGGATTCGACCTGGAATCAATCCTACTGGGCACACACCTACAAAGTGGGATGGGACGATGTCGTCAACGACAAGATGTTCTTCGAGGTCCACGGAGGTCAGTTCCATTACCTGTGGCCCAACACGCGCTACACGCAGGCGCCGGCGTATGAGGACCTCAGCACCAACATCGTCAGCGGCGGCAATCAGGATGGGTGGTTCCGCGACATCACGAGGAATCAGATCCTCGGATCGTTGAGCTATTTCAAGGATGGCTGGGCTGGCAGTCACAACCTCAAGGTGGGCGGCGAGTTCTTCAACGAGCGGTACGACGACCTGCGCGGACAAAACGGCCTCGGTCAGGTCCCTGGTGACGTGCTGATGGTCCTCAGTCGAGGAAAACCGTCGGAGGTCGTCCTGTTCCAGTCGCCGACGGCTTCGCTGAACGGGCTGTGGACGACCGGCCTCTACGCCTCCGATCTCTGGCGATTGAATTCGCGTCTGACTGTCACCCTGGGCGTCGTCTTCGATCGCTACCGCTCGTACCTGCCTGCGCAGACCGGACCGCCTGTCGGCCCGTTCAATCCGACACAGACCAACTTCGCGGCGGTCGACAATCTGATCACGTGGAACCTGACGGCGCCTCGCGTCGGTTTGACCTACGACCTTGGAGGCAACGGCAAAACCGTGCTGAAGGCCAATTACGCGTCCTACTGGTGGAACCCCGGGACGACAGCCATTGATTCGCTGGTCAACCCGAATTCTCCGGACTGGTACCGGCGGTACGTCTGGAACGACACGAACGGAGACGGCGTGTGGCAACCGGGCGAACAGGGCCAGTTGAACACGTCACGAGGTGGCGTGGGGAGCACGCAGCTCGACCCGAACCTCCAGGATCAGCGGACGCGCGAGGTGGCGACCTGGTTCGAGCACGAGCTGTTCCCGAACGTCGGTGTCCATGCCGGCTTCGTCTGGCGACGGATCGATCAGCTGTACCAGAGCGACAACCTGAATCGTCCGGTCAGCGCCTTCAACGTGCCAGTGACGATTCACGATCCGGGCCCGGACGGCACGGCGGGCGCCGCCGGCACTGCGATCCAGGCGTGGAACCTGAATCCGGCCAACCTGGCGCTGCCGGTCGTCAATTTCCTGCACAACACGCCTGGCAAGGACGATTTCTACAACATCGAGTTCAGCGCGAACCGGCGACTGAACCATGGCTGGTCGCTGAACGCGTCATACGCCTACCGGTGGAACCGCGACAACTCGACTGGCTATTTCGGGAACACTCTGCGAGCGGCTCAAGACATCTCGAATCCGAACGACATGATCAACACCGATAACGGGCGCTACGATTTCGGCCTCTGGGCGGCCAAGATCAATGGATCCTATGAGGCACCGTGGGGGCTGCGGATTACGCCGGCCGTGCGCATGCAGTCAGGCCAGCCATACGCCCGAACGTTCCTGGCCTCGCTGAACTACAGCAGCACGCAGCGGATTCTGGCAGAGCCGTTCGGCTCGCGCCAGCAGGACAACATCATCCTCGTGGACGCGCGCGTCGAGAAGTCGTTCAAAATCTTAACGGGCCATACGGTGTCTGGGTTCATCGACGGGTACAACCTGACCAACGCGAATCCGGCCCAGAACATCAATTGGAGCTCCGGCGGAACGTTCATGCAGCCGACGACGATCGTCCCGCCGCGGCTGTTCCGGTTCGGTGTAAAGTTCGACTGGTAGCATCGCCAATTGACGGCTCGGGGTGAGGGGTCTGGCCCCTCGCCCCGCGCTCAAGTGTCGCCTTCCTCGTGCCCAGCACGCGCCGCGCCCGCTCGAAACCCCGCCCGTTCCGCCGTCGTGCTCCTGCGAGGCGTTCAGTCGCCATCATCGCCGTCATCGCCATCGCGATCGTGGCTGGCGGAGCGTTCGCCATTTTTGAGGCGACGCGCAATCGCGCCCCCACCCCGCCAGCGCTGAAGAGCCTCGGGCCGCTCGCTCCCGAGATCGAGGACATCGTCCGCCAGGCGCTGAAAAGCGTGGAAGAGCGCCCTCGTGATGGAGGGCGATGGGGACGTCTCGGGATGGTGTGCGAAGCCAACGGATTGGCGGGCGCCGCGCGCGACGCGTACGGCACTGCGACGACGCTGCAGAGCACGGAGGCCAAATGGTGGTTCCATCTCGCCTCGGTCGAGGCACGACTCGGGCACACCGACGATGCCGTGCGGGACATGCGCCGCGCGATCGAGGTCAATCCAACGTACGCACCCGCCTTCTGGCATCTCGGCCTGTGGCTCCTCGACGAGAATCAGATCGAGGGTGCCGAGCGCGCCTTCAACAGCGCGACCGAGATCCAGCCCAACGACCGCGCCGGTTGGATTGGTCTCTCACGCGTTTACCTTCAGCGTGGCGAGAACGCGCGCGCCGCCGGCCTGCTCGAACGGCTGGTCAGCGCCCGCGGAGGTGACAGTTACGTCCTCCAGTTGCTGGGTACGGCATACCGCCGCCTGGGACGTGCTGACGAGGCGGCGTCCGCGCTGGGCGCCGGCGCAAAGGGCGAGCCGCAATGGAGCGATCCCTGGACCGACGAGATGTCGGGTTTCCGCCGCGGGTACGCCGCGCTCCTGAAGGATGCGACCGCATACATCGTCGCCGGCCAATTCGATCCGGCGATTCGTATCCTGGAGCAGCTCCGCCGGACGAAGCCCGACGACCTCGTGTTGATGGCCCACCTCGGACAGGTGTACGTCGCCGCGGGTCGCGAAGACGAGGGCGTTCCGCTTCTCGAGCAGGTGACCGCGAAAGAACCCGACCGCTTCGAAGCGTACGTCGATCTGGCGACCGGCTACATGCACCAGGACCAGCTGGCGAAGGCCCGCGTCGCCGTGGAGCGCGCGCTTTCAATCGAGGGAGCCTTCGGCCCGGCCTATGAGACGCTGGGGCTCATCTTGTGGCGCGGCGGCGACCCGCGCGGTGCGATCGCGGCGTTCAATACGGCCGTCCGGTCCGACCCGCGCAACACGCGAGCGCTCGTATGGATGGCCATGGCGCAGACCAACCTCGGCCGGACGGCGGACGCCCTGGTCACGTTCGAGCGCGCATCGCGTGCGGACCCGACGAGCGTCGACGCGTGGATTGGAATTGCCAACGCGGAGTTGACGTTGCACGATCTCGACGCGGCCGCTGGCGCGTTACAGAACGCGGAGCGCCTGCAGCCCGATCGGCCCGCCGTCAAGGAGACCGCCAATCGCCTTCAGACGCTTCGCGCCGAGTCGGGAACCGGGCGATCCAAATGATGCGGCTCCGAGGCGCCGCCCTGCTGACATGTGCCCTGATCGCGCACGGAGGGGTCACCGGCTGCCGCCAGGTTCCGGATGCTTCCGCCGGCGCCGGATCTGCCGCAGTGTGGTTCGAGGATATCGCTTCGCGCGCCGGCATCGATTTCGTCCACCGCTCCGGTCACGAAACCAGGCATTACCTTCCGGAAATCATGGGCGGCGGTGCCGCGCTGTTCGACATGGACAACGACGGGTTCTTGGACATCTACCTGGTGCAGAGCGGCAGCCTCCTCAATCCGTCAGCGGGAAGCGGCAATCGCCTGTACCGCAACCGCGGCGATGGCACCTTCGAAGACGTGACCGAACGAAGCGGCGCCGGCATTCGTGGCTATGGCATGGGAGTGGCGGCCGGCGACTTCGACAACGACGGGTACACAGATCTGTACGTCACCAATTTCGGCCACAACGTCCTGCTGAAAAATGACGGGCACGGTCATTTCATCGACGTGACCGCGAAGGCGGGCGTGTCCAGTTCGGGCTGGAGCACGAGCGCGGCCTTCATCGATTACGATGGCGACGGCGCTCTGGACCTGTTCGTCGCCCACTACCTGAACTGGAAGCCGTCTGCCGAAGTCGAGTGTTTCAGCCTGACCGGCGTTCCCGACTATTGCAGTCCCGCGAGCTACGACCTTCCGTCTGCCTCGACGTTGTATCACAACAACGGAAACGGCACGTTCACCGACGTGTCGGCACAAGCCGGACTGTTGACCGCAGTAGGGAACGGGCTTGGTGTCGTGGCTGGCGATTTTGACGGCGACGGCCGCATCGACGTTTTCGTCGCGAACGATCGTACGCCGAATCAACTATGGCTGAATCAGGGAAACGGTCGCTTCCGCGAGTCGGCGCTCCAGGCGGGAGCCGCGCTCGACCAGGACGGCGCCGCCAAGTCGGGCATGGGCGTATACGCCGTCGACGCCGATGATGATGGCGATCTCGATCTGCTGGTCGTGAATCTCGACGGCGAATCGGATTCGTTCTTCAGGAATCAAGGCCGCTTCTTCATCGACGACACGGTCTCGGCCGGACTGCGGACGCCGACCCGTCCCTTCACACGGTTCGGAACGGCGATGATCGACTTCGACAATGACGGGGCTCTGGATCTGTACGAAGCCGCCGGCCGGGTTGGCCGGCAGTCGGAGCTCTACTCCTCCGATCCGTACGCGGAGCCGAGCCTGCTCCTTCGGGGTTTCGCCGGACCGCGGTTCGAGGAAGTGATCCCCCGGGGCGGGACGCGCGCGCCGCTCTTCGCCACGAGCCGCGCGGCCGCCTTCGGTGACATCGACAACGACGGCGGAATCGACATCCTGGTCGTGAACCGCGACAGCCGGCCGTATCTGCTCCACAACGTGGTGAAGCCGCGGGGTCACTGGATCATGCTGCGGGTACTCGAGGAGCACAACCGTGACGCGCTCGGCGCGCAGGTGACGATGACGGTCGGGTCCCGGACGATTCGACGGGACGTGAGGGCGGCCTACAGCTACCTCGCAAGCAACGATCCGCGAGTACACGTCGGCCTGGGCCACGAGACCACCGCCCGGAGCGTCGTCGTCCGGTGGCCGGACGGCCGGCGCGAGAGCTTCGGCGACGTGCGTGCCGACGAGATCGCGGTCCTTCACCGCGGAGCCGGACGGCCGCCGGGAAGCGAGCCCCGATGAGTACGGCACTCAACGGGCTGGAGACTCATGTCGCGTGCAGTTGCCTCCTCAGAACGGGGCCGAAGACTCATGCGGCGGGCTGGAGACTCGTGGTCGCGTGCAGTTGCCTCGCCCCAAGATCAAATAATTGTCAAGGGTCGTAGCAGTCGTTAGGAATCGAGGGCGTAGGCAACTGCACGCGGCCATGAGTCTTCGGCCCGTCTCAGAGTCTTCGGCCCGTCTCAGAGTCTTCAGCCCGCTTCAGAGTCTAGCCCGGCTCCACGATCCGTAGCACGCGGTTGGCGCCCAGCTGCCGGGTCTCGACCTGTCGACGCCCTGAAGGCCAGTCCACCTCCACGCGCTCGATCTGCCCGGCCTCGCCGAGTCCGAAATAGAGCGGCAGCGAGCTCTGCGAGAGGTAGCCGGACTTGCCGTCGTTGTACTTCGTGTAGACGCGGCCGCTCGCCCGGACGCGCACCGTGGCGCCGAGGCCGTCGCGGTTCGACGCCGTGCCCACGAGCACGATCCCGAGCCAGTGAATCGGCCGGCGCTGGGCCAGATCGCTGACGAGCACTTGCGGCGCCGAGTTGAAGTCATTCGTGACGATGTCGAGATCGCCGTCGGCGTCGAGGTCGAACATCACCGAGGAGCGGCTGCCCAACGGCGCCATCACCATGATCTTGCCCGACTGGCCGCGACAGGGATCAGTGCCCAGCCCCTCCTGCAGGCAGTCCAGCTCGAACCACGGCGTATGGGTCCTGCCGTCCCGCCGCGGCTCGACGCCGAGCAGGAACTCCGCGTTCACGAACTTCTCCCCGCGATCGTTCAGGAGCAACGAATTGATCCCGTACCGGTACGGGTAATTCATGCTCGAGGCGATGAAGATATCGTCCCAGCCGTCCGCGTTCAGGTCGCCTACGCTCGGGCCCCACGGCCAGTAGTTCTCCACGCCAAGCCGGTCGGAAATCTCCTCGAACTTGCCCCCGCCCAGGTTGTGGAAGAACGCGTTGCCGAAAATAAAGTCGTCGGGGTTGCCGCCGAGAACCTGTGCCGGTGCGTGCGCGCGAGCCTTCTCCTTTTCGCGTCCCGGCGGCATCGCCTCGAACATATCCGAATGCATGTCGGTGATGAACAGATCCGGGCGGCCGTCGTTGTCGAAGTCGAAGAACTTGATCCCCATGGCGCCCCAGGGCGCTCTCGGAAAGTACTGCTTGGTTCGATCGACGAACGTCCGGCCGCCGACGTTTTCCAGGTAGTGCTGCTGGCCCTGCATGTTCAGCATGAAGATGTCGGGCCACCCGTCGCCGTTCAGATCCGCGACGGTTGCGTCTCCGCCCCACCCCGCCGGCCTCAACCCGACTTCGGCGGTCACGTCCTTGAAATGGTTGTGCCCCAGGTTCTTGTACAAGACCGGATACTCGAAGCGGTCCGGATGGAGGTGGCCGAAGAACGCATCCTCGAGCCCGACGTACGCGCCGTCGGGCCCCTTTTGATCGGTGGTGTAGCGCCCGACGTTGCACACGAGGAGGTCGACCAGCCCATCGTTGTCGTAATCGAAGAACACCGCGCCCGAGGAATGCGCGGCGAGGTCGAGGCCCGCTTGCTTCGTGATGTCGGTGAAGTGCCCATGGCCGTCGTTCTCGAGCAAAGCGTTGCCGCCGCGGACGGTCGTCACGAACAAGTCCTCGTCGCCGTCGTTGTCGGTGTCCGCGAATGACGCGGTGACGCTGATGCGGCCCGGGAGCGCGACGCCAGCCTCGCTGGTGATGTTCCGGAACTTGCCGCCGCCGACGTTTTTCCAGAGCTCGTTGCCGCCAACCTGGTTGACGAAATAGATGTCGTACAAGCCGTCGCCGTCGACGTCCGCGACCGCGATCCCGTTGCCATGATCGTAGTGGACGGCCTTATAGTGCTTGCCGGCGTCCTCGACGATGTGGTGGACGAACGTGATGCCGCTTTCCTTCAATGCGTCGACGAACCGGAAGTCATGAACCACGCCGACCTGGCTGGCATCCGCCTGGTCCTGCTTGCGGGCCCCGAGTGCCTCCACGCCCTCGTCTGGATTCGGCGTGCGGACCTCTGGCGGCGGCGGAGGAGTCGTTCGGCCGCACGCGCCCGCCAGAGCGCCCAGCAGCGGAAACAGGGCCAGCCATCTTGCGCGGTGCATGGCCCGACGCTACGATTGTTTCCGACTGGAAGCAAGAGCCTTGTCGCTAATTCTTCGATCCATCCAACTCGCCGCGCTGATCGTTGCCTCGGCGTGGGGCGTTCAAGCGCAGGCACCAGCGCCAGCGGCGGATATGACACACCCGCAGGGCACGAATGGCGGCATCTACGCGTTCACCGGACACTGCGCCAGCTGCCACGACACGCGGAAGAACGGCGCAATGGACCGTTACGCGTTGAGCCATCACACACCCGAAGAGGTGCTGGCGTCGATCACGACAGGATCGATGACCGAGTTCGCGGAAGGGCTGACCGAGTACGAGAAGCGCGTGGTCGCGGTGTACGTCGGTGGCCGGCCGCTGGGATCCGCGGCGTCCGGCGATGCGTCGCTGATGAAGAACCGTTGCGCGAGCCGCCCCCTGTTCGCCCCTTCGGCGGAAGGCTCGTGGAACGGCTGGGGATTCGACGGCGACAACTCGCGCTTTCAACCCGCGCCCGCCCTGTCGGCTGCCGACGCACCCAGGCTCATGCTCAGATGGGCCTTCGGCTTTCCCAACGGCAACTCCGCGTACGCGCAGCCGATCGTCGTCGGCGGCCGCGTCTTCGTCGGCGCCGACACCGGCTTCGTGTACTCGCTCGAAGCGGCGAGCGGATGCGTCTACTGGTCGTTTCGCGCAGCTGCAGGCGTGCGAACTGCGATCAGCGTCGGCCGAGGAAGCCAGACGCATCGCTTTCTCTTGTACTTCGGCGACGTGAAAGGCAACGTGTACGCGGTCGACGCAGAGACCGGCGCGCAGGTCTGGATCGAGCGGATCGACACGCACCCGGTTGTTCGCGTGACCGGAGCGCCGACGCTCGCCCTCGGACGGTTGTACGTCCCGATGTCGTCGCTGGAGGAGTCTGGCGCGGGCAACCCGAGCTACCCCTGCTGCAGGTTCCGCGGCGGCGTCGTGGCGTACGACGCGCTCACCGGGCGCCGGCTCTGGAAGGCCTACACGATTCAGCAGGAGCCCGTCCCGCTGAAGAAAACGTCGAAGGGCACGCAGTTGTGGGGACCGGCCGGCGCGGGCGTCTGGTCATCGCCGACGGTCGATCTGAAACGCCGTGCGGTGTATGTGGCAACAGGTAACGCGTACACGGAGCCGGCCGCTGAGGCTTCTGACGCCGTAGTCGCGTTCGATCTCGACACGGGGCGGCGCCGATGGACAAGGCAGGTGATGGCGAACGACGCCTACGTCCGGGACTGCCCCGGCAAGTACCGTCCGAACGTCCCGACCGACAACAAATCCGAGACGTGCCCGGACGATCTGGGACCCGACATGGACTTCGGCAACGCGCCCATCCTCCGTACGTTGCCCGATGGGCGATCGCTCATCGTGATCGGACAGAAGGACGGCCACGCCTGGGCGCTCGATCCCGATCGCCAGGGCGCAGTGGTCTGGAGCCGCCAGGTCGGGCTGGGCATCGACGGCGGCGGCGGGGCAATTATGTGGGGCTCGGCGGCCGACGATCGACTTGCATACATTCCGATCGTCCGGAGCAGCCAGCCTCTCGGGCTCGCGGCGCTTCGGATCGAAAGCGGCGAGATCGTCTGGCGCGCGTCACCGCCAGAAGGCGGCGCCGCTCCGCCGACCGTGATTCCAGGCGTGGTGTTCTTCGGCTCGAGCGCCGGAACGGTCTACGCGTATTCGACGGCCGACGGCAAAGCACTGTGGCAGTACAGCACGGTTCGCGAATTCGATACGGTGAACGGTGTGCCTGCGACCGGCGGCACCATCAACTCGGCCGGACCGGTCGTTGCCGGCGGAATGGTCTTCGTGCCCTCCGGTTATTCGGACTTGGCCATCGGCATGCGCGGCAACGTCCTGCTTGCGTTCGGCCTCCCTTAAGCTCATTGTGTGGCGGGGGTTGCCATGCTGCTTCGTCACCTCCGGGTCGTCCTCGTCGTCTCTCTGGAATTCACCCTCCTCTTCGGCGCGCTACACGCTGCCCAGGGCGGTGCCGATCAGGGCGGTGCCGGCGTCGCCGTCATGCGCGACGTCATGGTCGCCATGCGCGACGGGGTTCGCCTCGCCACTGACATCTACCTCCCCACCCGAGACGGGACCGTCATCGCCGATCATCTACCGGCGATCCTCGAGCGCACACCGTACAACAAGAATGGCAGCGAGCGCGAAGGGCGCTATTTCGCCGAGCGCGGCTACGCGTTCGTCTCTGAAGACATCCGGGGCCGTTACCGGTCTGAGGGCGTCTGGCGCATGACCACCGACGATGGGCGTGACGGCGCCGACCTGTGCGAGTGGATCGGACGGCAGCCGTGGTCCAACGGCAGTATCGGGACCATGGGGACGTCGTACGTCGGCGGCACGCAGCACGCGATCGCGCTCGAGAAGGCGCCGAACCTGAAGACTGCGATTCCGGTCGACGCCATGTCGAACTACGGCTACCAGAGCATGCGGAACGGAGGCGCATTCGAGCTGCGCTGGTTCAACTGGATTGTTGCAATGGCCGCGCCCCAGGGCAGCCATGAGGCGCGCGATCCCGCGACCGCCGCGGCGCTCGCGGAAATGGCCGAGAACAAGCGCGCGTACTTATTGCAGCTGCCCATCCGGAAGGGCACGACGCCCCTGCAGCTCGCGCCCGAATACGAGGATTGGCTCGTGAGCGCGCTCGGACATGGGACCAACGACGACTTCTACTCGCAGAACAACATCGTCGATCACACCGACCGGTACAAGGACATCCCGGTGTATCTGGTCGGCGGATGGTACGACTCGTGGGCCGGCAACACGTCGCGCAACTACCAGGCGCTCAGCCGATCGATCAAGGGCCCCGTCTACTTGATCATGGGACCGTGGATTCACGGCCAGCAGGACGCGTCCGCGCACGGACAGACCAACTTCGGCCGGGACGCCGCGATCGCGGATCCGCTGGCGTGGCGCCTGGAATGGTTCGACCATTGGCTGAAGGGCGCGGCCAATTCGGTGGGACGCTCGGCGCCGTTTGTCACGCCTGTACGTGTCTTCGTGATGGGCGGCGGTGACGAGCGCAAGGGTGAGGGCGGCCGCCATAATCACGGCGGCGCGTGGCGCGACGAACGCGAGTGGCCGCTGGCGCGCACCAGGTACACCAACTACTACTTCCAGCAGGGCGGCGGGCTCTCTCCCGCGCCGCCGGACGCGGCCGCCGCGTCGACGACCTACGCGTTCGATCCGAAGGATCCCGTGCCGACCATCGGAGGGAACATCTCCTCGTCAGACGGGATCATGTTGCAGGGCGCATGGGACCAGCGCGGCGGCGCCCACGTGTGGAACGGCCAGACCCCAATCCCGCTGTCGGCGCGGAAGGATGTGCTCGTGTTCCAGACCGCGCCGCTCGAGACCGACGTCGAGGTCACGGGCGAAATCGAAGTGAAGCTGTGGGCGTCATCGTCGGCGCTCGACACGGACTTCACCGCCAAGCTGCTCGACGTGCACCCGCCGAATCGCGACTACCCTGCCGGGTTCGACCAGAACCTCGAGGATGGCATCGTGCGCGCGCGGTTCCGGGACTCTTTGACGCAAGAGAAGTTGATGCAGCCGGGGACGGTATACGAGTTCACGATCAGGCTGTATCCGACGTCGAACCTGTTCAAGGCGGGCCACCGCATCCGGGTCGACCTTTCGAGCAGCAACTTCCCGCGCTTCGACATCAACCCGAACACCGGGGAGAAGCTGAACGACAGCCGGCGCACCATCGTCGCGACGAACGCTGTTCTGCACGACCGGACCCACCCGTCCCACATCGTGTTGCCGATCATTCCGGCCGGCACCCAGACCACGGCGGGACGATAGCCGTGCGCCTGGCGATCGTCTGCGCCGTGCTGGCGACGCTGGCGAGACCCGCCAGCGCCGAAACGCTCGCGGGCCGCTGGAAGCTGCTCGCTGCCGAGGACCTGCGCGCCGACGGAAGCGTCGCCCGATATCCGTGGGGCACCCGTCCGATCGGATCGATCGTCGTCGAGGGCGGATCGTGCTACCTCCAGATCATGTCGAGCGACACACCGCGGTTTCAATCGGCTGATCAGCCGGTCGGCGAGCAGATGAAATCAGCGCTGCTCAGCACCTACATCGCTTACAGCGGGCCGTGCTCGATCGACGATGCGGCGGGGACAGTGACGTTGAAAGTCGAGGCCGCGTGGAGGCCTGACTACGTCGGGACTGAACAGAAGCGGTTCTTTCGCTTTGAGCTGGGCAAGCTGCTGTTCGGTCCGGCGCCGAACTCGATCAAGGCCGGAGACGAAACCCTCACGCGGCGTCTCACGCTGGAGCGCGTTCGCTGAGACCGCTTTCAGCGCCGCTTGCGCATCTGAGGACGAGACATGATTCCGCTCAGCGACGCTTCACGCCGACCGCTCCACCTCCCCATCGTCGCCACGCTCATCATCGCGTCGAACATCTTTGTATTCCTGCTGGAGATCTCAGGCGGCGAAGAATTCGTGAGCCAATGGGCTGTCGTTCCCGCGGCGATCACCGCCGGCCACAACTGGATCACCCTGCTCACCGCGATGTTCCTGCACGCCGGGTTCATGCACATTGCCGGCAATCTCGTCTTTTTCTGGGCGTTCGCTCCGGAGATCGAGGACGTGATGGGTCATGGGAGGTTCCTGGCGTTCTACCTCTTTGGCGGTCTGGTCGCCTTTTTCGCGCAGATCGTCGTTGCCCCAGGTTCGACCGTGCCAAACGTAGGCGCCAGCGGAGCGATTGCCGCCGTGATGGGCGCGTTCTTCGTGACCTATCCGGGCGATCGCATCAAGACCCTGCTGCTGCTCGGCTGGTTTGTGAGTGTCGTGTACGTGCCGGCCTGGCTGCTTGTGGGGTTGTGGATGGCCACTCAAGTGTTGAGTCAGGTGGGATCGATGGCCAGCACTCAGCCTCAGGGCGGCGTTGCGTACATGGCCCACGTCGGAGGTGCCGCCTTCGGCGTCCTCTGCGCGCGGTTGTTCGAGGCGCGGAGCGAACGCCAGACCAGCACGCCCGATTGGTAGAAGATTGGTAGAAGAGGTCACTTGCGGAAGGTGGCTTCGCCCGCGTCGGACACCTCGACCCACTTCGGGTCAGGCGAGGTCTTGGCGTTGTAATTGTCGTGCCAATTCCACCACTTGTACGGCGGGGTCTGGGGGTAACCCTCTGGTGAGTCCTCCCACGTCTCCTGACGGCCGAGCGGCGTGATGTCGAGGTAGCTCCACGTGGTCCCCATCGCCTCGTCGCCCCGGCCGTTGACGAAGTATGTGCGGAACATTCGCTCGCCGTCACGGAAGAACACGTTGTGGCCGTGCCATTCATTGACGCCGAAGTCCTCGTCGAACGCGTCGGTGATGGTGTACCAGGGCATCTCCCAGCCCATGCGCGCCTTCAAGCGCGCGATGTCCGCCTGCGGCGCGCGTGAGGCGTAAACGAGGGTGGTGTCGCGGGCGTTCAGATGGGCCAGGTGGGCGACCTGATCGGCACCCAGAGAGCAGCCACGGCAGGCGTGCTCGGGCCAGCCGAACACCCCGGGCTCGAAAAAGGCGCGATAGACGATCAACTGACGTCGGCCCTCGAACACATCGAGCAGGCTTACCTTGCCCTTGGGTCCCTCGAACTCGTACTTCCTGTTCACAGCCAGCCAAGGCATCTGCCGACGTTCGGCTGCCAGCGCGTCACGGGAGCGGGTCAGAGCCTTCTCCTTCACGAGGAGCTGCTGGCGCGCAGCCTCCCACTCCTGCTGCGACACGATCGGAGGTGTGTTCATGGCCATCTCATTTCTCCTGTGCGCCGGCTAAACCGGCGAGGTGTAGTGAATGAAAGAGTCATACGGTGAAGGGCTAGCGACCCACGCCGACCCCGAGTCATGCGGAGCCGTCTGTGAGGGCGGCGTCGAAGCGTTGACAGGGGGACGTGCGGGCCGGGTATTCAGCCGCGAAAGAGACTTCCTCCGGGACGCCGACGCTGTAGGAGAAAGCGGAAGGCTCCACCAGGCGCATCGATATCGCGAGAGGCGCCTGAGTCCCGCGCGGTCAGAGACCCCGTGCACGTACGGATGCACCTCGTGCGGGAGCCGGGAGGTCCCGTGTCCGCCCGCGGCAGATGGGGTCGCGGGACGCGTCGGGAAGTCTAAGGACGTACGCCGACGATGAACGACCACGGGAAGTCGGACAGACCCGCAGTACCCGTGAAGTTCTCGAACAACACCGGGCAACCGGTCGCGGAGGGGACGGAGGGAAGGGGTCTGGCCAAAGGAAACCCGCCACAGCAAAACGCGTCCCGGACTCCGAGCCGGGTCGACGCGCTCAGTGCGCTGAAGCGGGTACGTCACGCAGCAAGACGGGATAAGAAGATGCGGTTCACGGCGCTCCTGCACCATGTCTACCAACTCGACGCCCTTCGGGCCGCCTACTTCAGTGTGAAGAAGGAAGCGGCACCCGGCGTCGACGGCGAGACGTGGCGGCATTACGGGGCGGCGCTGGAGGAACACCTCCAGGACCTCTCCGAACGGCTGAAACGCGGGGCGTACCGGGCCAAGCCGGTTCGTCGGGTGTACATCTCGAAGGAGGACGGGCGGCAGCGACCGCTCGGCGTTCCCGCGCTGGAGGACAAAATCGTTCAGCGCGCCACCGTCGAGGTGTTGAACGCCATCTACGAAACGGACTTCCTCGGCTTCTCGTACGGGTTCCGACCGGGGCGCAGCCAGCACGACGCGCTGGACGCGCTGTACACCGGTCTGCTGACGAAGAACGTGAACTGGGTGCTCGACGTGGACATCCGCGGGTTCTTCGATACCATCGACCACGGATGGCTCGTCACGTTTGTCGAGCACCGCATCGCGGACCAACGCGTCGTGCGCCTCATCCAGAAATGGCTGAACGCCGGCGTGATGGAGGAGGGGAAGCGAACGCGGGCGGAGGAGGGGACGCCTCAGGGCGGCAGTGCTACTCCCCGAACGCAAAAGGTAACTTTCAGTTTGATCGGGTGATTGTGGGATGGCGTGCGCGGCCCCTGCTTGATTTGCGTCGTAAATAGTACTATGTTTGTGTCACATGACGCGCGCCACGAAGGCGCACAAGGCGCGGCTCTTAAATGCCGCCTACCGGCTGCTCGGCCAGCGGATCGAGACAGCCGACGCCGCCCGGCAGCTGGCCGACGAGTTCGCGCTGTCCTTGCGGCAGGCCTATCGGTATCTCGAGCAAGCCGCCGCATTGAGCGCTCCCGTTCCCGTGGTGGAGCCGACGATGGCCATCACGTTCAAGCTCCCGGTGAGTCTGGTGCGCGCGCTCCGCGTGTACGCGCGGCGCAGTGGACTCACACTCGGGCAGATCATCACCCAGGCGCTGGCTGCGTTTCTCGGCGCCTTCCATCGCCGACGTGGCTGAGCGACACGCACGCCGCGGCACCCTCCACGTTCAGCTCGACTACGCCTTCGATCGATTACGGGCCAACAAGGTCGCCCACGCCTACGAGATTCTCGTCCCGACTCGAGCCCGCGCGCTCGAAGCCACTGTGAGGGAGCGTCTGCATGCGGATGGCAACGATTTACGCTCGGGTCTCTTCGGAGCAGCAACGCGAGGCGCACACGATTGCGAGCCAGACCGCAGCGTTGATCGAGTTGGCGAAGACGCTCGACCTCGAGGTGCCGACGGCGTGGATCTTCGAAGACGAGGGGTATAGCGGGGCCACGCTCGAACGACCAGGCCTGGAGCGGGTGCGCGATCTGGCAGCCGAAGGACAGATTCAGGTCGTCCTCGTCTATAGCCCGGATCGCCTCAGTCGCAAATATGCGTATCAGATCCTGCTGATCGAGGAACTCGCCCGTCATGGCGTCGAGACACGGTTTCTGAACGCGCCGCAGACAGCGACGGCCGAAGATCAGCTCCTCGTCCAATTTCAGGGGATGATCGCCGAGTACGAACGGGCCCAAATTCTGGAGCGCTCGCGGCGCGGCAAGCGGCACCGCGCACGAAAGGGCGAAATCAGCGTGTTGAGCGGTGCCCCGTACGGCTACCGCTACATTCGCAAGAGTGACGAAGCCCCCGCCGCGTATGCCGTGATCGACGCCGAAGCGCGCCTGGTGCGGCAGGTCTATGAACACTACACGGTGACAGGCTGGAGCATCGGCGCCATTACGCGTTGGCTCAATCAAGAGGGCGTGGCCACGCGCAAGCCGGGGGCTCGGTGGGAGCGGTCGGTGGTCTGGGCGATGCTGCGCAACCCCGCCTATATCGGCACGGCCTGCTTCGGTAAGACGCGCCTCACCACCCGTCAGCGCGTGACGCGGCCGCTGCGGATGCGCGGCGGCATCGGCACTCGCAATAGTGCAAACCATGAACGACCCCGCGACGAATGGATCGAGATCCCGGTGCCGGCCCTGATTGACGAACCCACCTTCGCGCGCGCCCAGGAACTCCTGCAGCAGAACAAAGTACGGTCGCGGCGACGAACGATTGCACCCAGCCTCGTGCAGGGTCTGGTGAGCTGCCGGCGCTGCGGCTACGCCCTCTCTCGCACCTCGACGCGATCGAGCGCACGCCTGATCCACTACTATCGCTGCATCGGCTCGGATGCCTGGCGGCACCTGGGCGGTCCGCGGTGTGAAAGCCAACCAGTCCGGCAGGACCTGCTGGATGAGATCGTCTGGACCGAGGTCATTCGGTTGCTCGAACATCCCACGTTGATTCAACAGGAACTTGACCGACGCCTCGCCGCCGCGCGTGCCGCCGATCCGACCAAGCAACGCGAACAGTCGTTGCAGCGCGATCTGGTCCGAGTCGGCAAGAGCATCGAGCGGATCCTGACCGCGTACCAGGAAGAACTCCTCTCGCTTGATCAGCTGCGGGAGCGCATGCCCCCCTTGCGCTACCGCGAGCAGGCGCTGCGGACCGAGCTGCAATCGATTGCGGATCAGACTCGCGAGCGGACAGCCTATCTGCAGCTTGCGGAGACGCTCTCGGCATTTCTCGCCCGATTGCGAGTGGCCGCCGACACGCTCGACATCCTCGAACGGCAACGCCTCGTGCGCTTGGTGATCAAGGAGGTACTGGTTGGCGATGATACGATCGTGCTCCGGCATTGCATTCCCGTGCCGTCGGGACCGCCGAACGCGAGCGACCCTCCGGCGACGGGTCACTCCAATCTCGGGGGAGACCGAAGTTACCTTTTGCGTTCGGGGAGTAGCATC